>NZ_JAGPZA010000013.1:0-71789 GCF_024454095.1 Corynebacterium sp. CCUG 69979 | reverse complement strand
ACCACTACCTCGGAGGAGACCACTACCTCTGAGGAAACCACTACCTCGGAGGAGACCACTACCTCTGAGGAAACCACTACCTCGGAGGAGACCACTACCTCTGAGGAAACCACCACGTCGGAGACGACCACTTCTGAGACCACCACCCCTGGTGAAACGCCAGAGAACCCGGGTAGCTCCGGGGACAAGAAGAAGCTGTGGTGGCTCCTGCTTTTGGTTCCGGTTGTTCCGGGTTTGATCTGGCTGTTTGGTAAGGACTCGGGCTCCTCTAACCCGAACCCGCCGGTTCCGGGTAAGCCGGGTGAACCGGGCAAGCCAGGTGAGCCGGGTAAACCAGGTGAGCCAAGTAAGCCGGGTGAACCGGACCAGCCGGGCGAAAAGCCTGAGCCGGGCGAGCCGAGCGTGGTGAACACGACGGGCCAGCCGGGTGCCCCCGGTGAAGGCCGCCAGCCGATTCAGTCCGTGCCGTCCGGTGCGACTGAGAAGGGCGACGACGTCGCTGACTTCATCGGCTAAGAGCTAATCGCTCGAAAACTAAGAGCGGGTTGATGCAACCAAGCATCAGCCCGCTTTTTCATGCTTTGATCTGCGTTCCGTGTCGCACCGCATAAGCATCGGCGCCAACGTCATACACGTTCTAGCTGCAAATACGTAGTATTATGCAAGGTCAAACTACTTAGTGGACCTAACAGTGAATAACATATACCATTCCTGAGAGGGATTAAGGTTTCATCCCGAAGGTGGTCACTGCAGGGGGACAGTTCAACCAGTTCTCCTGGGTGCGAAGGTACGACGTGTGAAGAAAGAGAACATGAAGAAGCAGGTAGTTTCCCTGACCGTGGCGGCGGCGCTTGTCGCGCCGCTGGCAGTAATTCCCGCCCAGGCACAGGCGGACGTGCCGGTGCACATTCAGCGCACTGGTGGGCGTTTCAGCACTGACTATGATTTCCCCACGTTCGACTGGAGCGGCTGCGAGTGGGCCGTCCGCCAGACGGAGGGCAAGCTGAACTTCGGTGGCCCGCAGGCGGCGGACCCCGCTGACAACCGCGCGAAGTGGGTCAACGGCGCAACGCCTTTGCCCAACGGCGACCTGAAGATTCGCAACGAGGGCATCCGTGGCGGCGTGGAGATCAACGCTGTGGACTCCACCGGCTACGGCACCTACACGTTTGAGTACTCCGCTGATTTCAACGAGATGGATCCGCACAACGTGCTGGGCATCTTCCCGTATGACATGGCGGAGCTCGAGCTGAACAAGTACGACGAGGTGCACAAGAACTCCCACGGCTCCACTGAGATCGACTTCATCGAGATCAGCCGCTGGGGCGTGGTCAACCGCCCGCTTCCGCACGGCGGCGTGACGTACTACCCGGACACGGCTCAACGCCCGGACCGCATCAAGCCCGCTGAGTTCGACATCCCGGCCGGTCACCAGACCCTGCAGACCATTGCTGAGTGGGAGAAGGACTACCTGCGCGTGATCACGAAGACGAAGCAAGGCCAAGTGCTTTCCGACGTCACTTCCACCCACCGCGTCCCCCGCGACACCGGCACCCAGCAGCTGCGCATCAACTTGTGGACCAGCGGCGCCAACAGGAGCGAGCACAAGAACGCGGGTGCCGACGAGATCATCTTCCACGACTACAACTACTCCCCGCACATCGGTGCAGCCGCTCAGCAGCCCACCGACACCGACAAGGGCGCTGTCCCGCCGGCTCCCGAGGCAGACGCACCCGAGGTCGAGGCTGGCACAGTGCCGCCGGCACCGGCCGAAAATGCCCCTGAGGTAGAGGGCGGAGTAGTTCCTCCCGCACCGGAAGCTGACACCCCCGAGGTAGAGGATGGTGCGGTCCGGCCGGCACCTGCACCGGAGGAAGCGCCGTCGAACGCCCCGGAGGCAGCTCCGTTGGAAAACGGTGCTCCTGAGGTTCAGCCCGAGTCCGAGCTCTTCGACCCTGAGCAGCAGGAGAAGGAGTCCAAGGAAGAAAAGGCTGCGGAGAAGAGCAAGAACCGGAGCTCTGACAAGAGCAGCAGTAGCAGCAGCGAAGGTGCCCTCGCTCGCCTGTGGCGCGGGATCCGCAGCTTCTTCGGGTTCTAGTCTGACACGGGTTCTATGGCACACCGTCGGCTACCACTGGTTGAAGCGCCGGCGGCGTGTCAGTCTTGACTAAAGGCGTCGTCCTGTGTAACGTCGCGGGCATGCAGGAGTCGTCCCTGAAAGGGGACGGCTCCGGCCCATTTCGGGGGTATTATTCAAGGTCCTGCAGGCCATAAGCCTTGGACTCGGGCCTTCACTACTGCTTGGGCCACACATATTCATATTCCAGAAGACTGTCCACTTCTGAGCAGATGTGCTCGACCTGAGATCTCGCCCAAGCATTGTTCATGGGGGCAGAGAACCGTCCCTTTTGGTAAAAATATGTACACACGTCGACCGCTTGCAATAGGCGGCTGTGGTCGGATGGGCCAAAATAGGCGGTATCAAAGATGTGGTCCAAGGCGACACTAATTTTACCCTTGAGTGCTTTTCCTCTCGCAGCTCGTAGGTTCGCACGAGAGTCATTAGCTGAGTGGTGCTCGTCTGCGAAAATGAGAGCGCGTTCATCGGAGTAGTTTTTGCGCATCTGTTTCTCTACTTCTTCGAGAATGTAACCCATGGTCTGCTGATGAAGTGGGAATGCCCTAGTTCCATACCGTGCTCGGTAGAGATTCTCGTCAATCGTGCGGGTGACAAAGATAGGCTTCTGCCTTTTGATGACCTGAACAATGTCGGAGAAGAGATCGAAACGATCGGCCATGGCGATTTGTCGCCAATGGCCTTTGCCGTGAAAAATCTCTACTGCGTGAAATTCTGATTGACTTGGAAGAACGGTTGAATAACGGCTGTGCAATTGGTCGCCGAGCTCATTGATCTCTTCCTCAACGTTCACGGCTTGTGCCGGACTGCACATCAGCGCGCCGAAAGTGTAGAAAGAGTCATCTGTAGTCTCTGATTCGTCCAAATAGCACAACCGGACCGAACGGTCTGCGTTTTTCCCCATAGTGCAATGCTACTGGCGAACTGGTTAGCTTTCCTGGTCGTGTCGGACAGAAAAGTCTACTGAAAAAGGTCCCGGCGAGTTGCCGGGACCTTGCTTTAGATCCTAGTGCACTAGGGACTTAGATCTCGTATTCCGGGTGCGAGGCGGCGACCATGTCGTTCCACTCGACGACCTTCTTGCGCTCGCGGCCTTCGGCTTCGCCGACGGCGCGCTCGTGGGCGTCGAGGTTGTGCCAGCCTTCCCACGTGGTCGCGTTGACGTTCTTGGAGGCGAGCAGGTCCAGGATGTCCTGGGGGTCGCGCTTGTCGGTCAGTTCCAGGGAGCCGTTGCGGAAGTCGTCGATAAGCATCGTGGTGGTGTCCTTGGCGTCGGACTTGGTGTTGCCGATCAGCCCGATAGGGCCGCGCTTGATCCAGCCGGTGGCGTAGAGGCCGGGGACGATGTCGCCGCCGGGCTCGGTGAGCACGTGGCCTTCGTCGTTGGGGATGACGGGCTACGAATCCAACGCACTTGGCCCCAGTCGCCGCGGACGGATAGCGTGACTTCACCGCCCGGCCCTGCATCAGTTGGTTTTGTTGCTTGCGTGATCCCGCGTAAGAATCGTTTTTGGCGCAGTTGGCTAGAGACAACCTCTGAGTAGGAACGGTCGAAGCATGCGGTTGGCAGAAAACCACTAACCACTAACTCAGCGTTGATCAACAGCACACCCGGCGCTGATCAAAGGTACTCACCGTGCACGAGACCGATTTGCGAACAAGCGCGAGAAGCGCTTGCGAACCGGTTTCGGATCAGGATTTTGCAATCCCGTACGCTCGTAAAAATCGCTGGGAAGAGGCTCGCCGGTTTGCTGACTCGCCTTAACCGCGAGCTTCGCCCACTCTCGCTGCCGATCAACCTTAGTCATTTTCGAAGTCATCATCGGCCTCCTTGTCGGTGCCCCCATTATCGTTCTTTGACCCGGCAATGGCTAGATCCTGGATGATCTTCTTCTCCGTGCGCGTCGCCAGCGGACTCTCGACCAAGATGTTCAGATGGAACATGCCTAACTGGAACGATTGGTCATCTTTCTCGCGAATCAGATCGGTTGCCCACGTGTAGCGTTTCCACCATTCGGCGCGAGCGTCGCTCACCGTCTTTTGGTGAATTGTCAAAATTAGCCCTAAGAAGCCCAGGAAAGCTACGAGCAGCTGTCCTGCCCGCAGCCAGATATCTATTTGGTCCACGTTTTACCCCCTGTCTCCACTGACTTTAGCTGAGATAGGGTGGGCACTGGACAGACGAAAACGAGGCCACGCTACCGTGACCTCACGTAGAGAGTTTCGGCGCAGACCCCTAGATCTCGTATTCCGGGTGCGAGGCGGTGACCATGTCGTTCCATTCGACGACCTTCTTGCGTTCGCGGCCTTCGGCCTCGCCGAGGGCGCGTTCGTGGGCGTCGAGGTTGTGCCAGCCTTCCCAGGTGGTCGCGTTGACGTTCTTGGAGGCGAGGAGGTCCAGGATGTCTTGGGGGTCGCGCTTGTCGGTCAGCTCAAGGGAGCCGTTGCGGAAGTCGTCGATAAGCATCGTGGTGGTGTCCTTGGCGTCGGATTTGGTGTTGCCGATCAGCCCGACGGGGCCGCGCTTGATCCAGCCGGTGGCGTACAGGCCCGGGACGATGTCGCCGCCGGGCTCGGTAAGCACGTGGCCTTCGTCGTTGGGGATGACGGCCTTGTAGTCGTCGAAGGGAACACCGTTGACAGCGTCGGAACGATAGCCGACCGCGCGGTAGACCGCCTGGACATCCCAGGTGGTGGTCTCGCCGGTGGTGGTCACGCCACCGTTGCCGTCAAGCTCCGTACGCTCGGTGATAAAACCGGTGACCTTTCCGTCCTCACCGGTGATCTCCACCGGGGACTCGAAGAAGTGGATGAACAGCTTGTGCGGGGCACCCTTCGGGTCGCGCATCGCGTAACCCTCAAGGGTCTGGCAGATCAGGTCAACGGACTTGGAGTCGCGGCGGGCCTGCTCGGACGCTTCGTCGTAGTCGATGTCCTCCGGGTCCACAATCACCTCAATGGTGGGGGAGTGGTCCAGCTCCTTGAGCTCCAGCGGGCTGAACTTCGCCTGCGCCGGGCCGCGGCGGCCGAAGATGTGAATCTCCTTCGCGGCGGAGCGGCCCAGGTTCTCATAAACATTGTCCGGGATCTCGGTGACGTGCAGCTCATCTGCAGTCTTGGCCAGCACGCGCGCAATATCCAGGGCGACGTTGCCCACGCCGACAATCGCGATTTTCTCAGCCGTGAGGTCCCAGTCGCGGGTGAAGTCCGGGTTGCCGTCGTAGAACCCGACGAACTCGGCGGCACCGTGGTGGCCGTCAAGCTCCGCGCCCGGGATGTTCAAGTCGCGGTCGGCGACAGCGCCGGTGGCGAAGATGACGGCGTCGTAGTACTCCTGCAGCTCCTCGACAGTGATGTCGGTGCCCACGTCGACGTTGCCCAGCAGGCGAATCTCCGGCTTGTCCATCACGTTGTGCAAGGACTTGATAATGCCCTTGATGCGCGGGTGGTCCGGCGCCACGCCGTAGCGGATCAGGCCAAACGGGGCGGGCATGCGCTCGAAGATGTCCACCTTCACGTCCACGCCGGACTGGGCGAGGTCAGACTTGATCAGCAGGTCGGAGGCGTAGATGCCGGCCGGGCCGGAGCCGACGACGGCGACGCGGAGGGAATCCTGGGGAGTGCTCATAGAAACTGCTGTGTCCTTCTCGGGGGTGATAGTGATGGATAGTTATTAGTACCTGCCAGTGTAGCGGTTTGGCTAATAATACCTAGACCGCTCGTTCTATCGCATTCGTACTAAGTGGTGCGAGGGATGGGACGTCGAAAAGCAACGAGCGGGGGCTCGCGGCGTGCGCACGTGAACTGCTGCTGCGCGATAAGTGTGAATCACGTTTCACCTGCGGATTTTTTCAGGCACGCGCCCATGGCCGTGGCTACACTGGTGACCAATGTCGCGCGCGGCGACGACTGCGCGACGGCTCACAACGCACGTCAAATGTGCACAACCCACGCGAAAGGATCCCCATGGCTAACAGGTCCGTTTTGATCACCACGGTAGGCCGCACCCTCGACGACATCGACGTAGATGCGCTGGCTCAGGAATCCAACCTGACCCCCGTGCGTCTCACCGAGCACGAGGCTGACGTTTCCGCCATCGTGTCCGCAGACCTGCTGTCCGCAGGTGACTCCCTGATCGTCGGCACCGGTGACTACAACTTCGACGCCGACACCGCATCCACGCTGGGCGTTCCGGTGCTCGTCGTCGCTGCGGCCGATGGTGTTGCAGAGTTGGCGAAGAAGCGTATCGAAGAGCTCGGCGCCACCGTCGCCGCCATGGTGACAGATGTTGACGCTGCTGCCATCAACACCGCGCTGACCACCGAGACCGAGCAGGTCATGTCTGCAGCCGTGTTTGAGAACTGGTTGCTCAACCGTGCCAAGGAGAAGCGCTCCCACATCGTCCTGCCGGAGGGCGAGGATGACCGCATTCTCGAGGCCGCTGATCAGCTCCTCGCGCAGGACGTCGCCGACATCACCATCCTGGGTGACAGCGACGATATCGCCCGCCGCGCTGACAGCAAGGGCCTGAACCTGTCCAAGGCGAACATCATCGACCACCTCAACTCCGAGCTGCTGGAAGAGTTCGCTGCCGACTTCGCCGAGCTGCGCAAGAAGAAGGGCATCTCCATCGAGGAAGCCCGCGAGACCATGAAGGACATCTCCTACTTCGCCACCATGATGGTCCACAAGGGGCTTGCGGACGGCATGGTATCCGGTGCCGCGCACACCACCGCGCACACTATTAAGCCGTCCTTCCAGATCATCAAGACCGCCCCGGGCGCGACCGTGGTGTCCTCGATCTTCCTCATGGTCATGCGCGGCCGCCTATGGGCCTTCGGCGACTGCGCCGTGAACCCGAACCCGACCGCTGAGCAGATCGGTGAGATCGCAGCTGTTTCCGCACAGACCGCCGCCCAGTTCGGCATTGACCCGAAGGTCGCCGTTTTGTCCTACTCCACCGGCACCTCCGGCTCCGGCCCCGACGTCGATCGCGCTGTCGAGGCCACCGCGAAGGCGAAGGAGCTCGCTCCGGACGTCGCCATCGACGGCCCGCTGCAGTTCGACGCCGCATGCGACCCGGGCGTGGGCAAGAAGAAGGCACCGGACTCCCCGGTCGCCGGAGAAGCCAACGTGTTCATCTTCCCGGACCTCGAGGCAGGCAACGCCGGCTACAAAATCGCTCAGCGCACCGCCGGCGCGCTCGCTGTCGGCCCGATTCTGCAGGGCCTGAACAAGCCGGTCAACGACCTGTCCCGTGGCGCGACCGTCCCGGACATTGTCAACACCGTCGCAATCACCGCTATCCAGGCACAAGGAGCAAACTAACTCATGGCATACGTACTCGTTCTCAACTCCGGGTCCTCCTCGATCAAATTCCAGATCGTCGACCCGACTGCCTCCGCCGCAGACACCCCGTTCGTCTCCGGCTTGGTTGAGCAGATCGGTGAACCCAGCGGCCACATCAAGATCAAGATCGAGGGTCGTGCGGTAGAGTCCTCCATGCCGATCCGCGACCACCGCGGCGGCTTGCAGCTGGCCATTGCCATGCTGGACGCCAACGGCGCTGGCCCGACCCAGGTGGAGATCATCGCCGTGGGCCACCGCATCGTGCACGGTGGTCAGACCTTCAGCGAGCCAGTGCTTATCGACGACACTGTGGTCGAGCAGATCCGCGACCTCATTCCACTGGCCCCGCTGCACAACCCCGCCAACATTGACGGCATCGAGGTGGCACGCGCACTGCTGCCGAACATTCCGCACATCGGTGTGTTCGACACCGGCTTCTTCAACCACCTGCCGGCCAACGCCGCCACCTACGCCATTGACGCGGAGGTGGCCAAGGAGCAGAAGATCCGCCGCTACGGCTTCCACGGCACCTCCCACGAGTTCATCGCGTCCCAGGTTCCGGACTTGATCGGCAAGACCCTCGAGGAGACTAACCAGATCGTGCTGCACCTGGGCAACGGTGCGTCCGTCTCCGCTGTGCGCGGCGGCCAGCCGATCGACACCACCATGGGCCTCACCCCGCTCGAAGGCCTGGTCATGGGTACCCGCTCCGGCGACATCGACCCGGGTGTCATCTTCCACCTCTACCGCCAGGCCGGCATGAGCATTGACGAGATCGATAACCTGCTCAACCGCGGCTCCGGCGTGAAGGGCATCTCCGGTGTCAACGACTTCCGCGAGCTGCACACCATGATCGAGGAAGGCTCCGCCGAGGCGAAGCTGGCTTACGACGTCTACATCCACCGTCTGCGCCGCTACATCGGTGCCTACATGATCGCCCTGGGCCGTGTTGACGCCATCACCTTCACCGCCGGTGTCGGCGAGAACGACTCTCAGGCTCGTGCCGACGCGCTGGCAAATCTCGAGGGCTTCGGCGTGAAGCTAGATGAGGCGAAGAATGCCGAGAGCGGCGACGCCCGTATCATCTCCACCGACGACTCCGCTACCAAGGTCCTCGTGGTTCCGACGAACGAGGAGCTGGCCATCGCCCAGAAGTCCGCGCAGATCGCGCAAGGGGCTTAAGCGGCTGGGGCGCTTACGCCCCCGGGCAAGACAAAACCCACGGCGGGCAGTTCGGCGAACTGTTCCCAACCGTGGGTTTTGTGGTGTTCTTCAGGTGTGCGGATCAGTCTCCGCGTCAGCAGCACTGACGGCGAAGAGGAGGTCGCCCTCCACAGGCATGGGCTGGATGGCGCGCAGCTGCGCGAAGTCCATGGATGAAGGGTGGGACGCGATCACGGACCACAAAGGCTGGCCTGCGGGCGGGTCTTCTCCGCTATCAGTGCGAGCTCTTCAGGAGAGGCCGTGCTTGTTCAAGCCGGACTTGACCACGTTGCGCATCAGCGCGAGGTTGGTCTGGTCCGAGAACGCAGCCACGTACACGAAGAGGTTGTTGTCCAGCATCTTGATCAGGTGGAACTGGTCGTTCAGGGTAAGCAGCATGTCCTGCAGGTTAGTGCGAGAGATGCTCAAAGCGTCCATTGCCTTGAACTTGGACTTGACCATCTCAGAGTTGTAGGCCGCTGCGACGTCAAGGTCGAAGTTCGGGTAACGGGAGTTGGTGGCCAGGGACATGCCGGTGTCCAGGTCGACGATCGATGCGCCGATGAAGCCGCCGAGGTCGCTGGCGATCTCATTGAGGTAGTTGTTCAGAGTTTCTTGGTGGGACATGTTCTTCCTATCTGTTTGTACTTGCGGGAAATCCAATCGAGAAAGTTAGCACTCAACTTGGAGGAAACCCAATACTGAAAGTAACTCCTGGTTTTCCACATCAAGCAGAAAAGTCACTTTACTTCTCTGTAGGTTACATTATTATCGGCAATCTAGGGAGTGTCGCACAGCGATTTGGAAGAAATAGGGTAAAGCGGCTACCCCTATGATGACGCGACAACAAATGTTAGGTTGAGAAAGCAAGGAGATAAATGCCGTGGAAGAGTACGCAGGCGTTCACCGGCGTCAAACTGGTGACGTGAACCGACCGCGCCGCGCTACCAAAGTAGAGCAGCCGTGGGAGAAGGAAGCCCTGGTCGGATCTTATGTCGACCGTGAGGTCGTTTTCTTAGGGCCCGTGGGAGTAGGAAAGACGACCGCGATCTCTACTCTGTCGACGCTTGCGCCCGTTCAAACGGAGGTGTACGCAGCAGCATCGGATGACTTCTACGTGCACACTAAAACGACGACCACCGTGGGCATCGATTTTGGAATGTGGCACCGTCCCGACGGCCGCACCATCGGCCTCTACGGAACCCCTGGGCAGGAACGCTTCCAGGCCGCCCGCGGGCCGGCGATGAACCCGGAGGCCGGGTTGGTTCTCTGGCTGTTCGGCTACGAGCACCTGCTTGAAGACCAGGTTAGTGAGTGGATCATGGCTATCCACGACATGAAGGCGACGAACCGCGTCGTCGTCGCGGTGAACTTCAAAGAGCCGGGCCAGCCTGATCCGGTGACCGAGTTGCGCCACCTCATCCCGGCATTCGGTTTCCCCGATGTGCCGATCATGTCCGCTGATCCCCGCAAGGCGGGCGACGTAGCGGCTGTTGTGGACGCAGCCTTGAACCGAGTGGGAGCCACAGCATGACGTTCACCCAGCACTACGCACCTTATCCCTTGACCTCCGATGCGAATTCCATGAGCGAACCGAACCCTTACTTGAATAACCGCCGCTTTCCCGGCGACAATAACGTTGTGAACCCCGACGCGAATTTCTACCGAAACGTGGACGCTAATGCCCGAATAGCGGACGCGGACATAGTAGATGCCGAAATCGCAGACGACGATACGGCTGGCGTCGACGAGTGGTCCACCCAGATTGGACGCCACCGTCGCGTGCGCGGCACAGATTTTTCCACCAGCGACTTGGCAAAGGCGTGCTTGCCGATCATGTCGAATCTGCGCAACGAGGTGCCCGGTGTGCACTCGGTGGTCCTCGGCACCGGTGACGGCCTGCATGTGTGCTCCATCGGCTTGAAAGACGGCATCGACGCATCGCGTATCACGGCGCTCAACTCGTCGATGTTCGGTGTGGCCGCCGCCCACGCGAAGGTCATTGACCCGGTCTTGGGTGATGAGCACAGCACCAGCGTCATCGTTGAGCTCCCCGGTGACAACCTCATGGCACTGGTGAGGATCGAGCACGAGCCGATCGGCCACCTGGTCATGGGCATTTTCGCCACCGACACCCAGCTGGGCATGCTGACCCACCACGCGCGCAGCTTCGGTAAGCGGCTCGGTGAGTGGCTGAGGGAGATTTAACCCCGGCTAGAACCAGGTTGCCGGCCGCACCTGGTTCGCCGTGTCCACCAGTGCATACCGGTGGCGGGCAAACGGTGCGCGCCGGGCTTGCTCTCGCAGGGTGATGGCAAGGCCGCGGCGGAGGCCGTGGATGGTGAAGTCATATTCGAACAATTGGTTGCGCGATGCCGCCTCGAGGACGTCCTGCTCGATGAGGTAAGTCAGGCCGGCGCGCAGTACAGCGATCTTGATCTGCAACAGCCGCGGTTCGTTGGTCGGGATCTCCTCCAAGCGCCGGGCCGCGCGGCGAATGCGCGACTCGGTCAGGTCCCCGCTGACCAGGTACAAAATGGTGGTCAATTTGGCCATGCGGTGGTGGCGCGAGGACATCGGCACCTTATCCAGGGCTGCCACGGCCATCTCTACCTCACCCTCGAAGATGAGCTGGCGTGCCAGCCCGAACGCGGACGACACAGTGGTCTGGTTCGCCGCCCACACCAGGGCGTACAGGCGCATTGCATTGAGTCGCAGCGTCTCCGGTTTTTGCGAGATGTGCGACCAGTTCGGCGTGATGTCGCCATCCTTCTCCAGCCGGACAAAGTAGGAGTTCGGCAACTCGCCTAAGTCGGATCGGATGGAGGCGAGGTGGCGGGACAAGGTGGCGTCGATAAGCTGCTGCTGTTGCAGGCCAGCTTCCTGCAATAACAGCTCATCGACGGCTGCGAGCGCGAGTTTGGGCGCGGCCTCGCCCGGCACGATGTCGAGGACTTGCGCGAAATCGCGCTGCGCTGCCACGAAGTCGCCGTGGACGAGTTCAGTGACGCCGCTGTACCAGTGGAAACGCCAGTCTTCGCGGAGCCGCTCGTTGAGTTGGGAGAGCCAGTGGCGCGCTTGCGTGGTCAGCCCCAAGTCGAGCATCGCGCGGACGACACCGAAGGGAATCTCGGCGGAGTGCTCGTACTCCGGGGTCTGCATTGCTTGGCGCAGCGTCTCCAGGGTTTCCTGCGGCTCGGCGTAGGAGGAACCGGTGAGCATGCCCGCACCGACATCGCTGCGGTCAATCAGGGGCGTGGGCAGCGCGGATACGACTTCGGACGGGGTGATTTCGGCGGTGCGGTCGATGCCGTCGATAAGCTGATCGGTCCGGAAGACCAGGTGCTTGGTGCCGAATGTCGTACGTTGCGGCGAGAACAGCGAATGCTGCTGCGGGAAGTAGAGGCCGTCGCGCACGGCGAGCACCTCGCGCAACACCCCGAGGAGCTGGACTTGGAGCTCACCCACGCTGGAGAAACGTTGCGCTGGGTCGGGGTCGCAGCAGCGCACGAGCAGTCGGTAGAGCGAAATGTGGCGGCGCAGCGTCGGTGATTGCGTGGGCGTGGGCAGCTCCATCGTGAGCACGCCGTTTTCCTTCGGCAGGTCCAAAATGAGTGCGGCGAGCGTGCGGCCAATGGTGTAAATATCGCTGGTGATGCTCGGGCCCTGGCTCGCGACCTCCGGCGCCTGGTAGCCCTTCGTCCCGTAGATGTAGCCGTACGCCCCGATGCCGCTGACCGCGCCCAGATCAATCAGTTTCACCTGGTCCTCGGCCACAATGATGTTGTCCGGCTTCAGGTCGTTGTACACCACCCCGCGCGCGTGCAGGTACCCCAGCGCGGGGAGCACCTCCAGGATGTACGCGATTGCCAGGTCGATGGGGAGGAGGTGATTGCGCTGCTCATTGCGTCTTTCGCGTAACGACGGCCCACCCACAAACTCCATCACAATGAACCCACCGGAAACACGCGGATCGTCGATAAAGTTGAAAATCTTCACAATCCCCGGGTGCGTGATGTCTGCCAGGAATTCGCGCTCCGCCGCGGCAGCAGCCGTCTCGTCGACGCTCTTTTCCGCCTGCATGCCCTTGAGCACCACCACGCGGCCGGCGACGTGGTGGTCCTGCGCCAAGTAAATCCAGCCCATGCCGCCGTGGGCGATCACACCCTGGATCTCGTATTGGCCGGCCACGACATCGCCGGGGTGCAGCTGCGGTTCCGGGATGCCCTTGTTCACCACGGCGTTCGTCGGATCCTTGATCGCATCCTTCGGGTCCGTCGGCGGGATCCACGGCAGCTCCACCATGCCGTCGGCCACTGTGCGGCCCTTGCGCTTTGTCGCGCGGCGCTCCATGAACGTCTCCAGCGCTTGCCTGCGCGACCTTTCCGACGTGCTCTTCTGCAGCTCCTGCAGCTGCGCATTCGTGAGACCGGCCGGGCCGGTGCTGGATGAGCCGGTGAAACTCGGACCGGAAGCGGCGGCCGTAGCTGCTGCGGTGGCCGGGTCCGTGCCGGGGCCGGTGGTCGGGCCGGTCGCCCCGCTGTCGCCGCTGCGCAGCTTGTCCAAGTCCTTGAGAATGCCCTCGAACTCGCCGGTGCCGGAGTAGGGGTCGAAGTCATCTCCCCACTCGTCATCATCAGCATCATCGTCGTCGGCGAAGGGGTCGAAGGCGACGGCGCTGGTGCTTTCGGCGTCATCCGGATCGCGGTCTTCTGTGCCCGGGCCGTCAGCGGACGGGTCGAATTTCACCGCGTGGGTTTTGGCGGGGGAAAGCGGCTCGGGGTGCTCGGAGCGCTCGGTCGGCTCGGGTGCGTCAGTCATTCTCAACCTCCGTGTCAGCCGGTGCGTCCGGCTCGGTGGGGTCCTCCGGGCGGTATCGCAGAGCGGGGGCGGACCGGCTGGCGATATGGGGGCCGAGCCAGTCGTCGAAGATGCGGTTCCAGGTACCGTCGTCACGCACGCGCTCTAACGTGGAATTGACCTGGCGGGTCAGCCCGTCGTAGCCCTTGGGGATGCCGATGGCGTACTGCTGCTCCGCCACAGCCTCACCGGTGACCGTGGTCAGCGGGTCTTGGGCGGCGGCGCCGGCGAGGATGGTTTCGTCGCCAAGAATGAACCCGGCCTGGAACTGCTGCATCGCCATGAGGCAGTCGGTCCACGTGCGCGTGCGCAGAACCTCCTGTTTGGGGAAGGTGCTGCGCGCCATGTCGACCACGTTGGAACCGTCGGCAACGCACACGCGCTCATCGCCGACATCCTCCACGGACTCGATCCCGGAGGCCGCGGGCACGAGCATGCGTACGGACGAATCCAGGTACGGCACCGAAAAATCCACCTTCTCCGCCCGCTCGCGCGTGATCGACATCGTGCGGATTACCACATCCACCTGCCCGCTTTGCAGAGCTTCGGTACGCATGGTGGATTCCACGAAACGGAAGTCGACTTTGTCGGGGTCGCCGAAGATGTCGCGGGCGATCTCGCGTGCCAAGTCGACTTCGAAGCCGCGCAACTCACCGGTGGCGTTGTCGCGGAAGCTGAGCAGGTACTGCGATTGGTCCACACCCACGATGAGGCGGCCGCGCTTGACGATGTCCGGCACACGCTCCTCCGGTTTCTTGTCATCCGGACGCAGCGAGCCCTCCCACTCGAAGGTCGTTGTCGCCGACTCCGGCTCAAGGCCAGGGATGTCGATGTCCGCGCCGGGCGGCAGCGGAACGTCATCATGAACCGTGTCGGGCGCCGGCAGCGGAGGCGGTGGGGGAGCAGGGGTGCACGCAGTGAGCGCGCCCAGCGCGGCGAGCACCGAGACACTGAAGACCTTCCGCGCGCCCATCACATGTACTCCTGCATCCGTGGACGGATTCCGAACCACATCGCGATCACAGCCGCGAACACGAGCAGCATCACACCCGGCGCCACGGCGCGCGAGGCAGACAGGCCGTCATTGATGTCCGCGCGGAGATCTTCGCGGGAGGAGGAGATGAGGTCGGTCAGGGAGTCGTCGAGAAGCGAAAAAGCGCTCGCGGCACTGTCCTCATCGCTTGTCGACGCCGCAATGTCCACCGCCCGCTCATAATCACCCGACTGCAACGCGTTCATCATCCGGGTGTGGGCCCGGCGCCACTCGCTCAGCGCGGTGCGGGCTGTGTCGACCTCGCCGGCGTTGTCCTCATTCTCGATCGCGTCGAGCGCGGCGCGGACCTCTTCGACGGTCGCCGCCAGAGGCGAACCTTCCGAGGAGCGGCGAGTCAAAAGGGTCAACGTCTCGTTCGTGCGCGTCTCCTGGGCGGAGATGCGCGCGCCGGTGAGCTGCTCGAACGGGCCGGCCGCGGCTTCGAACTCGCGTGTGCCGGCGTGCCACGCGGCGATGTTGGACACGCCGACCCACACTACTGCAATCAGCAGGAACGCCGTGGCGACGAGGAAACCGCGGTTGAGGCGGCGGCGGAACATCCGCCACAGCGCACACTGCGCAGCCAGCAGCGCGAGCACAGCGATGAGGAGGCCGGACAGCGGCCCGAACTGCGGCGTGGACAAACGCTTCATCTCGCCGCCAAGCTGCGCGCGGGTGAGCTGCAGAATTTCCTCGGCGCTGACCAGCATTTCCTCGCGCATCATCGTGCTTGCCTGCGTCATGTACGCCACGCCGAGCGGGTTGCCGGTGCGCTGGTTCGCCTGGGCGCGCTCCATCAGGCCGGTGTATTGGGGGAGGAGGCGCTGGATTTCGCGGACGTGGTTTTGGACTTCGGTGCTGTCGTCGACACGCGTTTCCACGCTGCCGCGCAGCACATCGTCCGCCGCGATGACTGCCTCATCGATCGCCGCCATGTACTCGCGGTGCGATTCCGCGTCCTGCAAGCCGGGCTGTACGAACGACGTGGTGGCCAGCGTGTCCGCCTGGCTCAGGCTGGTGTAGAGGATGTGCGCCGAATTGCTCATCGGCTCCGTGGCGGTGAGCATCCCGTCGAGTGCGGATTCGCGGTTCGCGCTCGACTGGCTCATCAGGTAACCGGTGCCTAGCAGCAGGAGAGTCAGCGCCACCATCATCGCGATCAGGCGGCCCAGCGTGGTGAGCAGGAACCCCCACGCTTCCACGACCCAGCGGCCGGTGCCGCCGAACGAGTCGTAGATCTTGTCCCGGAAGCCGCTGAACCCGGTGCGCTGCGGGGCCTCCTCCAGTGAGTCCAGCCAGGCGTCCTCGTTCTGCTCCGGCAGTACCGGGGCTTTGCGGCTCTTGCGGGGAGTGAAACGGGGAAGTCTCCGTTTCCCGGTCTTCTCGCCGTTGTCGGCGTTATCGGGCAGCGCGACGTCAGCGTCGGCAGCGAACTCCGCTGCCTCCTCTGAACGCTCCCGTACCGCCATTGCCCCAGAATAGCGCCCCGCACGCCCCCACGGCGGCAACCACACTGGTGGCATCTGGTTACACTGGCCCACATGGAAGGCGACGGAAACGGATGGGTTGACGGCCCCGGCGGTAAGCCGGTGTGGGGCAAGCACGGCGCGGCGGGCCTGTTCCTCCGCGCCGGGGACGCGGTGCTGCTGCAACACCGTGCGCACTGGGTTGCCGACGGCGGTACGTGGGCCCTGCCCGGCGGCGCCCGCGACTCCCACGAGACCGTCGAAGAGGCAGCGCTGCGCGAAACGGTGGAGGAGTGCGGCGTGGACACCTCGCTCATCGAGGTCGAGCAAGCCATCGTCACCGCCGGCGAAGACCCCGGCTGGACTTACACGACCGTGCTGGCCCACACGACCACCGGCGGACCGATTCCCCTCGAGCCCAACGCGGAATCTATGGAGTTGCGTTGGGTTCCGCTGAATGAAATCCGTCAGTTTCCGCTTCATGCGGGGTTCGAGTCGTCGTTAAGCGTGCTTCTATGGCACGCTAAAGCGCATGATTGAAGTCTCTCACCTGACTAAAGAGTACGGTCAGGTCCGTGCGGTCGACGACCTCACATTCGCAGTCGAACCGGGGGTGGTCACCGGCTTCCTCGGGCCGAACGGCGCAGGTAAATCCACCACAATGCGGATGATCCTCGGCCTGGATGAGCCGACGTCAGGCACCGCGCTTATCGACGGCTCCCCCTACCGCTCCCTCCGCGACCCCCTGCGCAAGGTCGGCGCCTTGCTGGATGCGAAGGCGATCCACCCGAACCGCTCGGCGCGCAACTCGCTGCTGTGGCAGGCGCAGGCGTCCGGGATTCCGGCCTCCCGTGTCGACGAAGTGCTTGATCTTGTCGGTCTGACCAGCGTCGCCGGGAAGAAAGCCGGCGGGTTCTCGCTGGGTATGGGGCAGCGCCTCGGCATCGCGGCGGCGATGCTCGGCGACCCCGAGTACCTCATTCTTGACGAGCCCGTCAACGGCCTCGACCCCGAAGGCATCCGCTGGGTGCGCGAACTGCTGCGCCGCTTCGCCGCCGAAGGGCGCACCGTGCTCGTGTCCTCGCACCTGCTGGCCGAAATGGCGCAGACAGCCGACCGGCTCGTGGTGATCGGTAAGGGGCGGCTGGTCGCCTCCGGTTCCGTGAACGACTTCATCAAGGAGAACTCCGCCGTCACCACCGTCATCCGCTCCCCGCACCTGGCCGAGTTCTCCGCCGCCCTAAGCAGCGAGGGCGTCGAGTTCCACCAGGCCGCCGACCCCGATGGCCGCCCCGTGCTGGAGATCCCCGGCCGGTCGTCGGAGGAGATGGGCCAGCTGGCCTTCTCCGTCGGCGTGATGGTCACCGAGCTCACCGAGCGCCGCGCTTCCCTCGAGGACGCCTACATCCGCCGCACTGAAGGTTCTGTCGAGTACCAGGCGGCGCCGGGGGCGGTTGTGCCGCAGGGTGCTGGCGCTGGTGCGCCGGGTGTTGGTTCGCCGAGTGTTGGCGCTGGTGCGCCGGATCGTGGTGCCGTGCCTGGTGCTGGTGCTGGTGCTGCGCCTGGTGTTGGTGCTGCACCTGCGCGGCCCTCGCAGCCTGCGCCGGGTGAGCCGCAGGACCGTACCCGTAGAGGAGGTAGCCACCGTGCTTAAGACCATGCTTTCGGAGTGGACAAAGCTCCGCACCACCGCTTCTTTCTGGTGGACCTCTGGTTTGGCGCTGTTGTTCTCGATTGCTTGGGCTGTGCTCATGGCCAGCCTGGACAACCCCGACAGCCCGACATATGGCGGCGCTTCTGCCATCATGGGATTCAATTCCTTCGGCCTGATGACGCTGTTGATCCAGGCCATCATGGTGGTCACCACCGAGTACCGGTTCAAGGTGAACTCGACGAACTACACACTGACGCCGCAGCGATGGCAGGTCGGCCTGGCGAAGCTGCTCGTGTACGGCATTTTCGCAGCGATCTTCTCCGTGGTGGCGATCTTGCTGTGCTTCATTGTCGGCGACCTCATCGCCGCCAACCCGATCGAGTGGTGGGACAACCCCTTCGTCCGCCGGTCGCTGTGGGTCATCCCGCTCACCACGTTCATGGCGGTCATGCTCGTCCAGGGCATTGGCTGGATCGTCCGCGCCACCGCCGGCGCGCTGGCCATCTACCTTGGTTGGCAGCTCGTGCTGGAGCCGGCGCTGGCCATGATCCCGAGGGTCGGCCGCAACATCCAGACCTACGCCCCATTCATGAACTTGCAGTTCTTCACGGCGAACATGAACAACCCGGGCCCGGACCCGCTCGACACGGCAGGTGCCCTTCCGTTGTGGCAGTCGTTCGTGCTCTTCGCAGTATGGGCGGTTGTCCTCTACGTGATCGGGCTGATCCTGCTGGAGAAGCGCGACGCTTAGCACTCTCGCTGAAGCGCTGAGCGCTCGCAAGGCCGGTCCCAGACGGGGCCGGCCTTTCTTCTTTGAGTACCTGGGGCCCGGCTCGCGTCTGTTTTCCGGTTCAATCGGGCCGGTAGCCCCGCTTCTACATTTTTAGTATCGCCCTTCACCAAGTTCGAAGAAATCCGACCTGCGGAAACGCGGTAGAAATTCACTAGAAGGCGATACTAAAAATGTATTCCGTCGGAGACCCTCGGGATCTCACCGCCGCCACGTCGCCCGCACCCAATAGAACCCGCCACTGTCAACCCCTTCGCTCACCGCAGTGCGCACAACTGGGAACTCCACCCCGAATCTATCCACAGGTCAGTAGTGACACGTCATCAAACAGTGGTTCTCCACAGAGCGGGGAGCACGCGATAGACGGCCGGCTGGATTCGGTGCACCGTAGCGGTATGCACGCAGACTTGCCCATGCTCAACCAGCTCCTCATACCCATCGGTCACAAGACCCCGCCCGCGCTGCAAGCTCGTTTCGATTCGGGCGATCTCTACCGCCTTGCAAGCCGCCGGGCGGTTCAAACCCAGAAACTGGTGAACCTCAAGGAGCATCAGCGCCGCATTCTTTTCGCTTTGGCTGTGGGGCAGTCGGCCCGCTCGTCGTACTTGATTGGCGAGTCCGCTGCCGCCCTCCACGGCATATGGTTGCTGCAGAACAGCCGAGCGCGGGTGGAGTTGGCGACGCGCAGTGGGGCACTCCCTCCCCGAAAGCAGTGGCCGCGTGGCAGTGTGTTCCGGAAAGTCAAGACCAGCCCGGATGGCATTGTCACGCTTCTGGGCGTCGACCTTCTGGACCCAGTTTCTACCTGGCTCGATATCGCGTGCACTCAGGGTTTTGAGGCCGGCTTGGTCGCAGCGGACTACCTACTTGCGAATGGTTTCGAGAGCGTCGAGTTAATGGACAAGCTTGTCGACGCCAGCCCCTGCCGCGGCATTTGCATCGCTCGGGACAGTCTGGAGCATGCGATCAACAATTCCCAATCCGCTGGCGAGAGTTTCGCCCGCGCCCTTCTCATCCAGGCGGGCATCGGCCCGCTGACTCCGCAGGCGCAGGTCCTCGGCCCCTATAGCGTGGATTTACTCATCGGTGAGTGGCTCATTGTCGAGGTGGATGGCGACGTGAAGTACAAAGACGATCCGGTCACAGCAACGGAGCGTGAACGCACTCGCCAGAAGCGGATCGAGCGGCTCGGCTATCGGTTCTTGCGCTATAAGCCATCGGAGATTGAGGAGGATCCCGCCGGTTTCATCGCGGAGGTGCGCCGTGCTCTTGCGCAGGTTGCTTAGGCGTCTATTGCAGCGCGGACGTCAGCTTCATCACGTTGTCGATGTACCTGCGCGACCAGGGCCGCTTCTTCCACTCGTCGAGCGTGAGCTGCCGCGACACGGACAGGTACGCCGACGCGAGGTCGCACAGGTCGGTGATCAGCGGCCCTTGCAGGATGAACAGGCTGTTTTCGTAGTTCAGCGAGAACGAGCGCATGTCCATGTTGGACGAGCCCATGATCGCGATCTCGTTCAGGTGCGCGGCGTCGGGCGCCCGTTGCGCATTTCCGCTTGTCGACGCCTCCGACCCAGCACCCCCCTCATGCCCCGCATGGTCGGCCCCACTCGTAGCGGCGTGAGCTTCGACCGATGCGCCGCGCGGCAGGTCAGCCGATTCTGTAGGGGTTTTGGCAACATCCCCCGCCCGGGCAGTGCCTGGCTTTGGCTCGCCTGCGTCCGGATAGGTCAGCGCGACGGGGTCCGCGATGGCGAACTTGGTGTGCAGCACGTAGGGGGCGGGGAACTGCCAGATGTGCACGCCGGCTTCCAGAAGCTGCTGGTAGTAGGCGGATTGAGCGTGGTTGACCATGAACTGGTCGGCTTTCTCGCCGACGAGGAGGTCGACGCGCACGCCGCGGTAGCAGGCGGTCGTGATGGCTTCGAGCATGGAATCGTCGGGCACGAAGTAGGGGGAGCAGAGAATGAGCCGGTGGCGGGCGTGGTGGATCAAGGTGTTGAACATCCGCAGGTTCGGCTCGGTGGTGTAACCGGGGCCGGAGGGGATGAGCTGGAGGACGTTCTGGTCTTCGAGGGTGGCGGGGTCCGGGTCGTGCGGGGCGGAGATCTCGAGGATCTCGCCGGCTTCGGTGTACCAATCGACGGCGAACATGGACTCGAGCGAGGCGACGATCGGCCCGGTGAGCTCCACAAACGCATCGACCCATTGGCGGCCGTGCTTGACGTGGCCGGGCATGAGGTACGTCCGGTCGATGAGGTTGAACGACCCCATGAACGCGACCTCATCATCAATGACCATGAGTTTGCGGTGGTTGCGCAGGTCCGGCCGGCGGAATTTGCCGCGCAGCGGCTGCAGCGGCAGCATCATGTGCCACTCGATCCCAGCCTCCGTCATCCGCCGTTTGAATGTGCGGAAGTCGGGGTACTTCCAGGAGCCGATGTGGTCGAACAGAACCCGGACTTTCACGCCGCGCGCGACTGCCCGCTCCATCGCCTCCCACACTTGCCCGGTCGTCTTGTCCCAGGCCATGGCATAAATCTCGACGTGCACGTGCGAGGTCGCCCCGTCGATCGTCGAGGCCAACCGTCGCATTGTCGCCGAATAGTCGGACCAGAGGTGCTTGACGTGGCCGTCCAGCGCTGGGAAGCCCGTCAAGGTCCGGTTGAGGTGGGCCATCGTCGCCACCTCGCCGGATACTGATGCGGCGGAGGGGTAGTCGGGGAAGGAGGTGTGGACGTCGTTAAGCATCGCGTTGGCCTCCCGCTGAATGCGGTGACGCCGCCGCGACAGAAATGTCGAGCCGAGGAAGAAATAAATCGGCAGCCCGAGGAACGGAATGAGCAGGATGACCAGCAGCCACGCGTTCGCGCTGGACGGTTTGCGGTTTTCCGGGATGACGCCGATGACGGCGAATTTAATGGTGTAGTCAATCACCATCAGTATGAGTTGCCACGTGGCGAGGCTCATCGGACCTCATCCAACTGCAGCCGCGTCAGGTCGTAATCCACGACGACGGGTGCGTGGTCGCTCGCGCCCTTGCCCTCACGCTCATGCGTATCGACGAATCCAGCCCCCTCCAACCCCGACAACTGGAAATCAATGAGCATCCCCTCGCCTTTTTGGAAGCGCATGCCCTTGTAATCCCAGTAGGAGTAGGGCTCGGGGTGGGTGGCTTGGTTCAGGCCGGCCTCGAGCAGGGCTTCGAAGGCGGCGCGCTCCGGCTCGGTGACGTGGGTTTTTCCCTCGAAGAAGGCGCGGTCCCAGACGTCTTTGTCGGTCGGGGCGATGTTGTAGTCGCCGCAGAAGACCTGGGGTGTGGAGGGGTCGATCTGCTCGGCGAGGCGCCAGAGGAACTCGAGTTTGTAGTCGTAGTGGCGGTCGCCGATCTCGCGGCCGTTGGGGACGTAGAGGCTCCACACTTCGACGCCGCCGCAGGTCGCGGCGACGGCGCGGGCCTCGCGGTCCTGCGGGGCGTCGGGTTCCTTGTTGAAGCCTGGCTGGCCGTCGAACCCGTCGCGCACGTTCTCGAGCCCGACGCGGGAGATGATCGCCACACCGTTCCACTGGTGGTAGCCGACGTGCGCGACCTCGTACCCTGCGGCCTCAAACGCCGAGTAGGGGAACTTGTCGTCGGAGCACTTCGTTTCCTGCATGGCCAGGACGTCGACATCGTTGCGCTCCAGAAAGGCGACGGCCCGGTCGACCCGGGTACGTACCGAGTTGATGTTCCATGTAGCTACTCGCATGCGATCTACCCTAGCCGGGCGTAGCGGTGGCGGTGGTGCTCGGTGAAGCCCAGCTTGTCGTAAAGGCCGATGCCCGCGTCGTTGGACGCCAGGACCTGGAGGTACGCCGCGTCGGCCCCGCGCCGCGCACCCCACTCGAGCATGCGCCCACCCAGCAGTGTGCCCAGCCCGCGCCTGCGGTACTCCGGCGCGACTTCGACCGCAGAGTAACCGAGCCAGGCGCAGCCGTCATCAGACTCGGTGATCGTGCCGCGGGTGACCGCGATGACGTTGGCCTGCGTGTCGAGGAGGGAGCCGAACCCCATCTCCCCCTCAATCCCGTCACGCAACTCTGCCAGGGCTTCCGGCGGCAACGGCTGGCCGCGGAAGTGGTACATCGACAGCCAGTCGTCGGAGGGCTGGGTGTCGATGCGGAACGTGAACTCGCTGGCGAGCGCGCCGGGCTCGGTCTCCCCGTCTTCGCCGGCGAGCTCACGCGTCATCGTGATGATCTCCGGCCCGAGCTCCCAGCCCGCACCACCCGCACCCTGTTCACGTGCGACCAAGTCGGCCGCCGGCTTGCCGATGCGCTCCGGAATCAACAACTGCACCGGCATCCCCCGCTCGGCATAGAACGCAGTGATCTCGGCGAGCGGAACCGGTTGAAAACCAGCCGAATGCCCGATCGGGGTTGCCGAGTTGGAGCGTTCGGCGATGGAGGAACCGGAGCGGGTGAGCCAGCCGTCGATAAGCATGCGCTCTTGGCCGGGGAACGCGCGGGCGTACGCGGTTTCGACGGCGCGGATGTCGGAATTGCGGATGCGGCGCGGGCTGAGGCGGCGGAGGACCAGGATGTCCTCGGCCGGGATGGTCAGCGCTTCCGCCTCGGACGGCAGCCCGCCGACTTTCTGCGGGCGGATGACCAGCGGGTCGAGCGCCTCGATGTGGCCGATGACGTCCGTGGCGTGGTTGCCGAAGCGGCGGCGCACCACCACCCGGTCGCCCGGGGAGAGGGGTTCAGCGCGGAACACTAGTGCTCTTCTAGTGCCCGAACGGGTCCTCGTCGGTGCCCGGCAGCCACGTGTTGCCGGCCTCAGTCCACCCGTTCGCCTTCACCGCGCGCTTCGCCTCGCGCTTGTACCGGCCGGTGAGAACGTCCAGGTACACGTACCCGTCCAGGTGGCCGACCTCATGCTGCAGGCAGCGCGCGAAGAAACCGGTGCCCTCGACCTCGACTGGGTCGCCGTTCTCGTCGAGGCCGGTGACCTTCGCCCACTCGGCGCGCGCCGTCGGGAAGGACTCGCCGGGGACGGAAAGGCAACCTTCGTCGTCTTCGCCGTCATCCTTTGGCATCGTCTTCGGGATATCGCTGGTCTCCAGCACCGGATTGATCACCGTGCCGCGGCGCATCGTATCGCCATCTGGGCAGTGGTACACGAACAAGCGCTTATTCACGCCGATCTGATTCGCGGCCAGCCCCACGCCGTTGGCCGCGTCCATCGTCTCGTGCATGTCGGCGATGAGCTCTTTGAGCTCCGCGACCGGCTCAGTGACAGGCTCGGTCGGCGCGTGCAGGACGGGGTCACCGTGTATGACAATCGGTCGGATCATGGCGACCAGTATAGTTTCGCGCATGGACCCCACCGACCTGACCATCCTCGACTTCGCGGACCGCGCGCCCCGCAGCCTCGGCGCGCGCGAAGAAGCCATCCGGGTTGAGCTGGGCATGTCGCCGTTCAGGTACTACCAAAAGCTCAACACGCTTATCGACGACCCCACCGCCCTCTCCCACAACCCCCAACTCATCCGCAGACTCCAGAGGCTGCGCGACGCCCGCGCCCTCGGCCGCGACGCAGGGTAGGGGTTCGCGGGCCTGGCTGGTGGGCCGGGCTGGTGTGGTGGTCTTGGCTGGCCCGCGCTGGCGAGCTCGCCTGGCCAGCCCTCGCAGTTCGCGCTGCAAAAGTTTACAAACCCGATTTCGGTTTGCTGCCTGAAAATGCTCTTACCTGCAGTGATATTTCCAGAGCGACATCGAGTTCGTCATCTTTTGCACAAGCGCCTACGGGGAACGCATTCTACACTGTGTCTGAGCTGCGTTCGGGGTTTCAGTGGCAGTGTGTTGCGGAAAAGTTGACGAGCTCGAGGTGCCTGTATGACACCAAAACTCGCTCACCAGCTGTTTCGGTTCTAGGCGAAAATCGGGTTTGTCAACTTTTCTGCAAAGCGCATTGAAAGAGTCGGCGCGTCGCAAACCTTTCGAGACAAAAGAGACAACTAGGGTGACTGCTGTGACTAATGTGAACTCTGGTAAACCTGGCACCTTCGATCGTTCGTCGAACCTTTACTCCGACCGGTACGACGAAATTTCCGACGGCTCCTTCGGCGAAGCCTACGAGGAGTACTACGACACCCCTCTAGAACCGGACGCGCCGGCTACTCCGGCTGAGCGCGCATCTTCGGGCGGTAGGCACCGCCGCCGCGACGAGGACGATTATGACTTCGGCGCCTCGGCTGGAGCAGTAAGCGCGGCTGGCGCTGCTGGCACCGTTGGTGTAGCGGGTGCGAGCGCGTACACCAGCGGTGACCTCCACACCCGTGACGCTACTTACGGCGACACCGTTTATAGCGACCGCGGATACGGCAGCCGCGATTACGTCGATGATTACTCCGACGGCGAGTACGCCGAGGCAGAGTACCCGGAGGCAGAGTACGCAGACGGTTACGCTGCTGACGAGTACGTCGACCAGTACGAGGACGCGTATGACGATCGGACGGTGATGGTGCCGGCGGTGCGGGCGTCGAGAAGCGAAAGGGCAGGTAGCTCCGCTGTCGCCGCAGGTAGTGTGCCTAAGCGTGGCCTCGCGATGATCCTGATTGCCGTTGCCGCGCTGCTCGGACTGTGGGGCCTCTACGCGATGATGCAGAAGGACAATTCCGGCGACGTCGCGCAGGAGCAGACCCCGGAGCAGGTGCAGAACGCGAACGGCCAGAACAGCTCGAACGTGCAGAGCGGCCACGACGGCAACGAGCTGGATCCAGCTGCGCAGAACGACAGCCGGCAGAACGCGAGTAATGAGAGCGCCCAGACCAACCAGGCCGACAACCGCACTCCGGAAGGCGCTGCGCCGGCGGCCAGCGGCCAGGCGATGACGGCTGAGAACGAGACGATCAACGTCTACAACAACTCCACCGTCCCGAACCTCGCGGCCGAGGTGTCTGACCAGCTCAAGGGGCAGGGTGTGCAGGTCGGCGAGGTCGGCAACATTGGTGAGCAGCAGGCCGTCTTCGAGCAGAACACCGTCTTCTTCGACCCGGCTACCCCGGGTGCGGAGGAGCGGGCGCGGGTGCTGGCGGACCGGGTTGGGGGCGTCGCTAAGGCGAACGACCCGACCGTGCCGAGCGAAGCGAACAACCCTGGTTCCCTGACGCTGGTTCTGACCGGCCCGGTGAACCTCTAGCCGACAAAGTTCACGAAAACCGGCCTTGTGGCGGCACCCGACCGCACGAAAGGCCGGTTTTGTCGTTTTAGTATCGCCTTCTACTGAGTTCGCTAAGATCCGACCTGGGAAAATGCTGCTGAAATCCGCCAGAAGGCGATATTAAAATTGTAAAACCGCCCCGCATGACGTATTCAGAAACAATGCAGCCCAACGCGAACACCGCGAGCAACGCGAACCCCACGCACAACCCCGCCGCCCACTCCGTTATGGACCCGTTCCGCGATTTCAACCGCTCGGAGGGCCCGTCGTTGGGCGTGGAGTGGGAGATTGGTGTGATTGATCCGGCCACCCGCGACCTGGTGGCGCGGGGCCCGGAGGTGATCCAGGCGGTGGACGATCGCTGGCCGGATGTGCACCTGGAGAAGGAGTTTCTGCAGAACACGGTCGAGCTGGTCACCCCGGTGTGCCGCAATACGGCGGAGGCGATCGAGTATCTTCGCGCGACGAAGGACAAGATTCAGGCCGTCACGGACGAGAAGAACTTGCAGTTGTGGGCGAGCGGCGGCCACCCGTTCTCGGATTTCCGCGAGCAGGCGGTGGGGGATAAGCCGACGTACCAGGAGATCATTAACCGCACGCAGTACTGGGGCCAGCAGATGTTGCTGTGGGGTACGCACGTTCACGTGGGCATTCGGCATGAGGAGCGGGTGTGGCCGATCATCAACGCGATCATGACGAAGTACCCGCATTTGCTGGCGGTTAGCGCGGCGAGCCCGGCGTGGGAGGGCCTGGACACGGGGTACGCGTCGAACCGCACGATGCTGTACCAGCAGCTCCCCACCGCGGGCATGCCGTACCAGTTCCAAAATTGGTCGGAGTGGGTGCAGTTCATGCGCGACCAGACCACCTCGGGCGTCACGTCGCACACCGGCTCAATGCATTTCGACGTTCGCCCGGCGGCGAAGTGGGGCACCATCGAGGTGCGGATTTCGGACGCGTCGCCAACCCTCCGCGAGCTCGCAGCGGTTGTCGCGCTCACTCACTGTCTGGTGATGCACTACGACGCCATGCTTGACGACGGCCGCGACCTGCCCACCCTCCAACCCTGGCACGTCGCAGAAAACAAATGGAGGGGCGCTCGTTATGGCCTGGAGGCCGAGGTGATCACGAGTCGTGCGACGGATGAGCGCCTCGTCACCGATGAGCTGTATGACATGGTCGAGGAGCTCCAGCCGGTGGCGCAGCGTTTGGGGTGCGTTGATGAGCTGAATCTGGTGCCGGGGATCATCGAGCAGGGCGCGGCGTATCAGCGTCAGCGCGCGATCTACGAGCGGACGGGGGACTGGCGCGACGTGGTCGACGCCACGGTTGCTGAGCTGCGCGGCTAGTACTTCGCGGGGTTCTCGTTGACGGCGATCTGGTCGTCGCCGCCGTAGAGGGCTTCGCGGCGGGAGACGCGGCCGAGGCGCTGCGCCGTGACCGGGTTTGTCATGAGGGCGAAGAGAAGCAGGAGGAAGAGCATTCCGATGTCGCCGCGCTGGCCGGGCCCGAAGCTGTCGGAGCCGGTGAGGCGGAAGATGACGCCGATGATCACCAGCACCAGCCCCACGGTCTGGGGTTTGGTGACAGCGTGAATGCGGGCGAGGGTGTTGCCGAAGCGGGCGATGCCGACGGAGGCGAAGAAGACCTGCAGGGCGCCGAAGCTGATGAAGATGAGCGACAGGACGTCGGAGATGAATTCCCAGGTCATTAGAGCGCACCGTCCCTCTTGCGGAAGCGGGCCACCGACAGGGAGCCGATGAAGCCTAACAGGGCGACGACGAACATCGCATTGACCACGGTCGTATCGAGGGTCCAGCAGATGTAGGTGGCCACCGCGCACTGGAGTGAGGCGACAACGCCGTCCATGGCGATGACCCGGTCGAGCGAGTTGGGGCCGACCACGAGGCGCCAGGTGGTGATGAAGAACCCGGCGACAAGGAACGCGGCCGCGACGGCCAGCACGGAGTTGTAAATCATGTCGTCCATGGCGGATCAGTGGGCCTTTCTCTTCTCGAAGATGGCGATCATAGAGGCCTCCAGCTCCTTGACGTCATGGAGGGCCTTGTCGATTGCTTGCTGGGATCCGGCGTTGAGCACGTGGATGGTCCAGATGCGGTTGGCCAGGTCGATATCGGTGACGCAGCCGCCGGGCTGGAGGTTGTAGGCGCAAGTGGCGAAGTAGAGTTGCAGCTCCGACCCCAGGCGCATGGGCACCTTGAAAATGCCGCTCTTCGGCGGGTCAGCGGGCCGGATGGCGAGCCACGACACCTGGATGGCGGCGGTGAAGAGCTGGCCGACCCAGCGGATACCGAACTTGCTCAGCTCCCAGAAGTCGATGCTGATGCCGCCGGTGGGCAGCGGCGGCAGGGGCAGCAGCACGGTGATCAGGATGCCTAAAGCGAGGCCGGCGACGACGTTGCCCCAGCTCAGTTCACCCATGAGCAGGATCCACGTGAGGGTCAGCCAGACGATGAACCAGGGACGGAAGCGGCTGCGGAATCTTTGCATCATTAGTCCTCTGCCTCCCCGACGACGGAAGATTTTTCACGCTCGGGGCGCACCCCGCCGGTGGCCTTTTCCTGTTCAAACGAGGCGTTGGTGCCGCCGTTATCAGCCCGTGCACCCGTGTCGGCCGGCGAGGGAACAGGCTCGGTGGAGACCCCAGCGTCGGGGGTGCGGATGTCGTGGCGCCGCTGGTCGATGGTGTCGGAGCCGTCGTCAAGCCGGTCTTGGTCAAGGGTGCGCGAGGGATTCGACCAGTCGTCGCCGAGCACAGCGGTGCGGTAGATGGATTGGTCCATCGCGGAGTCGGCGGCGCGGCCGGTGATGGCGGAGATTGGGCCGGCGAGCACCGTGATGCCCACAGATGCGGCGATGAGTGTGGTGGTGGAGGCCATCATGCCAAACGGGACGCGGCCGACGTCGGAACGTTCGGAGGCGTCGACGGTGTCGTGAATGTCAGCCAGCGGGCTCACGCGCACGCTGGTCACGTTGCCTTCGGGGGCGTCGGAGCGGTCGCGCAGGAACGCCTTCGACCAGACGATCATCATGGCGTACAGGGTGAGCAGCGATGTCACCACGGCGCCGACGATGAGCACCCACGACAGCCACGTGCCGTCTTCGGCGCCGGCCTGGAGCAGCATGACTTTCCCCAGGAAGCCGGAAAACGGCGGGATGCCACCCAGGTTCAGCGCCGGGATGAAGTACAGAATCGCGATGAACGGTGCGGTGTAGAGCAGCGAGCCGAGGCGGCGCAGCTGCGAGGAGCCGACCTGGCGCTCGATCAGGCTGACCACGAGGAACAGCGAGGTCTGCACCAGAATGTGGTGGACCGCGTAGAAGATCGCGCCGTTGAGACCGTGCTGGGAGCCCAGGGCGACACCGAAGATCATGTAGCCGATGTGGCTGACCAGGGTGAACGACAAGAGGCGTTTGATGTCGTTCTGGGCCAGGGCACCCATGACACCGACAATCATCGTGGCCAGCGCGACGACCATGAGAAGGGTGTCCAGCGATCCGTCGGTGAACATGGTCACGCGCACGCGGATGATGGAGTACACGCCCACCTTGGTCAAAAGTCCGGCGAAGACGGCGGTAACCAGGGATGCGGCGGTGGGGTAGGAGTCGGGCAGCCAGGCGTCGAGGGGGAAGATCGCGGCCTTGATGCCGAAGGCGACGAGCAGGGTGGCGAAGATGGCGGCGCGGGTGCCGTCGTTAAGCTCCTCGAGGCGGATGCCTGCTTGCGCCATGTTGATCGTGCCCACGGACGCGTAGACCAGGCCGAGCGCGAACAAGAAGACCATCGATGACGCCATGGACACCATGACATAACCGATGCCGGCGCGGACACGCAGCGGGGACGCGCCCATGGTGAGCAGGACGTAGGACGCGACGAGGAAGATTTCGAAGCCGACATAGAGGTTGAACAGGTCGCCTGCCAGGAACGAGAGGTTCACGCCCATGGACAGCAGCATGTAGATGGGCAGGAAGACTTCCACGGGGTCGTTCTCGTTGCCGTCACGAATACCTTGCGAGATGGCGAACCACATCACGCAGAACAGCACGATCGCCGAGACGAACAGCATGATGCCGGAAAGACGGTCGGCGACGAAGGTGATGCCGATCGGCGCGTCCCAGCCGCCTAGCTGCACGGTCTGGATGCCTTCGATGTCGGCTACCAGAATCATCGACGCCGCGATGACGGCGAGCACCAGGAACGTGAAGAACGCGATGTTGCGCTGCAGCACGCGGTGCTTTCCGGCCAAGAGAATCAGCGCCGCGGCCAGCGCCGGGATGAGCACCGGCAGCGGGATGATGTACGGCATGTATGGCATCAGCCAGTCCACATAGGACGTGTACCACGTGTGGTCGACGTTAGCGCCCATCTTGCGCCTCCTTCACGGGTTCCTCGAAGGAGCGGGGGCCGAAGGCGTCGCCGCCGCGGGACAGGCGGCCGGTTTCGGGGTCGTCGGAAGCGTCAGCGTCCGGCGCGGCAGACGGCGTCGCGGGGCGCGCGGCAATCGCCTGGTCCTCGGCGTCGTGCTCAATCACGTCGTCGGTGCGGTAGCGGTACTGCCTGTACAGCAGCGCGAGGATGAAGGATGTCATCGCCATCGAAATCACAATCGCGGTGAGAATCATCGCCTGCGCCAACGGATCCGCAATCACATCGCCGAAAATGAAGGATTCACGCTCCTTGATCGGCGGCGACCCCGCCTGTCCGCCGGATTGCAGCAGCAGCAGGTTCGCGCCGTTGCCGATGAGCATCACGCCGAGCAGCATGCGCGTCATCGCGCGGTCCAGCATGAGGTACACGCCGCACGCGATCATCACGCCAGACGCCATGAGCAAAAATAGGTTCGCTTCCACCTACAGCTCCTTTCCGCTTATCGACGCGTGGGGCCGGCCCTCGCTGCGCTCCGCGCCGCCCCCACGAGATGTCTCGGCCTTCTTTTGTTTCTCGGCTTCCCGTTCTCGTTCGCGCTGGGCGAGGGTTTCCTCGCGGGCAGCACGCCGCCGTTCGTTCTTGCGCTGCAGGGCGCGGGCACGGTCGCGGGCGCGCTCCTTGCGCTCGTCCTCCTCGAGGTCGAGCTGGCCGCCCAGGGAATGCAGGATGTGCATGGCCAGGCCGATGACGATGGCGTACACGCCGGCGTCGAAAAGCAGGGCGCTGGGGATGGTGACCGGGCCGACGAGCGGCAGCTCCGGCTCGATGTAGCCGGAGGTCAGTGGCGGGTAGCCCATGAACATCGGGATGATCGCCGCGGCGCCGGAGAGCAGCAGGCCGGTGCCGAGGATCTTTGCCGGGTCGACCGGCAGGGCCTCTTCGAGTTCCTCGCGGCCGCCGGCGAGGTAGCGCAGCGTGAAGGCGAGGCCAGCGACAAGGCCGCCGGCGAAGCCGCCGCCGGGCGCGTTGTGGCCGGAGAAGAAGAAGTACGCCGACAGCAGGATCATCGACGGGAAGAGGATGCGGGTGACCACGTCCACCATGATCGAGCGGTTCTGCGACTTCTCCGTGTCCACGCCGGAGGCCAGCCAGCGCGGTTGCCGGGAACTCAGCGTCGGGCGGCGCGAGCTGCGCTGGAAGGACTGGGTGCGGTAGATCAGGGAGGCCACGCCGGTCGCGGCGATGACCAGGACGCTGATCTCACCGAGGGTATCGGCGGCGCGCAGGTCCACCAGCAGCACGTTCACGGTGTTGCGGCCGTGGCCGATCTCAAAGGCGAGGTCGGGCATGAACTCGGAGATCGGCGTGGCGGTGCGGGCGGACATGGCCACCATGGCCACGACCACGACGGACAGGCCGGTGCCGACGGACAGCCAGGCGCGCAGGCGGTTGTCCAAGTCCTTGCGGACATCGACGTCGGTGGGCAGCTTGCGCAGGACGAGCATGAACACGACCATGACGATCGTCTCCACAAGCACCTGCGTCAGCGCCAGGTCCGGCGCGCCGTGCAGAGCGAACATGAACGCCAGGGCGTAGCCCGTCATGCCCACCAAGATCACGATGGACAAACGGTTCCGGGCGCGGGTCGCGGCGACAGCGCAGATCATCAGAATGATCGCGGCCATGCCTTGCCAGGGGGAATCCCACAGGATCATGCGGATGTCGTTGGCGCCGCCGATGATCAGCGTGCCGATGGGCACGACCATGAGCACAGCGAAGATCGTGGCCAGGTTGATGGTCAACGATCCGCGCTGCGTGGAGGCGGTCAAGCGTAGCGACGCCTGGCGCAACGCCTTGAGCATGTTGTCCCAGAGAGCATCTGCGTCGCCCAGCGCCGGGCGGTCGAACTGGGCGCGGGCGACCAGCTGACGCTGCAGGAACATGATCGTGCCCACCAGCACAATGACGATCGTGAGCATGAGTGGCACCGTGATGCCGTGCCACAACTTCAGGTCTTCACCGGGGTCGCCGGGGAAGCGCACGTCCAGGTGCTGGTTGAACGCGTCCGACAGCGGGCCCGGGAACGGTCCGAAGATGACGGTCAGGACAGTCAGGACCGCAGGAGACAACCACTGGAGGAATTGGATGGGGTCGCGGTCGCGGACGGCGGGGGTGGAGCCGTCGATAAGCTCTGTGTCCTCGCTGAGCTCGTGCTCTTTCTTGCGGGCGAAGGCGCCCCACAAGAAGTACAGCGAGTACGCCATGGTGAGGATGGAGCCGACCACGAATGCCACGAGCATCATGTTGCGCGGCATGCCGACCAGCAGTTCCTCGTGCAGGGTCGCTTCGAGGGCGGCTTCTTTGGCGACGAAGCCCCACAGCGGCGGAATGCCCGCCATCGACGCAGCGGAGATGGTGGCCAGGATGGCGACCAGTGGTTCGCGGCGGCCCAGGCCGGACAGTTCGCGGATGTCGCGGGTGCCGGTGGTGTGGTCGATGGCGCCGACGATCATGAACAGGGCGGCTTTGAACAGCGAGTGGCTGAACACCAAGGTCAGGCCAGCCATCGTGGCGGAGGGGGAGCCGATGCCGATGACGGCGATCATGAATCCCAGCTGCGAGACGGTGCCGTAGGCGAGGATGAGTTTCAGGTCGACCTGTTTCAGAGCCATCCAGCCGCCGAGGAGCATGGTGAAGATGCCGGCCGGGATGACCACGACATGCCAGGCCGGGATGGGTGCAAAGTCGGGCGCGAGGCGGGCGATGAGGTAGACGCCAGCCTTCACCATGGCTGCGGAGTGCAAGTAGGCCGAGACCGGTGTCGGGGCGGCCATCGCGCCGGGCAGCCAGAAGTGGAACGGGGCCTGGGCGGACTTGGTCAGGGCGCCAAGGAGCAGCAGCACCACGACGGCGGAAATCCACGGGACGTCCGCCAGCTCGGTGCGGGCGGGGATTTCGGACAGCCGCCAAATGCCGGTCTGGGTGCCGAAGAGGACGATGCCCAGCAGCATGGCCAGGCCGCCGAAGGTGGTGACCAGTAGCGCCTGGTTGGCGGCGCGGCGTGACGACGCGCGCTCACCGTAGTAGGAGACCAACAGGAACGACAGCACCGACGTGATCTCCCAGAAGATGTACATGACCAGGAAGTTGTCGGAGATGACCAAGCCGTACATCGCCATGGCGAACATAGTCAGCTGGGAGCCGAAGATGCTCAGGCGGATCGGGTTCGTGTCGAAGTACCCCCAGCAGTACAGCAGCACAAGGGCACCCGCGCCGAGGATGATCAGCGAGAACAGGCCCGCGAGGGCATCGAGCCGGAACTCCAGGTTGAGATACAGCCCGGGCATCCACGGGTAGCTGGCCAGGATCTCGCCGCCATCTTTGAAGGTGCCGTCGGCGAACTGGTACACCATCCACGCGAAACCGGCCCCGGGAACCAGGGCCAGGATGCCGAAGGCGGGGCGGCCGAACGCGCGAAGCAAAAACGGGGCGGCCGCGGTGGCTGCGACGAGGGCGAAGAGCAGCGTGATCACAGGGCCTCCCAAGATTCGAATCTAGTTTTCGCACGTTTTTCCGGCGCGCTGACAGGACAGAAACACCCAGCTCAACTTGGGAAATAATGAGACCAAATCAAAAAGGCGCGTCATCGCTGGCGCGGCCAACGGGATTTACTTTACCGGTTTATTGCCGCGGCCGTAATCCGGGGGTTCGACGTGGATTCGAGGATATCGGGGTTAGCCGTAGATTCGGAGTTAGCCGCAGAACCGCGGGTTAGCCGTAGATGCGCTGGGCGCCAGAGGACATGGCGGCGGCGATGGAAGCCTCGGAGGTGGGGCCGAAGCCGATGGCCCACGCGGTGTTGCGCTCGTTGATCTGGTGGGCGACCTTGATCGCGGTGAACGTTGCCTCGTACAGCTCGATCTGGTGGAATTCGAGGATCTCGATGTAGCGGCCTTCGGTCGCCAGCATCGCAGCGAACGCGTGGGCCGGGCCGGAGGCGGTGACCTCGTGGTGGGTCGTCTGCGGCGGGAACGTCTTGGAGGTCTTGGTGACGTCAGCGGAGTAGCTGTTGTAGCACCAGTTCGCCTTATCCGTGTGGATGTCGGAGATCCGCAGCGTCGGGGTCGGCGCGTAAGTGGCGGTGAACAGCGACCAGCTCATGCCCATGGCTTCCTCACGCAGTTCGCGCGGGAGACGGCGGGGGGATTCGAAGCGCAGCTGGAACGGATCGAGTTCCTCGGTGCGGGTCTGCTGGGTCTGAGTCTGGGTGGCAAAGGCGGTCGTGTTCGACATGTCGAGTCCTTCTACATTTCGCGGTGTTGTGTGGGGGAGGAGTACCGACTCGCTTGTACTGGTTGGCTAACGACCACTCACCCGTGCCGCGTGGAGTCGGTTACTCCGCGTCGGGGTCCGTGGCCCGTAGTACCGCTAGTAGAAGAATGCGCTTGTGCATGACAGTCACTTTAAGCGAGCTTCACGTGACGCGCAACACATTTCGCCGATTCATATCCGCGCGCCACTCGCTTGTCGACGCCCCCGTCTGCCGTTCTCCCATCTCAACCCCTGTTTCTGCGGTCTCGGTTCTCGGGTAAAGCTCTCGCAAAAAAGGCCCGAGAATGTTCCGTGGGGCGGGATGGGTGGCGTGGTTTCGGGCGAGTTATAGCTGTGAGACCCGCTGGAGGAAGAGCGCCTCAGCCACGGCGACCCGCTCGATTTCGTACGGGTGCACCGATTCGTCCACGGAGTGGATGCCGGCTGCGTTGTCTTCCACGCCGAACATGGCGATGGCGGCGTCGGGGAAGTGCTTCTGCAACGTCGCGGTCAGTGGGATTGACCCGCCGGAGGCGACGACGGCCAGCTCGACGGCGGGGTCGTCCTCGGCGTAGGCCTCGCGGAGGCACTTGCCGAGCAGTCCGATGGCCGGGCGGTCCGGGTCGGTGGCGAAGCCGTGGTTGATGTCGAAGATCTCCACCTCCACATGCGCGCCCCACGGAGTGTGGTCGATCAGGTGCTGTTTCAGGGCCTCGGCGGCTTCCGCCGGATCCATCGTCGCGGGCACGCGCAGGTTGAGCTGCGCCTGTGCTTGGGGGACGATCGCATTCACAGCTTGGTCCACCGGGGTGGAGGTGAAGCCGGTGACGCTCACGGCGGGGCGGGCCCACACGAGGTCGGAAGGCTGTTCGCCGGCCTCGGCGTCGCCCATCAGGTCCACGCCGTCGAGGACGCCGCCGTCTTTGCGGAAGGTCTCGGCGGTGTATGGTTCACCCTCCCATGTCTGGGTGCAGTCGACGCCGTCGATGACGGTCCGGCCGTGCTCGTCGCGAAGCGAATCCAACGTCCGGATCAGCGCTGCCACTGGGTCGGGTGCGGCCCCGCCGAAGGTGCCGGAGTGGATCGCGCCCTCAAGAGTCTTCATGGTTACGCGTACCTGAGCGCCGCCGCGCAGGGCGGTTGTCAGGGTGGGCGTGCCGACCGCGACGTTGCCAGAGTCGGCGATGAGAATGACGTCGGCGCGGAAAAGGTCCGGCTTCTCATCGATCAGCTTCTCCAGGCCACCGCCGCCGAGTTCTTCCGAGCCTTCGACCACGACAAGCAGGTTCGCGTCGGTGCCGCCGGCGGCCTCGAGCATCCGCAGAGTTTCTAGGTGCATGGCGATGTTGCCTTTGCAGTCGGAAGCGCCGCGCCCGTACCAGCGGCCGTCGCGCGCGGTGAGGGTGAAGGGGTCGGAGGTCCAAGCAGCGGGGTCGCCGGCCGGAACGATGTCGTAGTGGGTGTATAGCAACACGGTCGGCGCACCATCGGTGCCGGCGCGGCGGCCGATAATGACGTCCGCATTATCGACGGTGGGGTGCCGCTCCACCTCGAATCCATGCTCGGCCACAGCGGCGGTGACCCAGTCCGCGGCGGCGGAGTGCTGGTCGGCCAGTTCCGGTGTGGAGTGCGGGGAATTGAACGACACGAGGCCGGACAGGTCCTTGAAGATCCTGTCGCGGTTGGGGTCGAGCTGTGCTGTGGTGTTGTCGGTGTTCATGTTCGCGACCGTACTCGCGGTGCCGACGGTGTGCGGCTTCCGCAATGGTTGCCGAGAAGGAGAAGTAGGTGCAGGCATGCCTGTGTCCACGGTGCGCGTCTGCGCGAACCGCGGCGCTGGAGCATGCGGGTTTGGGCGTGGCATCGGGAGAAGCGCTTCTCTATTCGCGGGCATGGGTATGTGCTCGCGGTCTGGGCTGTTTTCGGGTGCGGGTTGGTGTGTTGTTTGGTGGGAATAGGGGTGGGTCGGGTCTGGTTTTGGGGGTGGGTGTTGTGGGCCCACTGGTGCCACTGCTGGTGCCGGTGTTGGTGGTGGTGTTTCTGCGGCGGATGCGGTTGGCTGCGCAGTGGTGGGCGGGGTCTGTGGTGTTGAACTGCATGTGTGTAGCCCCGGGTGTGACCAGTCCTGCTTGTCCGGTGTCGGGGTCGTAGTCCATGTGGCCTTTGCCCCAGGTGCCGTCGCGGTTGTCGTTGTTGCATCTGTGGTGCTGCCGGCATAATCCGGTGAGGTTATCCATCGTGGTCAGGCCACCGAGGATCCAGGCGAAGATGTGGTGGGCTTCGCATTCGGTCAGTGGTTTGGTGCATCCGGTCCAGGAGCAGACGCCTTGGACGGCGAGCATCGCGATGCGCTGCCCGATCGAAGCAGTGCGGGTTTTACCCATCGACAGCGGGACTGCGGTGACGGAGTCGAGCTGGAGGATGAAGTTCGCCTGGCCTGAATCAGCGGTGTCCAGGGTGCCCAGGCCGAGGCGGGCCATGTCGATGACATCAATGTCGATACCGGTGTTGGTGGCAAACAGGCCACCGCCGGCGGCGTAGCCGTCAGTATCGGCAAGATCGTCCATTGTCATGGCGATGACGACAGATGCCGCACCACCGCTGAGCTTTTGCTGGCCTGATTCGAAAGCTTTGAGGATGGTGGTGAATTGGTCGTAGTGGCGTTGGGGTGGCGTGCGGTAATCCGCCACACCACCGGTTTCGCCGGCGCCATCGGTGCCGCGCTGAGCATCACCGGTGTTGGTGTGCGGGGCGAGTCCTTTATCCAGGTGCGCTTTGAATAGTGCGGTATCACCGGCGGTGGCGGTGATGGTGATCTCGTGGGTGCCGTCAGCTTTGCGGTGCCCGATGTGGACCGCGCGGTTGGCAAAGCCTGCGTTCGGGTTGTTTCGTGGGGCGTGCTTACGGTTGGCGGCGTCGACGTTGCGGCGCACGAACATCCGGAGGTCTTGTACGTCCCGGGTGGCGGCTTCATCCATGGCTTGGGCGTGGAGGCGGGTGCGTTCCCCGCGGGCGGGGGCAAGCAGCTTGTCGAGTTCGCGGCGGATGATGTTCTGCTTCTCCGCGGACACGCCAGCTGCTTTGGTGCGTGCTTCTTCCTGGCTGCGGCGGGCTTGCTCTTCAGCCTCACGGCGAGCGTGTTCGGTTTCCTGATTATCCGTGCCGAACTCGAGCTCAAACCCTGAACCACCGGAACCGTCGTCGTCACCACTGATGTCAGCCGGTTCAGGTTCAGGTGTCACTGGTGGGGCGAAGAGGTCGCGTCCGCGGGCGAGCCGGTCGTAGGCTTCCCCAGCCGAGAGGCCTAGTCGGGTGGTCAGGTAGGCGTTGGGGTGGACTGCCCCGACGAGTCGTCCGGCGTTGTCACGGTCGCACAGGTAGGCGAATGAAGCGTCGATAAGCGCTTTGGCGTTAAGGTGCTCCTCGAGCTTTTCCATCTCGGCGGCCACATCATGCAGCGATAGCAGAGACGGGTCGGCGAACTCGTCGCGAAGCTGCGCTAAAGCATCGCCGATAGTGTTCACGAGCTGTGCGATGCGCCCCGCCATGGTCCCCTCCCCTCGATACTGTGTGCAGCGTATCAACCGTTGCCACCATTGTACCCACCCCTAAACCAAGAGCGCAAGGCTGTTCGAAAATATTCATACGCATTCTTACTGAGCCGGCCAGAGCTCGGGCGCAACCCAAGCACCATCCAAGCGGAGCTCATCAGCAGGCACGGAATAGCCAGACACCCATGTTCGCTCAAAGCGCACTCCACGCGCGGCCCCCGACGTTGCACTCCCTACCCCTGACTGCTAAAAATGGCTTTAGCACTCCCGCCAAGTGAGTGCTAAGAACGTCAATCCCGACCGGGATGAGGCTGGTCTGCGAGGGCTAAAGACAACGCGCCCGAGCAGCACTCGCCAGCCGTGCCGTCGCGGGCGCCGGGTTGGGACTTTGAGGCGTGAGAGTGGCGTCGTAAAGCAAAAAACAGCCACCTTAAAAAGAGGAGCAACAAACTCACATGGCAAAGATGATCGCATTCGATGAGGAAGCACGTCGCAGCCTCGAGCAGGGCCTGAACACCCTGGCTGACGCTGTGAAAGTGACGCTGGGCCCAAAGGGCCGCAACGTTGTCTTGGAGAAGTCCTGGGGCGCGCCGGCGATTACGAATGACGGCGTGACCATTGCGAAGGACATCGAGCTCGAGGATCCGTACGAGAAGATCGGTGCTGAGTTGGTCAAGGAAGTCGCCAAGAAGACTGATGACGTCGCTGGCGACGGCACCACCACCGCAACCGTGCTGGCTCAGGCGCTGGTCCGTGAGGGGCTGCGCAACGTCGCTGCCGGCTCCAACCCGATGGGCATCAAGCGCGGCATCCAGGCTGCGACCGAGAAGGTCTCCACCGTCCTGCTCGACTCCGCAAAGGAAGTCGAGACCGAGGAGGAGATCGCTAACACCGCCGGCATTTCCGCGTCTGACCCGGAGATCGGCAAGAAGATCGCCCAGGCGATGTACGCCGTCGGCAACGGCTCCGTGAACAAGGAGTCCGTCATCACCGTCGAGGAGTCCAACACGTTCGGTGTGGACCTCGAGGTCACCGAAGGTATGCGCTTCGACAAGGGCTACATCTCCGCATACTTCGCCACCGACATGGAGCGTGGCGAGGCCGTCCTGGAGGACCCGTACATCCTCCTGGTGTCCGGCAAGATCTCCAACGTCAAGGAGCTGCTACAGGTTCTGGAGCAGGTCATGCAGTCCGGCAAGCCGCTGCTGATCATCGCCGAGGATGTAGAGGGCGAGGCTCTGTCCACCCTCGTGGTCAACAAGATCCGCGGCACGTTCAAGTCGGTGGCTGTGAAGGCGCCGGGCTTCGGCGATCGTCGTAAAGCAATGCTGCAGGACATCGCGATCCTCACTGGCGGCCAGGTCATCTCCGAGGAGGTCGGCCTGTCCCTCGACACCGCTGACATCTCCCTGCTCGGCCAGGCACGCAAGGTCGTTGTGACCAAGGACGACACCACCATCGTCCAGGGCGCTGGCGACCAGGCTCAGATCGAGGGCCGCGTGAAGCAGATCCGCGCTGAGATCGACAACTCCGACTCCGACTACGACCGCGAGAAGCTCCAGGAGCGCCTGGCTAAGCTCGCCGGCGGTGTCGCTGTGATCAAGGTGGGTGCTGCCACCGAGGTCGAGCTCAAGGAGCGCAAGCTGCGCATCGAGGACGCTGTCCGCAACGCCAAGGCTGCTGTTGAGGAGGGCATCGTCGCTGGCGGTGGCGTGGCCCTGCTGCAGGCATCCAAGGAGCTCGAGGGCGACCTCGGCCTCGAGGGTGACGAGGCTACCGGCGTCAAGATCGTCCGCGAAGCCCTCTCCGCCCCGCTGAAGCAGATCGCGCTCAACGCTGGCCTCGAGCCGGGTGTTGTCGCCGACAAGGTTGCTAACCTCCCGGCTGGCGAGGGCCTGAACGCCGCCACCGGTGAGTACGTCAACATGCTGGCCAACGGCATTGCCGACCCCGCTAAGGTCACCCGTTCCGCGCTGCAGAACGCTGCGTCCATCGCTGGTCTCTTCCTCACCACAGAGGCTGTCGTCGCGCAGAAGCCGGAGCCCGCAGCTCCCGCAATGGACCCGGAGGCCATGGGCGGCATGATGTAAGCGAGCTTGCTCGCTTATCGACGCCCCCTCCCGCGTCCCTTTGAATCCCCGCCCCTAGGCGCAAGCCTGGACGGTGGGGATTCTGCGTGCAACCAGCAGGTTTCCTAGGTCTCGTTTCGGCAACGCTGCACTGTGAGCTCCCGTTGGGCCCAGGGCCTGTGTGGCTGGAATCAAGCTGTGAGATACCCCCGGAATAGGGGTGTCCAAACTTTTAGGAAAAGAATTTTCCTGCTGAATTCGGCATATCGAACGCCTGGTAAAACGCGTTACAGACTGAGGGGTTGTTCGCCTAAAAGTAAATTTTTGGCCGTCAAAATATGCAGGTAGTTTGACATAACCGCCATCACTTAACCAACCGTTAATGTTTTAAGACGAGCTTAAGGAATAATGTGCTGGTCATGGCAATGAATTGCATCGGTTGACGGCTGTGAGATCTATGGCAATATTGCTCTTGTGACGCCCGATCGGGGTGTCTGAACACCAGAAACCTCATCCGGCGTCAGCCGGTGAACTCAAGGAGATTTTCACATGGACGTGAAGGAAATCATCACCCACCTGTCCAACTTCCAGGACACCTGGAAGGGCTGGGACAAGGTCATCAGCGGCCTGACCGACTTCTTCGGCAAGACCCCGACCGAGAAGATCAAGGACTACTTCAGCTCTGAGAACGAGGGCTTCAAGCAGCTGTCCTCCGTCTTCGGCAACTAAGCCGTCGGCACCTCACCCCATTCACCAGCTCTAACTACATCACAGGAGAAATATCATGGAGTTCATCAAGGGTTCTTCCGACTTCGCTTCCGCACTCGGCGCCATCTGGAAGCCGATCTTCGAGTTCATGGAGCCGCTCGTCAAGGCTGCTGAGGGTGCTGAGAAGCTCCTCAAGCTGCTCCCGTAGTAGCTTCCTTCCCGCTTGGGCGGGATTCACTAACCCTGTCGCTTCGGCGACAGGGTTTTTGCATTTTGACACCCAGCTCCTCAGGCTATTCATGCATGGCGGCTAATAGATGTGTCAACAAACTCAAATTCATGCGACCGAATTTATAGATATGTCAATATCACCCAAACCAGGCAGCAGAACTGATAGAGGTATCAACTAACGTGCTGTAATAAATCCGCGCCTCGGTTCCACAGCTCCGCACGGTTCGCTGGGGTTGAGGTGGGGGCGTCGATAAGCGAATTGCACGCCGAGCGCTCCTGCCCGTGCGCGACTACACTCGACCGCATGGCAAACGATGATGACATGCCCATGATCGACCTGACGGAGACCGAGGGTTACTACGTCGACGATTCTGACGAAGATGACCCAGTGCTCCTCAAGGCGGACGGTACCCCGATTGAGACCTGGCGCGAGAACTACCCGTACGACGAGCGCATGAGCCGGGACGAGTACGAGAAGGTCAAGCGTGCTCTGCAGATTGAGTTGCTGAAGTGGCAGAACTGGACGAAGGATACCGGCCAGCGTCACATCATCATCTTCGAGGGCCGCGACGCAGCCGGTAAGGGCGGCACCATCAAGCGCTTCAATGAGCACCTCAACCCGCGTGGTGCGCGCACTGTCGCCCTGGAGAAACCGAGCCCGCGCGAGTCCACCTCCTGGTACTTCCAGCGCTACATCGAACACTTCCCGGCTGGCGGCGAGATCGTCTTCTTCGACCGCTCCTGGTACAACCGCTCGGGCGTTGAGCGCGTCATGGGCTTTTGCACCGAGTCGCAGCACGCCGAGTTCCTGCGCGAGGTGCCGATGCTGGAGAACATGATCCTCGGCTCCGGCATTTCCCTGACCAAGTTCTGGTTCTCGGTGACGAAGAAGGAGCAGCGCACCCGCTTCGCCATCCGCCAGGTCGATCCGGTGCGCCAGTGGAAGCTGTCGCCGATGGACCTCGCCTCCCTGGATAAGTGGGACGATTACACCCGAGCCAAGGAAGAGCAGTTCCGCTACACGGACACTGACGAGTCCCCCTGGATCACCATCAAGTCCAACGACAAGAAGCGCGCACGCATTAATGCGATGCGCTACATCCTGTCCAAGTTTGAGTACACGAACAAGGATCACGATGTTGTGGGCGAGCCGGACCCGCTGATCGTCAAGCGCGGCCGCGACCAGATCGGGGACTAATTTCCCATTGTGCGGACAGGCCGGGGGCTTTAGTCTCAAGGTGTGACTATTAGCGTCTCCCGCCCGGTGCCGCGCGTCGCGCAACTCACCATTGACCGCGACGAAAAACGCAACGCGCTCAATACGGAAGTCTGCACCTTACTCGAGCGCGCGCTGAGCGATTCGCTTATCGACGCCCGCGCCATCCTCATCACCGGCGCCGGCTCCGCCTTCTGCTCCGGCGCAGACCTGAGCGGCGGGGATGTCGGGGAGTTCTACCCGGCAATGGAGTCGCTCTTCATGGCGATCCGCCGCGCACCCGTCCCCGTCATCGCCTACGTGAACGGCCCCGCGATCGGGGCGGGAGCGATGCTCGCCGCCGTGTGTGACCTGCGGGTCGTGGCTCCGACCGCGCGGTTCATGGTCCCGGTGGCCGACATGGCGATCGGCGTCAACGACGTCCTGGTGAAGTCCTTTGAGCTACAGATGGGCGGCTCATGGGCGCGGGCGATGCTGCTCGCCGGCGCGACCATGTCAGCGTCCGATGCCGAGGCCACCGGTTTCGCCGTGCGGCCGTCGATGTTTCCGCGCCTCGAGCTCCCGGGCGGGGGCGTGGGGAGCGAGGCCCATGATTCCGCTGAGTTCGCCGTCGCTCTTGCAGAGCTATGCGCGGGCAAGGCGCCGCTGACGGTGCGGAACGTGAAGATGGAATTCGCGCATTCCTCGGGCGAGCCGTTCAGTGAGAGCGAGTTGGAGTCCGCCCGCCAGGCCCCCTGGGATTCGGCGGACATCCGGGAAGCCGCCCGGGCTGTGGCCGAGAAGCGCACCCCCGAGTTCCGAGGCGAGTAGCGGCTTCCTGAGTAGCGGCCTATTCAGTCGTGGCACCTGCTCCAGCGGGGGCAGGTGCATCGTGCCCATTGAGAATGGCTTTGGTGAGTTTGCGGAGGTGCTTGAGCTGCTTGTTGGAAGCGTCGTCAAGCGCGCGCTCTTCCGCGGAAGCCACGAGTGATGCGAGATCGGTCTGGATCTTGCGGCCCTTCTTCGTGGGGATGATGATCTGACGGCGACGATCCTTGGCGTCGCGCTCGCGGGCGACCCAACCGTGCGTTTCCAACGAATCGATCAGGCGGACCATGTCGGAGGCGTCGATCGCGAGAAGTTCCGACAGCTGCGTCTGGCTGGCAGCGTGCGCCATCGTGCAGGTGAGAACCCAAAACTCGCGCATGGTCGTGCCGCGCTTGGTCAGCTCGGTCTCCACCGTGTCTTTAGTCGCGCGGCGGATGCGTTCGATTTGGAAAGACGGCGACTGCAGCAAAGCGTCAGGAAGGTCGAGCGATTCGGGCATGTACCCAATCTAGCATCCGTGGGGTACGCCCATCGTTGGAGCGGGGGACTAACGGGGCTGCTGCGCGTCAGGGCGGCGGTTAGCTAGTTGCAAGTGACTAGATTGTTCGTTTTTCGGCACAGAAATCGCCGTTCTAGTCGTCTGAAACTAGCTAACCGCCAAAAGGGGGAGGGGGGGTTACTCGGTGGGCAGGCCAGCGTTGACCCATGCCTGGGTGCCGCCGAGGACGTTGTAGACATCCGCGCCGAGGATCTCCTCAAGGTACTGGGACGCCTCGACGGAACGGCCGCCGGACCGGCAGATCACGTAGACTGGCTCGGTCGTGTCGATCTGCTGCGCAAGCACGGCGAAGTTGGACAGGGGCAGGTTGACGGTGCCAGCGGCGTGGGTGTCGGCGAATTCGTCGGGCTCGCGGACGTCGATAAGCTGTGCGTCGTTGGGGACATCGGTGACCTGAACTGACTGCATGCGCCCAGTGTAGATGTAAAGTTCCCTGTATGACTGGGCAGCGTAACGACGACCGCCGGCGCAAGCCGGTGCAGCCGCGGCCCGCTGCACCCCCGCGCAAGTACCCGCCGAAGCCGATGTGGGTGTACAAAATGCGGCGCTGGGGGGCCGTGCTCATCCCCCTCTTCCTTGTCGTTGCGTTCATCCGCGCTTGCGTGCCGAGCGAGCACGACCGGGAGATGGAAGCGTGGCAAGAGCAGTCGCAAATACCGTCCGTGGTTCAGGAAAACCAGGTCGCGGGTGAGGATATACCGGTGTCGCGACCTGTTGAGATGACCATTCCCTCCATCGGTTTGAACGCCAATTTTGAGGAAGCCGATTGTCGATTCATGGATGGGGCCATCGATCCTGCATCCCTCACCGAAGCCTGTGCGTTCACTGCGGAGGACAAACCCTACTCGCTGCCGGGCACGAACGCCGATGACATTGTGGTCATCGCCGGACACGCGGCGGCCGGTGTGCCCGCGGTCTTCGACGCACTCTATGACGTGCGAGCCGACCGTCATACCATCGCTCCTGGCGACGCACTATATCTACGTACCGAGGAATCGGGTGACAAATGGTTGAAATACCAGGCGACCGACCTGCACAGCCCGGAGAAAGAAGGGCTGTCTCAAGCTGCGGAGATCTGGGGCGACGCGCCAATGCCGGGACGACTGTTGACTATCTCCTGTGTGCAACCAAACAATCCGTTCCAGCAATCAACGCGTAATGCGGTGGTGGGGTGGCAACTTCAAGAGGTTGTGTCCGAAGAAAATGTGCGCGCATAGTGCGCACGGGGGCATTAGGGGTTAATGTGGTAGCTGAGAAATTAATTAGAAGCTGGAGGAACTATGCGTCGCACCACCATCCGCTCCGCTATCGCTCCTGTTCTAGTGGCAGGCGCACTGGCACTCGCCGTCGGCCAGGGTGCCGTGGCCGAAGAGTCCCGTTCAGTCACCGATACTCTTGGCCTTCTGCCCCTGACACTCGAGCTCGACGGTGAAGAGTGGCACTTGAACAAGGACGGGTCCACTTACCTTCTGGATGCCAAGCGCGTGAATGAAGAGCCGACATCAGCGGAGCGTAAAGCTTCTGAGCGAGTGCTCAACGCTAATGCCGACGAGGTTCTTGAGCAGGCAAAGCGAGCCCAGGAACACTTCGAAAAAATGGAAGATCCCAATTACCCGGGCGAGGCCACTGACCCGCTGGCTGCGGAAACAGCGGGCGTTCGCGTTGTGGGCGAAGATGACAAGCCCACCACCGACCGCGGTGTCAACGCGCAGACCGGTTCCAATGACGCTGCTCAAGCGATGGTCGCTGTGCTAGTCGCGGTGATGATGGGATCTGCCGGGTTCTACTCCGGGCGTAGAGCTCGCGCCTAGCGCTTGATAAGGGAAAGGGCTCAGCCACTGTGGCTGAGCCCTTTCTCGGCTTTAGGCCTTTAGGTTTAGCCCTTGTAGTTGGCGATGGCTGCCTCGAGGATCTTCTCCGCCTCCGCCTTGTCGCCCCAACCAGAGCCGGTGACGTCCTTATTCGGCTCCAGGTCCTTGTAGTGGACGAAGAAGTGCTCGGTCTCGTCCTTGAGGAAGTCGGAAACGTCGGTAATGTCTTGGAAGTTGTCGTAGCGGACGTCGTCAAGCACGCAGAGCAACTTGTCGTCGCCGCCGGCCTCGTCGGTCATCTTGAACACGCCGAGTGGGCGAGCCTTGACGATGACGCCCGGAAATACCGGCTCCGGAGTGATCACCAGTGCGTCCAACGGGTCGCCGTCATCTCCGAGGGTGTGGTCGATGAAGCCGTAGTCGAGCGGGTAAGCCATCGGAGTGAACAGGTAGCGGTCCAGGTAAACCTGGCCGGTCTCGTGATCGACCTCGTACTTGTTCCGGGAACCCTTGGGGATCTCGATTGTGACTTCAATAGCCATTGTTGCTCCTTGGTGGTGCTTGATCGGTTTTACGTCCACCATCGTAGCGCGCCCCCTCCTTGTGGCTCTTAGGTGTAGTCGCTGATGGCCACGTTCACCGGCTAACCCCAAAGAGGGTTCCGGCTACGTCCAAACGGGGTTAGTTGATCCGTTGATAGTTGACACGTTAATTAACGGGTATAGCATGTGTATTCGCTCGAAGTATTCAGGGAGAAAGCTGTGTGTTAGCTCCCAAAACGATTCTTCGGAGGAGCGCATGCCCGCAAGGGCGACAGGAACCATTCCGCATTTGAGTATGCGCGGGAGCTTTTTCCTGCTCAAGCTCGATAAACGTCCTGCACTACCTGCCGTCGGCAAGGCTGCTGCTGGACGGCATATAACCAACGTCTCTGAAAGGCAGACACACACATGGCAAACACCTTCACCAAGAAGACCGCCGCGATTGCCCTTGCGGCTGGCCTGGCATTCTCCGGCTCAGCCGGCACCGTTTTCGCGCCGGTGGCGCAGGCGCAGACCCTGCAAACGATCAACAACGGCACCGCGACCCTGAACATCCACAAGCTGGTCAACCCGGCTCAGATCAACGAGACCACCAACGGTAAGCCGGCTAACGCTCAACAGCTGGCCGGAGCAGGTGATCCTCTGGCGGGTGCAGTTTTCGAGGTTCAGAAGCTGGACTTGGACCTGACCACGAATGCCGGTTTTGAAGCCGCGTCGAAGCTAACGCCGCAGGAAGCCGCGAATGCGGAAAAGGACGGCAACTCGTTCCAGATGACCACTGATGCCAACGGCCTAGCCACTAGGGACGGTCTGGCGGCAGGTGTTTACCTTGTCACGGAGAAGTCCTCACAGGCACTGGAGGATGCTCTGAAGGAGAGCAACGAAACTCTTGTTCCGGCGGCGCCGTTCGTTGTTTTCCTTCCGATGGCTGACAGCGAAGCCGAAGATGGCTGGAACCGCGACGTCCACGTCTACCCGAAGAACTCCAAGCTGAAGACTGAGAAGACGGTTGTCGACGTGGACAAGCAACCGGTGAAGGGTGAGAACGAGAAGCTCGTTTATACCATCAACTCTGACGCGCGTGTTCTTCCGGAGAACCGTACTTACGCCGAGTACAACGTCGTGGACTCCTACAACAGCAAGGAGCTTCTCAACGCCGCGATCACCAATGTGACTCTCGATGGCCAAAAACTTGAAGAAGGCACCGACTACGAGGTTGTCTCCGGCACAACTGGCCAGGCAACAGCTCCGAAGGTTGCAGATGCTACTCTGACGGTCTCTTTCCTTCCTGCGGGTCTCAGCAAACTCAACAGTCTCTCGAAGAGCGGCAAGGTTGCTGTGACTCTGGAAGGTAATGTGGCCCCGATCGTTGCAGATGGTGGTAACGGCCTTGAGGACGGCGAAGTCACTAACGAGGCGCGTACGACCGGTAAGACGCTTGTAACTGGTGACCCTTCTGAGCAGACGGAAGAGTTTGAAACTCCGGAGAGCACGGTCAACAGCTACTTCGGTGCGATCCAGGTGGTAAAGAAGGACGAAGAGGGCAACCTGCTCGATGGGGCAGAGTTTGACCTCTACAAGATTCCGTCTGGAAAGACGTGCGGCCCAGAGGCGCGTAAGGATGCACAGGTGGTCCTCGAGAAGTTCCCAGTTGCTAACGGAAAGGCTGTCATCAACGGTCTCCACGTCACGGACTTCGTCGATAACAAGTCCAGCATCGATGATACTTACTGCCTGGTCGAGGTCACTGCACCTAAGGGCTACCAGCTCAGCGATGAGCACCAGGCACTGAAGCTGACCACGGAAGATGTGACTTCCAACAAGCAGGTCGACGGTGCAGGTGATGCTGCTCAGGTCTTCCATGTGACCAAGGACATTGAGAACAAGAAGCTCCCTGAGTTCACACTTCCGGGCACCGGCGGCATGGGTGTTCTCGCCTTGATCCTGGCTGGTCTGGCGCTTCTCGGTGGCGGTGCCTACGCCGCTCGCCGCAAGACTGCCTAAGCGCTAGGTAGTAGGGGCCAGTAAAAACTGGCAGGTTGTGGCTGGCTCCGCCCAATAGGGCCGGACTGGCTGGGACAACCGCAACAGGGATCGCTGAGAAAACCTGTTGCGCCTCCGGAGGGAGGCGGGCGCACCCACGTGGGGAGGCGTCGATAAGCGAAAACAAAGTATCCCCACCCATCTTCTGGAAGGAGAGTCAATGTCCTCGCTGGCACCGGTCGATTCAGGCCAGCCGGAAAGCGGCGCACCCCAGGAAGGTGCGGCCACGCCGGCAGCAAGCCGCCGCGTACTCATGCCGCTGCTCATCATGCTGCTCGGACTCGCGGTACTGTTGTACCCAGTTTTCGCGACGCAATGGAACAACTGGCTGCAGCAGCGCGCCGTCGATGAGTACCAAAGCGACATTCAGGACGGTGAACAGGAGGACCCGGGTGCCATGGAGCGCGCCCTCGAATCCGCCCGCTACTACAACGAGACGCACACCGACGGGCCAATCCTCGACCCGTGGCTCGCGCGCATTTCCAAAGACAACGTCGAGTACCAGGACTATCTGAAGGAACTCAGTGGTTACCCGGCCATGTCCCAGGTCGCTATCCCGGCGATTGACTCTAACCTGCCGGTGTATCACGGCAGTTCTGAAGAGGTGCTGCAAAAGGGCATCGGCCACCTTTTCGGCTCCGCGCTTCCAGTTGGCGGGGAAGGCAACCACACCGTGCTGACCGGTCACACCGGCCTGACCAACGCGACGCTGTGGGACAACTTGATTGACGTCAAGGAAGGCGACGCGATCTATATCAACACCCTCGGACGCGCGATGAAGTACGAGGTCCACAACATCGAGGTCGTGCTGCCGGACGAAACCGACAGTTTGAAGGCCCGCGACGGGGAGGACCTGCTGACACTGATCACCTGTACCCCGTACGGCGTCAACACGCACCGACTGCTCGTGCATGCGCACCGAGTGCCGATGGATCCGTCGGAAGAAGACGTGTTCGACAAATCGACCAAGTTCATGCAGTGGTGGATGTGGCTCATCCTCGCGATTGCGGCCGCAGCAATGATCGGAATCATGTGGTGGCTGCGCAAGCAGAAGCAGGCTGCAAAGGCTAAAGCCGGCGTCGACAGTGAGTCGGACGATGAAATCTAGAGGGTTGGCGCTCAGTGCGTGTGTGATGATCGCGTTGGGCGCGGTGTCTAGCGGGGTCGCAGAGGCGCAGATTCGACCAGTCACCGGCAACGACAAGACCTTGAACGGATCGCAGGTCAGCGCCGATGAACGGATGACGCTTGAAGTGCGCAAGAAGGGGTTCAACGCCTTCGATGATCCAGTCCCCGGAGCGCTCCCTCCAGGCGATCTCACCGGCATCACCTTCGTGCTTTACCTGGCGCCTGACTTTGACGTGACCACGGATGAGGGGCGCAAAGAAGCCAGTCGCGCCCGCTCCAAAGAGGAATGGGATGCGATCAACCGTTACGAGGTCGCGAGGGAGAAGACGGACGGTCGACGCGTCGCAACGTTCACGGACCTCAAACCCGGCCTGTACCTCCTCGAAGAGATCCGGCCGGATACCGAGCACAACTATCTCACCTCGTCGCCGCGCTGGGTCGTGCTCCCGGTGGCCGACGCTATGGGGGAGGAGTTCGAGCACGAGAACATTGTCGTCGTGAAGCCGGCGCCCACCTCGACTCCTCCACCAGTGGTGCCGCCAACAACGACCACACCGCCAACAACCACCACGGGTGCACCGCCGCCGAACAAGACCCCCACAACTTCATCGAACCCAGTTCCGGGACAGCCGCCGGAGGAACCATTTGAAGACGGACCGCGCTTACCGCGAGGCGTAGGGGCATCGACCGGCGCGAATGTGGTGCTCAGCATCATTGCGGGCCTGATCCTCCTCGGTCTCGGAGTGTTCATGTCAAAGAGGAAGAAGCGCAGTTGAAGAACCTTTGCCGAAAGACGGCGGTGAAGCTGTCGGCTCTCGTCGCTACTGCTGCCCTTGTCATGCCTCTGGCCCCGGTACAAGCCCAGGACCTGGCGGTTGAGCAGGATGCCGTGCCCGCCCCAGTTTCCGGCGAGACGAATGCTGATGCTCAACCACATCCCGACGACGAAGCCGAGCTGTCACCCAGCCCGCTCGACACTCCGTGGTTACAGGAGCGGGCCGACGGGAGGATTGCTCAAGTTCAAGGTGCGCAGACGCTTAACGACGCATCCTCCCTAAGCGCCGACACCACGTTCAAACACGTCGGAGCCAGTGAGGCTGGCACCCGGAAGTTCGAGTTGCGCTCGGAGATTGAAGTCACCGGCCTTCCGGACCCCGACCAGACTGTTTCCCTGGACAGCCTTTCGTTTGTCCGTAACCAGTACGATGTTCCCACTCAGTGGGTTGAGGACATCACCGTGAACGGGGTGCCTCTCACTGACGACAAGGCTGAGGTTTTCGAGTATCCGGACTTAGATTCTTACGCGGAAGCCGGTATCGACTACGAGGTCGACATTCCCAGTGATGTCACTGGTGACCTGATCACTGTCGACACCCACGGGATTGACCTGCCCCAATCGTTCACAGTCTCCATGACGGTGCACCTCCCGGAAGAAACTCCGGTAGACGGAAGGTACAAGTGGGAGCTCTACACAGGTTCTGCTGATGCTTTCACGCTGAACAGTGCAGCGCTTGCCGTTGATTCGGGAGCGCGTCTGGCGCCGGAGTATGGGACTGTGCCGGAAGGCCACGTGCGAGTGGTCGTCCAGGTCGGTGGCGATCAGATCTACGGACCCTCCGGCCGAAACGCAGCATACTGGGAGCAGAACGGCAACGGTGCCACGCGTGTGCCAGGACGACTTCCGAGTACCTACGGCTTCACTGCCGGCGAGGGGGCGCAGTTGCAGCTTTACGCACCGCGCGACGGTAGGTTCGGCAATTCGGAGGCTCACTCTGAGATGACGAGCGCTGACCCCCTCGTTCCGATCAACGAGCCATGGGCAACGTGCACCGCTGATGCTAACGGATAGTGTGTTTTCGATATTCCCGCTACCGGTAGGGATGCTCGACCCTACTACTGGATTGGCATGTCTAAAGCTTCGCCGGGTTACACGGCGCAACCACTGGTGAGAATCGGTGGCTCGGGTAACTCTTTCACGAGCACCGGGGAGGCTATGCATTACATCTACGCCACCCCAAACTTAACGCCAGGGTCCACGTTCTACTCAGGGGTCAACGTCACCCGCTCGCGCAACACTGGCTACGGTGCAGACTGGCAGGGCACAGGCAACTCAGCAGCATTCATGTACGAGGTCCAAGGCAACGGATCAAACCACCGAAGCTCCCTCGGCGTTATCCAGCAGGTGCGCGATAATCCGGCTATGCCCGAACGCTGCGGGTTGAATGTAGCGCTAGTCGTTGACCTTTCCGGAAGTATGGGATCGCAAGGTCTTAAAACGATTAAGGGTGTAGTCAACTCCGTGGCCTCTCGTTTGCAGGGCACTGATACGAATCTTGGGTTGTTCAACTTCGCTGAGAACTCACCCGCTAAACGAAATGGATCCAACCTCAGTTCTCCGGTCAGTGTGAGCACGCAAAGCGGTCAAGCCGCGATTAAGAAATGGGTAGATGGGCTTGCTATTCCCACCGAACGTGAGGGGCAGGCCACGAGAGTGTCCGTTTGTTTGTGTGTGGGGGTTTGGTTTACAAGTAGTCGGCGAATCGGTTGGGGTGTGCCACGGCTAGTTGGTTGATGGCTTGTTTCCACCCGGTGGCTTTCGCTCCTTCAATATAGCCATTGCATTCGATGTCGCGCTTCGCTTTCTTCGCTCGCTGGGCAGCGCGTTTGTCTTCGATGTTGCAGATCATCAGCCACAGCGTCTTCAACGCCGCGGTGTCGTTGGGGAACTGGCCGCGGTTGCGGGTAGCTTTGCGCAGTTCAGCATTGAGCGATTCAATCGCGTTCGTGGTGTAGAGCACCCTGCGGGCTGCTGGCGGGAACTGCAGAAACGGCACGAAACGATCCCAGGCATCACGCCACACTTTCACCGACTGCGGGTACTTCCGGCCCAGCTCACAGGCCTCGAACGCGTCTAGGGCGGCACGAGCGGTGTCTTCGTTCGGTGCGGTGTAGACCTCACGTAGCGCACGGGAGACACCTTTGCGGTCTTGGTAGGACACCCACCTATTCGCTGCCCGTATCAGGTGCACGATGCAGGTCTGCACCATAGAATTCGGCCAGGTTGCCTCCACGGCTTCGGGCAGGCCTTTGAGCCCGTCGCAGCAGACGATGAAGACGTCTTGCACCCCACGGTTGGCCAGATCAGCGCACACGGATGCCCAAAAGCTTGCACCTTCGTTATCAGCGATCCATAGCCCCAGGATGTGCTTGATGCCGTCGATATCGATGCCAACAGCCATGTAGCAGGACTTGTTGACCACGCGGTGACCGTCGCGGATTTTCACGCGTAGCGCGTCGAGGAAGATCACCGGGTAGAACTCATCCAACTGGCGGTTTTGCCAGATCAGCACCTCATCCAACACCGCGTCGGTAACGGTGCTGATGGTATCGGGGCTCATGTCCACCCCCAGAGTGGTGGCGAGATGATGCTGGATATCGCGCACCGTCATCCCGCCCGCGTACAGGGAAATAATCATGTCGTCGAGCTCTGTGAGCCGACGGGAGCCTTTGGGCACCATCTTTGGAGCAAACGTGCCGGCACGATCCCTGGGCATGGTCACATCCACCTCGCCGTAGCCAGAATTAACGGTCTTGGTGTACGACCCGTTGCGGTAGTTACCGCCACCAGTACCATCCAGCTGGGCTTTAGCCTTCCGACCGGAGTGACCGTAGCCCAAATGGGCATCCATCTCCGCCTGCAGACCAGCGTTGATCGACGCCTGCAACAGGCCTTTGACCAGCTCGCTTGCATCATCAGCAGAGGTCGACAGCTCGCTAATCAGGCTGGCCAGCTCAGGATTTTCCATCAGCTTCTCGCTGATCTCGTTGACCCTGCTCGGGTCGTGGCCTTTCTTTGGTGACACAGTAGTCATTATCGGTGAAACTCCCTCTCAATCAGAGCCTCACACACAAACTTCCCGACACCCTCCAGGCCACTAACTGGCAGGAAGCTCTTTATCGAGTAGCGCAATATAACGAGCAGAATCCCAGTAACCAATACGACGTCGTGTACATGATCACCGACGGCAATCCAACTGTTCGAAAAGATGACGCGTTTGGCAATACCAACGCAGGTGGAGGTTTTCTGACGCCTGATGGTGCTGCTACAGAGTTTCGTGACATCGAAGGGGCTATTGGTGCAGCGAACATGGTGAAAGCTCAAGGCACGCGCATTGTGGCCGTTGGCATTCCGTCTAGGTGGACGGGTGTGATCACCAACCGAAACGATCAGCTCGCTGTTTCTGACGAAAACTTGAAGTCAATTTCTGGTGGACGTGGATACCGGGGTGGCGAACGCAATCTCCGTGCAGCTGACTTCGCCCAGTTTGAAGACAGTGAAGTCATGCAGCAGGCAATCATCAACTCCCTCAATACATGTGCGATTACGGTCGAGCGCCGTTTCTATGAAGGGGAAGATCCGAATGTGCGTCCCACGCCGGAAAACACTCGAGGGACGAATGAGGAGACGGTGTCTGGCCAATGGTCGTTCCACTCAGAGGAGACACCCCCAAGCCGTGATGTAACAACCGAAGACAAGGTTCCCAGTGCCTGGAACAAGCGCAGGGACAACTACGTTTCGGAGTTTTCTCTGGAGGAGCAAGCTACCTATCCGAAGGTCGTGATACGCGAGGACCCTTCGAAGATTCCAGAAGGCTGGGTCCGCATGGATGCTGAGGGCGGCAAGCGCGCACAGTGCTTCGACCCTAGGGGTAACCCGGTGGCGGTGAATAATCTCCCCGCTGGGGAAAACCCCGCCCAGTACCCGAAGAACACGATTGACGGTGGTCTGACAAATGACTTCTCACTGACCAATGTTCCAGTTTCAGGAGCCCACTGCATCGTGTACTACCAGGCCAAGCCGCCCGGGCAGCCGTTCAAGTTCAAGCTCAACAAGGTTGATTCCACGGACAACTCCATCAGCCTTGACGGTGCCCAGTTCACGCTTACTGGGCTGGACAAGGACAACGCAGGTGAAAAGAAGCCGATCACGGTTCCAGGTGCTGGCAAAGATGAGTTCCATTGGGACAAGCTCGCCACCGGACGTTACGAGTTACGGGAAACGAAACCAGCCGACAACGGTTATGTCATGCTCGGCGAACCGGTGTACTTTCGCGTCGCTACAGCAAAGGAAGGGAATAGAGAGCTCACGAAGCTCTACCTCCTCGCAGGTAAGGATGATCGCACGGGCAGGGAAGTGACTGACCCGGACAGGATCGAGACGTTCCCGGTGACCCACTTCGGTCAGACCACGGTTGGCAACGAGGTCCAGGTGACCATGAAGGTCGCCAACACGAAGAGTGGCACCCTTCCGAAGACCGGTGGTCACGGTGTCTACGCGCAGATGCTGTGTGGGCTGGTGCTCATGCTGGCGGGAGCGGTCACGGTGCGTCGATGTAGCGCAGTGTAAAAGCACGGAGAAGAGGACTCCCCACTAGGAGTACCGAGAAATCAGTTCGCTAAGTGGGGAGTGTGCACTTTCGCATGGGTGGGCGGAGGTTGACCAGCCGGTCCGAGTGCGAAGCCTGCAGGCCGAGCGATTGAGCCGTTATCAGTCAGTTGCCAAATTTTAACGTCGGATTTATCTTATGACTGAATCTTCCTAACCCAGAATAAGGATTCTTGCTCCGATGAAACGTTTGACTGCTCTCACCGCTGCAACCACCGTCGCGCTGTCTTTGGTGGTTACGCCAAACGCCTCTGCAAACGACGTCAACTACTTCACCGCCTCCAACGGGGTGACCATCCCCGTCATCAAAGCATCCGAGGGTAATCAGGGAACGCTCGTGTTCCTGAATGGTGACGGCACCCGCCGCTACACCACGCCGGATAGCCACTTCATTCAGGGTATTGTTGACGAAGTCAAGAACGAGAACGTCGACAGTCTGTTCCTGCTCCCGCCGAACAACCAGGACTCTTGGTGGCGAACCCGCGATGTCGATTCCTGGTGCGACGCCGTGCGCGAGTACCTGAACACGCTGCAGACCCCAGCTATCGAGGTTGCCGGATACTCCGGCGGAGCCGAGTTCATCGGCCGCCACCTGATGCTTGACGAGACCACATGGGTGCCTAACAACACCTCCTTCACCATGATCGGTGGAGGCAGCATCGGCGGATATTCCGTTAATCCGCCGGCGCCGGGCAAGGAAGGCACGAAACTGGATTGGGTTGTCGGGCACCATGACACCTGGCTGCGGGACCAGCCCACCTTCTCTGCCCGCCACGCAGCGGAGCGTTCTGAAACCGAGTACAAGCGGACCGGCTTCGACAACACCACGCTGGAGCTGGTGGGCGGTGATCACTACAACTACGACTTCGCGCAGATCCTCGGCAGCAGCGTCCGCGAGATGAAGAGCTCCGCAGCGCCGGCACCGCCTGTCCCGCCCGCTCCGCCGGCTCCGGCACCGGAAGCACCGGCACCGGCACCGGTACCGGAAGCGCCTGCACCGGGCGCTCCTGTGCCTCCTCCGGCAGACAAGCCTGCACCGGCTCCGGAGCAAAAGCCGGCACCAGCGCCTGCACCTGAGCAGAAGCCTGCCCCGGCACCGGAGAAGCCAAAGCCGAACAAGGGCTCGGACAACGGCGACGCGAGGAAGGATGAGGCCGCGCTGGCTTGGGGCCGTGTGTGGGCCTTCCTCAGCAGCCTCCTGGTCCTGTACAAGGGCTCTAAGTAGTAAATAGCCTCTGTCGCGATACCATCAGTCTCTGATGGGCAGCGACAAGAAGCACAAGAAATGGCCGTGGGCCGTCGGCGCGGCAGCGCTGGCGGCCGTCGTCGGAGTGGCCGGCACCGGTGTGTGGGTGCAGCACGAGCTGGGGGATCTCACCCACGCGCCGGCCTACAGCATGGCGCAGCCTGCTCCGCTCGCAGTGCAGGAGGCATCGCCGGAGGGGGTTGATGGGGCGGAGCTCGTCGATAAGCTCGCGGCGCAAGCTGCGAATCCCGCGCTGGGGACGCTGCACGTGCGCATCAGTGACGGTCTGACAGGGGAGCCCGTCTTTGAGCAGCGTGCGGGTGAGCCGCTGCAGCCCGCAAGCGCGACGAAGCTGCTCACCGCGGCCGCTGCGCTGTACACGCTGGAGCCGGATGCGACGGTGAAGACGCAGGTCCTGCGACAAGGCGACGCCGTGACGATCAAGGCAGCCGGCGACGTGTGGCTCACGCCGAGCGACGTAGATGAACTCGCGGCGAAGGTCGGCTCCGCATCCGCCGTGTACGTGGACAAGAGCATCTGGCCCGAGGAGACGTTCATGCCGGGCTGGGACCCGGAGGACATCGACGGCGGTTACATCGCGCCGATGGAGCCGATCATGGTGCACGGCGGGCGCCTCGGTGAGCCGGTTGGTGACGTGCCGCGCACGCACACGCCGGCGCTCGACGTCGCGCAAAGCATTGCCGACCGCGTGGGGGCGGAGACCGTCGGTTTCGGTCCTGCGTCAGCGGACGGCGAAGTCGTGGCCACGGTCGAGTCGCCGCCGCTGACCGAGCGTCTGCGCGACATGATGAAGGACTCCGACAACGTCATGGCGGAAGCGATCGGCCGCGAAATCGCCCGCGCACGCGGAGGTACATCGCCACAGGCCACGCTCGATGCGCTCACGGAGCACGGCTTCAACATCAATGGAGTCACGCTCGCGGACTCGTCGGGTCTGTCGCGCTTTGACCTCATCCCTCCGCGCCTGCTTGACGACGTCATGGTGCGCGCCACCTCCACCAACGAACTGCGCGACCTGCTAACCACTTTGGCTGTCGCCGGCGGTGACGGCACACTTATCGACAGGTACGGCGACCTCTCCGGCCGTGGCTGGGTCCACGCCAAAACCGGAACGCTGACAGGCACGTCCGCGCTGGTGGGCACCGTCACCTCCAAAGCGGGCAACGTGTACACCTTCGCGATGATCAGCAACGACTCCGAGGTCCTGGCTGCCCGCGCCGCCCTCGACCAGTTCGCCTCTACGCTGCGGGAATACTAGCCGGGCGGCGCGGGGCAGGGGCGCGGGGGCAGCGGTGCGGGCCGCGCTGGGGCGGGCGCCGTTCCGCGCCCCGCAAAATCCCGGTTAGCTAGAAACAGGTGACTAGAATGCCGGAAATATGAGCCCAAATGAAACATTCCAGTCGTTTGTTTCTAGTCAATCGGGTTCGGGGGCGGACTGATGCCACCGACTGAACCGTTTTGGCCGCGGGTCTCACCCCACTTCCTCGCTTGCCGGCGTGCTGTGCGCCTTCACACCGATGCCGCGAGACCTCACACCGACGCTGCGCACCCCGCCATCATCGGCCTCTCTGGCGGGCCCGACTCTCTGGCATTGGTGGCTGCTGCGGCGGCGGAAGGCTGCCATGTGCGGGCGGTGGTGGTGGATCACGGGTTGCAGGAGGGGACGGCAAGCGTGGCGGAGCAGGCGCGGGCGAAAGCGGAAAAGCTCGGTGTCCCGGCCACAATTGCGCGGGTCGAGGTGGAGACTGCGCCGGGGGAAAGCGTCGAAGCCGCTGCGCGTGAGGCTCGTTACCAGGCGTTATTTGCTGAGGCAGCAGCGGACGGCAGCGACGTGTGGGTTGCCCACACTCTCGACGACCAGGCCGAAACCCTGCTCCTCGGTGCTCTGCGCGGAAACCCTGCGGGGATGCCGGCGGTGACAGAAACAGCCGGAGGCCGTCTCGTGCGGCCGTTCCTTCAAATCAGACGAGCGGATACCGCCGGTGCCTGCGACGAACTGGGGCTGCAACCGTGGCACGACCCGATGAACGACGACACCGCTTATCGGCGAGTAGCCGTCCGAAAGTCCATCATCCCCGCCCTCAGTGACCTCATCGGCGGGGACGCCGCTGCACCGCTGGCCAAAACGGCAGAGCGGATCGCCGCTGACAACGCGCTCATTGACGCGGCTTACGACCTCAGCCCGACGAACGACTGTGCTGAACTCGCCGCCGACCCCGCTCCGATTCGGCAGCGCCGCATCAGGGCGTGGCTACGGACTTACGGGGTTGAGTTGGGTGGGGGGCAGGTAGGAAGCGTCGATAGGCTGTGCGTTGAGTGGCGCGGGCAAGGGCCTGTCGATGTCGCCGGCGCGCGGGTGGGGCGGGCGAACGGGCGGCTGTACGTTGAGTAGCTAGCCAACTTTCTCCCGCCTAATAGTGGGTCGTTCGCCCAGAGTTTTGGCACAATAGCGCACATGGCTGACTTGCACGACAAGAAGGACTTCAACGTCTCGGACCACCGTTACGGCAACGACGTGGAGGCAGTGCTCATCCCGGAGGAGGAGCTGCAGCACCGCATCCAGGAAATGGCGGACAAAGTTTCCGAGCTGTACCGGGACGCCGACGATGACCTCATCCTCGTGTGCGTGCTCAAAGGCGCGGTCTACTTCCTCACTGACTTCGCCCGCGCGCTGTCGATTCCGGCGCAGGTGGAGTTCATGGCCGTGTCCTCGTATGGCAACTCGACCACCAGCTCGGGCGTGGTGCGCATTATGAAGGACCTGGACAAGGAGATCTCCGGCCGCGACGTGCTGGTCGTGGAGGACATCATCGACTCCGGCCTGACCCTGTCGTGGCTGATGAAGAACTTGAAGGGCCGCCAGCCGAAGAGCTTGAGGGTGGTCACGCTGCTGCGCAAGCCTGAGGTGCAGAGTGCGCAGGTGGAGCTTTTCGACGTCGGGTTCGACATCCCCAATGAATTCGTCATCGGTTACGGCTTGGACTATGCGGAGCGCTACCGCGATTTGCCGTACATCGGCACGTTGCACCCGCGGGTCTATTCGGATGTGGGCGAAGAACCGGTTCCTGCGCGTGAAGAAGGCCCGGAATCCGTCGAGATTTGATCTGTCGTTCACGGCGACGCTGTGAGCGAACGTTCCGCCCGGGAATTTAATGTCCAGCCCGTGAGTAGGGTGTAATAGCTAGAAACCATTCACCCCCTCCCCACCAAGCAAAAGGGCTAGATGAATAACAAACTGGTCGTGCGTTACGGCATCATCGGTGCCGTCCTGCTGATTCTGCTGTACCTGACCACCTTGATCGGTGATCAGTCTCGCAACTACGTCGAGGTAGATACCTCTATCGCGTTGCAGCAGTTGGCGGACAATAACGTCGAAGAAGCTCAGATCGATGACCGTGAGCAGCGTGTTCGCCTGGATCTGCGTGAACCCATCACCGTCGAGGAGCGCGAAGGCATTGAGTCTGTGCAGGCGCAGTACCCGGCGCGCACGACTCCGGACATTTTCAACGCGGTACGCGAGTCGGAGACGGAGACCTACACCACCAACGTGACGCAGGATTCCTTCCTGCTGTCGATGTTGGGCTTCATGTTGCCGATGCTGCTCATCTTCGGCTTGATCATGTTCTTCATGTACCGCATGCAGGCGGGTGGCGGCATGTTCGGCATCGGTGGCTCGCGCGCCAAGCAGCTGACCAAGGACATGCCGACGAACACGTTCGCCGATGTCGCCGGCGCGGACGAGGCTGTCGACGAGCTACAGGAGATCAAGGACTTCCTCCAGGACCCGGAGATCTACGAGAAGCTGGGCGCGAAGATCCCGCGCGGTGTGCTGCTCTACGGCCCGCCCGGCACCGGTAAGACGCTGTTGGCGCGCGCTGTCGCAGGTGAGGCTGGGGTGCCGTTCTACTCCATCTCCGGTTCGGACTTCGTGGAAATGTTCGTCGGTGTCGGTGCTTCCCGTGTGCGCGACCTGTTCAAGCAAGCTCGCGAGAACTCGCCGTGCATCATCTTCGTCGACGAGATTGATGCAGTCGGCCGTCAGCGCGGCTCCGGCACCGGCGGCGGTCACGACGAGCGTGAGCAGACCCTCAACCAGTTGCTCGTGGAGATGGACGGCTTCGGTGACCGCGAAGGCGTCATCCTCATTGCCGCGACGAACCGGCCCGACATTCTCGACCCGGCGCTGCTGCGCCCGGGCCGTTTCGACCGCCAGATCCCGGTGACCAACCCGGACTTAGCCGGCCGCAAGAAAATCCTCGAAGTTCACGCGAAGAACAAGCCGCTCGGCCCCGATGTCGACTTGGGTTCCCTGGCGGAGCGCACCGCCGGCATGTCCGGTGCGGACCTGTCCAACGTCCTCAATGAGGCCGCTCTGCTCACCGCCCGCATCGGCGGCAACGTGATCACTGCCGACGCTCTCGAGGAAGCGTCCGACCGTGTCGTCGGTGGCCCCCGCCGTTCGTCGAAGATCATCTCCGAGAAGGAGAAGAAGGTCACTGCCTACCACGAGGGTGGCCACACGCTCGCCGCGTGGGCGCTCAAGGACATCGAGCGCGTCTACAAGGTGACCATCCTGGCCCGCGGCCGCACCGGCGGCCACGCCATGACGGCCGCCGAGGACGACAAGGGCATGTACAACCGTGACGAGCTTTATGCCCGCCTCGTCTTCGCCATGGGTGGCCGTGCCGCCGAGGAGCTCGTCTTCGGCGAGCCCACTACCGGCGCGTCGGCCGACATTGAGCAGGCCACGAAGATCGCCCGCGCGATGGTCATGGAGTACGGCATGAGCTCCACTCTCGGCACCGTGAAGTACGGCGACGAGGACGGCGATCCGTTCGCGCGCGCGATGGGCGGCGGCTCGCTGGACTATTCGCCGGCGGTTGCGGAGTCCATTGACCGCGAGGTGCGTGAGCTTATCGACGTCGCACACGCCCGCGCCTACTCCATCCTCGCGGAGCACCGCGACTACTTGGATACGCTGGCCTCGAAGCTGCTGGAGAAGGAAACTCTGCGCCGCGGCGACTTGGAAGCCATTTTCGACGGGATCGATCCGCAGGATGCGGACCTGCCCATCGTGGACTCGCGCTTTACCCGCCAGGCCGGTTATGAACCGGTGAAGACCCCGGTGGAGCTGGCCAAGGAACGCGGCGAGGAACCGCCGAAGAAGTTCTCCTTGCTCGAGGCTTCCCAGCAGGCACGCGAACGCCGACAGGCGCAGCGCAAGGCTGAGTTGGACCAGGACTACAACAAGCGTTACAACCAGGGTGGATCCTCCCGCTGGCGTCGCGGCCAGAACCAGGACGGCCAGAATGGTGCAGGCCCGAACGGTTCCGCACCGTACCCCGGCGGCGAGGGACCCCGCCCGCGTTACGACGGTCCCCAGCCCCCGGCCGACTGGTCCTACGCCGGCGACGGACGCACTGGCCAGCCTGGCGGGCAGAGTCAGCCCGGCCAGCCGGTCCCACCTGTGCAGCCGGCACCTCAGCCACAGCCCCAGCCCATGCCGAACCAGCCGACTGAACAGTTCGGCGCCGCGCAGCCTGCACCGCAGGGTCAGCCGCAGCCGCAGCACCCGGGAACGAACGCTTACCCCGCGCACCCGCAGGGCCAGCCGCCGCAGCAGGAGCTGATCGGTTTCCGTCTCCCGGAAAATGAGCAGCCGGACCACCAGTGGGACGACAAGAAGGATGCGCCGGGTGAAGAATCGGTGCCGAGCCAGGACGCCTCTGGCGTGGCTGAGCCGACGTCGGAGGATTCTGATCCGACCCAGCAGTTGCCGCGCCCGGACGCTGACCCGGGCAACTCCCGACCCCTGAAGCCGGAGGAGTGACAGTGACCAAGCCTGAAGACAACGTCGACGAGATCGTCAATCCTGGTCTGTTGGCCGGCGATGCAGAAGTGGAACCGATCGTCGAGCCCGGCACCGGGGATGGCAGCGGGCGCCCCGCGTTCGACCGCGAGCGCGCCGAAGCCGCTGTGCGCGAACTGCTGCTCGCGGTGGGGGAGGACCCGGACCGGGAAGGTCTCGTGGACACCCCGGCCCGAGTCGCCCGCGCCTACGAAGAGGTCTTTGCTGGGCTGCACGTCGACCCGACGGAGGTCCTGGACAAGACGTTCGCGGAGAACCACGAGGAGCTCGTCCTGGTGCGTGATGTGCCGATCTACTCCACCTGCGAGCACCACCTGGTGCCGTTCTACGGCGTGGCGCACATCGGCTACATCCCCGGCAGTGACGGTCATGTCACCGGTTTGTCCAAGCTAGCGCGGCTGGCGGATATGTACGCGAAGCGTCCGCAGGTGCAGGAGAGGTTGACTAGTCAGATTGCGGATGCACTCGTCGATAAGCTGCAGGCGCAATCCGTGATTGTCGTGATTGAATGCGAGCACCTGTGCATGGCCATGCGTGGTATCCGCAAGCCGGGCGCAACGACGACGACCTCGGCTGTGCGCGGCGGTTTCAAGCGCAATGCCGCATCCCGTGCTGAAGTGTTGAGCCTGATCAGGGGGTAAAAAGCATGACCACGGTGAAGGAGCTGACCACCCCGGGCCGCACGATGGTCATGGGAATCCTCAACGTCACCGAGGACAGCTTTTCAGACGGCGGCAAGTGGCTCGACCGCGACGCCGCCATCGCGCATGCGAAGGACCTGGTGGCACAGGGTGCGGACATGATCGATGTCGGCGCCGAATCGACCCGTCCCGGTGCCACCCGCGTGGAGGCTGACCTCGAAGCTGAGCGCGTGAAGCCGGTCATCGCGGCGCTGCACGCGGAGGGAATCCGCACGTCGGTGGACACGATGCGCGCGTCGACGGCGCTTGCCGCAGCCGAAGCTGGCGTAGACATGATCAACGATGTCTCCGGCGGCCTAGCCGACCGTGATATGTACCGCGTCATGGCGGAGACCGGCTTGCCGGTGTGCCTCATGCACTGGCGGACTCTGAATGGCGGCGAATTCGGCAACGCGGCCGGTGCGGCTGATCACGGCGGAGACGTGGTGGCCGACGTGCGCGATACCCTGAAGCGCCTGACTGACAACGCGGTCGACGCGGGTGTGGACCGCTCGCAGATCGTGCTGGACCCGGGCCTTGGTTTCGCGAAAACCGCCGCCGACAACTGGGCGCTGCTCCAGGCGCTGTCTGAACTCATCGACGGGGACCTGCCCATCCTCGTCGGCGCCTCCCGCAAGCGTTTCCTCATGGAGGTCCGGGCAAACCGCGGCTTGGAAGCGAACCCGGGCCTGGCGGATCCCGCGACGAGCGCGGTGACGGCGATCAGCGCGCACCTCGGCGCATGGGGCGTCCGGGTGCACGAAGTCGATGTGTCGCGTGACGCGGTCGATGTCGCCGCCGCATGGCGTCTCGGCGCAGACTACGCCAGCACGCAGAACACCCCAGGAGGTAGCAATGGCTGACCGCATTCAACTGACCGGCATTCAGGTCCACGCGAACCACGGTGTCCTGCCGCATGAGACGGAGTTCGGACAGCCGTTCACCGTCGACATCACCTGCTGGCTCGACTTCGCAGCCGCTGCAGCCGGGGATGATCTGACGCAGACCGTGAACTATGCCGCGTTGACGCAACTGGCTGTGGACATCGCGGGTGGTACTGCGCGCCAGCTCATCGAGACCGTCGCCACCGAGATCGCCGACGCTGCGCTTGCCGAGTTCACCCAGCTCCACGCCATCGAGGTCACTGTGCACAAGCCGCATGCGCCCGTGGGCGTTGCGCTTGACGACGTCGCCGTCACATCCCGCCGCTCCCGCAAGACCGCCGCGTCCATGCCGACGATGGTGCGCCCCAGCACCCCCGGCGCGCCTGGACACGCAGGCGCCGAGGAGGCCTGACCGTGATGCGCGCTGTCATTTCCACCGGGTCCAATATGGGGAATTCGCGCGCGCACCTGGCCAAGGTGGCCGAGGACTTCGCCGCTGAACTCGTGGAGGCCTCGAGCTTCTACCGCACTCCGCCGTGGGGTGGGGTGGAGCAGCAGGACTTCCTCAACCAAGTGCTTATCGTCGAGGTCGAGGAGTCGCCCGAAGAGCTGCTCGCCCGCTGCCAGCGCCTCGAACGCAAAGCGGGCCGCGTGCGCGAGGTCCGCTGGGGCCCGCGCACGCTCGACGTGGACATCATCGCGCTTTTCGACGACACCGGCGCCCCGATCACCCGCGCCACCGAGAAACTGACCGTGCCGCATCGCCGCGCTTTCGAAAGAGCCTTTGTGCTGGTGCCGTGGGGGGAGGTCGGCGGGGACGTCGATAAGCATCTGGCTGCGCTCGCCCCCGCGGAGGTCGCCGAGGTGCGGAAGGTGGAGCCGTGAAACGCACCGACATCGCAGCTCTCATCGGAACCGCGGGGTTCTTCGCCGCGGCCGCGCTGATCCTGGTGCGTCGCTTCTACGGCTCATGGCAGACAGTGTCCATCGTGTGGGCGTTGCCGTTGTGGGCGGTCGGCGCGCTCTGCGTCTTCCTGGCGGTGATGGTGCGCCGCCGGCGTGACGAGGGCCGCGTGGGCTTGGACCGCTCCCAACTCAACCCGATGATGGTGGCTAACTTCCTGGTGATTGGGAAGTCCGGCGCTTGGGCGGGGGCGGTACTGGGCGGCTGGTTTTTGGGTATCACATTATGGGTGGTGCCGCGGATAAATATGCTTGCTGCGGCAGAGGCAGATGCGCCAGGGGTGCTCGCGGGACTCGCAGGCGCAGTTTTCTTAAGCGTTGCTGGTGTTATTCTTGAGCGTTCCTGCGAAGTGTCGCCACCTAATGAGGGTGAAGGTGCGGGTTAAGGTAAAGGGCATGACTGAACAGGCAGGACGGACCCGATCGCGCGACGGGGGCAATCTGTGGATGATGCTCCTGATCGCTCTGGCATTGATTGCAACTGTGATCATGCTGATCAGCGATTCCTCCGTCTGGCTCCAGGTCGCCCTGCTCGCCGCCCTATGGGCCGCAATCCTCGGTTTCTTGCTGGTCACCCGCACGCGACACGACCGCGACGCCGCCCAAGCGCTTCTCGACGCCGAGCGTCGCGAGCACGCCGCCGAAATCGACGCCCTCAACGCCCGCAATGAAGCCGACCGTGCCGCCGAAGGCCTCCCGCCTACCACCGCCGATGCGGAGATCTTGCGCGAGATCCGCGAAGAGTTGGCGAACCTGCGGGCACAGCTTGAGGACCTCTCCGGCCGGGAATTCGGCTACGAGCCGGCTGCCCTCCAAGCCGAAGCGCGGCGCGTCCGGGAGATCGAGTCACGCACCAGTCACGTTGTCCGCTCCGAGGCGCAGCAGCAACCGCCGCGGGCTCACGCACAGCAGCAGCGCCCAACGCAGCAGCACCCGCAGTCAGCACAGCAGATGCCGTCCCGCCGCTGGCAGGGCCCGGGTGCAGAGGATGACACCTCCCGCATCGAGCCGGTCCGCGTCCAGGAGCAGCCTGAACCGCCGCGCGCGACCGCGCGCCAGACTGGCCCCGGCTCCTCCTCTCTGTTCGGCGCGCCGTCCTCGGATGCTGTCGCCGGCCGCGTCGGATCGCACCGCGCTCCGGAGGGCCGCAACCCGCTGACCGACCTGATCCGCGAGCGCCAGGAAGAGATCGAGCGCGAGCAGGCTGCGCGCGAGGCGCAAGAAAAGGCTGAGGCTGAGCGCCGCGAGCGCGCCGCCCGCGAGCAGCGCCAACGGGAAGAAGAGCAGCGCCGTCAGCGCGAAGAAGCACAACGCCAGCACGAGGCGGAGCAGCGCCGCCAGCTCGAGGAGGCCAAGCGCCGCCAGCGGGAAGAAGAGCAGCGTCGCCACCGCGAGGAGCTAGAGCGCCGCCAGCGTGAGGAAGCGGCTCGGGCGCAGGAGGCGCAGCGGGCTGAGTTGGAGGCTCGTGAACGTCGAGAAGCCGAAGAGCGTGCCGCCGCAGAGACCCGCAGAGAACAGGATGAACCCCGCGGACGCCGTCGCGCAGACGAGCGCGGCGATGGATCGCTGACCGTTGCTGAGCTGCTCGCGCGCAGTAGGGGCCAGTAATGCCAGCACCACGCCTGCACGTCGGGTACATGGGCAAGACTGACCTGGCCGATGAGTTGGCTCGTGTCGGGCACCGGACCACCCCGATTACCGGTGGGGAGTCGCTGGAGCCGTTCGACCTCATCGTCATCGAGCAAGTCTGGTGGGCCATTCCGGTGCTTGCGGAGGGGATGTCGCAGCGGATCCGCAAAGGTCAGATGGTGCTGCACACCGCGGTGGAGACCGGGGTGCAGGCGCTCGATCCGTTCGAAGTCAACGGCGCGATTGTCATGGCGGCGCACCGGGTGTGGAAAAACTACTGGGTGACTTCGGCGGCGGATGACGTCGGTGAGTCCGTGGTCAACCTGCTCATCAGTGAAATCGGCGGCAACGTGACGCTGATTGAGGACCGCCAGCGCCCGGCGATCAAGGCCGCAGAGCGGATGCGAGCGCTGTCCTACGAGGTGAACATGGACGCTTACAACATCCTGCGCCGCAACATTCGCGCGATCGAGCCGGACGCGGTCGAGTTTTGGGGCCCAGAGGATGAGCCCATGGCGGACACGATCGACGTCGATGAGCTCGAGTCGATTTACGGCGCGATTGAAAGCACGGATATTGCGACCTTGTACGCCGCGTTGGAGCGCCGCTACGCCTCGCGCAACAAGCTCGCGGACCAAGAGTTGTGGGCGCTGGGCAAACGCCCGATGTAGGCCCGGCATTCGCTGGCCCGTACGCTTGGGACCCATGACGTTCACGCCGGGCACAGCCACTGTTGTCACCGATCCAGCGCAGCTGGCCACCTACGGCCGCGCGTTCCGCAAGACAGGCAAGCGCGTCACGCTCGTCCCGCTAGGGGAGGGCATTCACGCCGGCCACATTTCCCTGATTCGCGCCGCGAAGTCGTTGCTGGGCAGCATGGTCATAGTCACCTACTCCGGCGCGGAGGTTCCCGCAGACTTCGCCCGCGAGGGGGTGGACGTGGTCTTTCACGGCAGCTTCGATCCGGCGGTGCGCATCACGCCGCAACTGGACCACCTCGAGGACCCGGACGCGATCGCTGACGCCGTCACGCGCACCGTCGCTGCGATCAACGCCACGCACGCGACGGATGTGGTGGTCGGGGAGAAGGATTTCGAGGAGCTCGTCGCGCTCCAGCACGCAGTCACCGCGCTGCGCATGGAGGTCCAGCTGCATAGCTTGCCGACGGTTCGTGCCAGCGGCGGCATCGCCATGTCACTGCGCAACGAGCATGTCGCACCGGAATCCCAGGACGCGGCCCTTGCCATTGGCGCTGCGTTGACCGCCGGCGCGCATGTCGCCGAAGACGGGCCGGAGCGGATCCTGCAGACGGTGTCGGGAGTGCTCGAGGCTGGCGGTGTGACCCCGGAATATGTGGAGCTGCGGTCGCTCGCGTTCGGCCCAGCGCCTAGTGTCGGGGACGCCCGCCTGCTCGTTGCTGCGACCGTGGGCGGAGTGCGCTTGATCGACAACGTCGGTGTGCCGGTCGGAGTGGGTTTTAGAAACCTTGACGCGTAAAACGCCGGGGTATGTTTAATGCATGCCCCACCATGATTTCTATTCATCGCTCGGGTTGGACCGCGACCGCGATGCTGCGAGTCTCGCCGCGACGATCGACTGGCGGCTCGCGGACAGTAACATCAGCCCCGCCCAGCGTGATGAGCTGCAGGTAGCCCAGAAAATCCTGGGTGACGAACGCCGCCGAGCGCTGTACGACGCCCGTTTGGACGACCCGACCGCGCCGACCATCGACGTTGCCTCCCTGCGCGAACTGGCCAATATCGATTTCGGCCCGGCCGAGGCTGGCGAGGCGGCGGACGAGACTGCAACCACCAGCATCCCCGTCGCACCGGCCCCGGCGGCGGAGCCTGACGCGCCGCAGGCCTCAGCCGATGAGGAGCCTAAGGCGGAGGTCAAGCCCAAGCCGAAGCAGTACTACCCGGACACAGACCCGAACGCGGAGGCAGTCAGCCCCGTGCAGCAGTACCCGGTCCAGTCATATCCGGCACAGTATCCGGGCCCGCCGCCGGGGTATTACCCGCCGCAGGTGCAGGGCGCTGACAAGCCCCGCCGCGGAAAAACGGTGCCGGTGATCCTGGGCGTTCTCCTGTTGCTCGGCGCGCTGGGTGCCGGCGGTTGGTGGTTCTGGAACAACCAGAGTGAGCCCTGGGAGCCGGAGGACCATGTCATCGCGGATGCGTTCCCGCGCATCATCGGGGAGGAGAACGGTCAGCGCGGCTGGTTGGGGATGAGGTGCACGTCCAAGGAACCGGAGGAGGGCCAGGACGCCCGGATCCGCTGCGCCGACAAGCAGCTCGGCGTGAGCGTCATGGACTACGGCACGGTGGAGGCTCGTGACGGGATGCTTCCGGATGTGGATCCGATCGTTCTCACCCAGGGTGAGTGCGAAGTGCACTCGTACGAACGCGCGGGTCAAAGCCCGCCGGCTTATGTCCTTGCTCCGCAGGGGCAGGATGGCCGGTTCCTCCTCGTGGTCAACGGTGAGGACGCAGAGAACAAGCGCCTCCACCTCAATATGTGCGATAAGACCCGCGAGTGACCGAGCGCTGATTCTGGACGTTGCCTGACTACTACTCAATTCGCAGAACCGACTACGGTAGGAGAGCGTGACTACCCAGGACCTTTCAGAGCAGCAACAGATCCGCCGCGCGAAGCGTGAGAAGCTCCTTGCGGAGGGGCATGAGCCGTACCCGGTCGTTGTCGACCGCACGACGTCGCTGAAGGACCTGCGTGCGAAGTACTCCACCACTGAGGGGGAGCTCGAGCTGGAGCCGGGTGAGGAGACGCAGGATGAGGTTGCGGTCGCAGGCCGCATCATGTTCCAGCGCAACACCGGCAAGCTGTGCTTTGCGACGTTGCAGGAAGGTGACGGCACCCAACTCCAGGTCATGCTCTCTCTGGCGGAGGTCGGCGAGGAGTCGCTGGCGAACTGGAAGGCCGATACCGACCTGGGTGATATTGTCTCCGTGCGGGGCCGGGTCATTGCGTCGAAACGCGGTGAGCTGTCTGTGATGGCGAGCAGCTGGCACATGGCGTCGAAGGCACTGCGCCCGCTGCCGGTCGCTTTCGCCGATATGAACGAAGAGCAGCGCGTGCGTTACCGCTACACCGATCTGATCATGCGTGACGATGCGCGCAAGAACGCGCTGACCCGCATCAAGGTCATCGCTGCGCTGCGCAAGTACCTCACCGGCCTGGATTTCGTCGAGGTGGAGACCCCGATGCTGCAGACTCTGCACGGTGGTGCCGCTGCGCGTCCGTTCGAGACGCACTCCAACGCCCTGGACATCGACCTGTACCTGCGCATCGCGCCGGAGCTGTACCTGAAGCGCTGTGTGGTCGGCGGCATTGATCGCGTCTTCGAGATCAATCGCAACTTCCGCAACGAGGGCGTGGATAGCTCGCACTCGCCGGAGTTCACCATGATGGAGACCTACCAAGCGTGGGGCACCTACAAAGATGGAGCAGAGACCATCAAGGGCGCCGTGCAGTTCTGCGCGCAGGAAATCTTCGGCTCAACGACGGTGACGCTTGCCGACGGCACCTCCTACGACCTCGGCGGCGACTGGAAAGTCCTGGAGATGTACCCGTCCCTGAATGAGGCGCTGGCGCGGAAGTTCCCGGGTCAGCCGGAGGTGACGATCGACTCCACCGTCGATGAGCTCAAGGGCATCGCCGCCGCGATTGGCCTGAAGGTTCCGGAGAACGCGGGCTGGGGCCACGGCAAGCTCGTCGAGGAGATCTGGGAGGAGTTGTGCTCCGACCAGCTGTATGAGCCGACCTTTGTGATCAACTTCCCGGTCGAGACCTCCCCGCTGACCCGTGATCACCGCGAGAAACCGCGCGTGACCGAGAAGTGGGACCTCTACGTCCGCGGCTTCGAACTGGCTACCGGCTATTCCGAGCTGGTCGACCCGGTGATCCAGCGCGAGCGATTCGAGGACCAGGCCCGCCTGGCCGCCGACGGCGACGACGAGGCCATGGTTCTTGACGAGGACTTCCTCGCTGCCATGGAGCAGGGCATGCCGCCGACCGCCGGCACCGGCATGGGTATCGACCGTCTCCTCATGGCCCTGACCGGTTTGGGCATCCGTGAGACCGTCCTGTTCCCGATGGTGCGCCCCGAGGCTTAAACCACCTCGCGGCTCGCGCCGAAAAGCACCTCTTTGCAGGGAGAACCGGGTTAGTCTGAGCCCATGCGCTCATTGACCCGCTCCGTGGCCGCCGTGTGCGGTGCCCTTCTGCTCGCCGTCACTGTTGTCGGCTGCTCCAAAGAGGGGGAGGAAGAGCCGGGATTCTCAACCGTGTCACCCTCCACCACTGAGGAAGCCGCGGAAGAGGAAGACATTTCCGCTACCCAAGAGAATTCCAAAGAGTCTGCACCGGAGTGTACTGAGGCCGCGCTCGAGCGAGATCTCGGTGAAGGAAACGCGCTGGGGTGGACAATCCTCGAGTGCGAGGGCGACTTTGCGTTTGTTGCCCACAAGTCCAGCGACTACCTGATCCCGATCACCTGGGAGAACGGTGGATGGAAGGTGATCCCGGAAGACGGTCAGCTTCAGAATGCGTTGTTGTCGGGTTGCTACGACCAGTCAACTGTGGACAGGCTGGGCATCGGTCCGAAGGTTCGGTCCCACATGGACAACTGCGCCACCGGCACCACGTTCGATAGCGACGCTGTCCCCGCCGACCATGCCGAGTACATCACGTCGGTTGGCCTCGGGGAAGCTATCTTCCCGGTCTCCTATCCGAAGTGCGATGGTCGCTACATCCTGATCCTGGATTCGATCGTCGACGATCCGTCGCTCGGCGACACTCGCCAGCGGCTGACCGAAGCTGTCGCTTTCGTCGGGCCCGACGGTGAGGAGGGCAAGGAGTTCACCGTGCCCGGCCAGTGCGATTCCTTGCGCAAGCAGGTTGACGGCCATGACATTTATCCCGTCTACCTGGATTTCGGGAAAGACAAGTCCGCGGCGTGCTCAGCGAAGTCACGGTACGGCGGTAACGTCCGCCCGCTTATCGACGGCGACTTCGCCTCGGGCAACAACCAATCGGTCGACGAAGCTCGTCTTGCGCTTGATCCCTGTTAGACCGTGCCGGTGGGCGTTCCCGACATGGGATATTGTCGGGTGCTGTTGCAAAGTTGGGGGGGAGAGCAGCGAAGACTCAGTTTCTCATTCCCTGATGGCCGCTGCGTGTGGGCGTTCTCAGGCCGTCTCGAAGACCCGGTTGACGATCACCGCGTCCGGGTTCGGTTGCTCGTAGGCAAACATCGTGCCTTGCCCTTTCCGTAATGAGTGCATCGCTTCCATCCCTTTCAACGTCCGGTACGCCGAGGTCCGGTTTTTGAACGCCCCCTTCGGTCCGAGGATCCGTTTCAGCCGCCCATGGTCGTCTTCCAGGATGTTGTTGAGGTATTTCACCTGCCGGTGTTCTACTGTTGGCGGGCAGATTCCCTCTGACTTCAACTCGGCGATTGCCCTGGCTAGGGAGGGTGCTTTATCGGTGTTGATGACCCGCGGGGACCCGGCTGACGCATTGGATCTGAGGGCCTTGGCCAGGAAACGCTTCGCTGCGGCGACGTTACGCTTTGGGGACAGGTAAAAGTCCAGGGTCTGGCCACCGGCGGTGATCGCCCGATAGAGGTAGCACCACCTGCCGCCGACCCGGATATAGGTCTCGTCCACCCGCCAGGACCGGGCCTGCCAATCCGGGACTTGTCGGTACCACCGAGTGTGCTTGTCCAGCTCAGGGGCGTATTTCTGGACCCAGCGGTAGATGGTGCTGTGATCGACCGGTACGCCCGAGAGTGTCAGGATGTTTGTGTGTGAGGCTCTGATTGAGAGGGAGTTTCACCGATAATGACTACTGTGTCACCGAAGAAAGGCCATGACCCGGCGAGGGTCAATGAGATCAGCGAGAAGCTGATGGAAAATCCTGAGCTGGCCAGCCTGATTAGCGAGCTGTCGACCTCTGCTGATGATGC
>NZ_JAGPZA010000012.1:0-82605 GCF_024454095.1 Corynebacterium sp. CCUG 69979 | reverse complement strand
CCGGCTTGCTGGATTCCTTGTCGTCCTTCTCGGACGTGGTCGAAGTAGTGCTCGACTCCTCGTCGTTCGTTTCAGACGTCGCCGAAGCATCGGTTGGTGTCGTCGGCTCGGCCTCCTCCGAAGCGGACGTTGTCGTTTTCGGAGTCAACTTCTCCTCCTCAGACGTCACCGGTGCAGACGATTCCTGGGTTGTAGGGGAGACCGGAACCGACTGTTCTTCAGTCGACTCCTCTTTTTCAACGATCTTTACAGCCGGAAACGGAGTTGCAGCTGCTTTCTTACCGCCAGGGGCGGTGTAATCCTCAGAGAGACCGCAGCGAACCAACGCGTTGATGTTTTTCTCTGAGAAAAACACCTTCGTGCTCCCCTGGACCAAGCCCTGTACGAATGCGTCGGGGTTGAGCGTTGTAGCATCCGTCTTCCGGATGGATGGTTGTACGGTAGAGCCAGGCTCACCAGTCGCCTTGAGCTTCAGCGTCACCTTAGGCAGCTTCTCGTCGCCCGGCTTCAAAATCTCTGCACCACCGTAGAACCAGCGTCCCTCGTTACTAGCTACCCACTCGGCGGGGTTATCGCCAACGTTCTTCCCGGTAAACCCCACCGGACCGACCTCGACAGGGTCTTTGCGTTGTTGCTCACCGACAAAACGAAGACGACCCCCCTCTTCAAGAACACTGAATTTACGAGGAGTGTTTTGATCAAATTCGAAAGAAGTGAGCTCGACGTTGTCCGGAAGATCGATCCACAGATTGGCTTGGGATAAACGCTTTACGGCAACCGTTTTTCCTTGCGCACTCATGACAGTGGGAAAAGCGACTGAACCGGGGTCAATTACGTACTCGAATTCCTCGCCAACCTGCACAGTGTCAGGTGCGGTTGCTTTGAAAGCGAGTGCAAAGTCATTACCGAGATCAAGGGAGGTTCTTGCAAATGCAGCGCTACCCTTCGGTTGAACATAGCAAGCAAGCGGCAGATTAACGTCAGTCGTCGTCGCCTCCTGAGCAACGGCGGAGGGAACAACCAGCGCAGATACCGCGATGGCTCCCGAGGTGAAGCCGGCGAGCGCGCGGCGGAGGTTCATCTTCATTGTGTCTCCATGTGGGAAAAGGCGAACGCCGGGCGCAACGACCGCGTTGAGCGAGGCGAACGGGAAAATGACAGGCAGTCCATAGACAGCGGTTTGACAGTTAACCGCAAGGACTTTCCTGACTATATCACCAACACGGAAACTAAATTGGCCGAGTCGGAAAACCAGGCACATAACACCGAACACACGGGTTCCATGCCTAATAAGTGGGGCCAGCGGGGCTCGAACCCGCGACCAACGGATTATGAGTCCGCGGCTCTAACCGACTGAGCTATAGCCCCTCGCAGCGAGTCAGTATATCCGCGCGCGCTCAGCCCAATGAAACCGGGCACCACACTACCGAACGAAGCCGAAAAGCGCGTACTTACTGGCGATTTGTCACTGTGAACACCTACGGGCTAAAGTAGCAAAACGTTGCACAGCAGCATTCCCGCATAGCTCAGTTGGCAGAGCATTCGACTGTTAATCGAAGGGTCACTGGTTCGAGCCCAGTTGCGGGAGCAGATTAACCCAGCACAGGAATGCGCTGGGTTTCGTCGTTAAGCGAAAGCCTCGCTCTCGACGAACAACTGCGAGCAGGTAGACTCGGGCGCATGATTCAGTTCGTCGTCGGAGCAGCAGCCGGGTACGTGTTTGGCACGAAGGCGGGGCGCAAGCGATACCACCAGATCGTCGACACCACCCAGAAAGTGGTCAATTCGCCTGTGACGCAGCAGGTTGTCCGCTCGACGCGCAAAGCCATCGCGAATCAGCTCGACCCGGAGCCGCGTATGCGCGAGGTGAAGGATCTCAAGCGCGGCAAGAAGAGCACCGGGCCGGAGCTCGAGCACGAGATTTACGAACCCGACGAGGATTAGAGCCTAAACCAGCCCCGCGACAATCCCGTCGAGGATGTCTTTTTCGCTGATCACGAAAGACACGGCTCCGTGCGCTTCGAACGCGGTCATCATCTGCTCGACGATGACAGACCCGGACCCGATGACGTCGGCACGCCCGGGGTGCACCACGGGGTTCGCCGCACGTTCCTTCGCTGTCACTGACCGCAGCCATCCGGTGACTTCCCGCATCCGCGCAAACGGGATGTCGGACATGTGGATCCGCTCGGGATCGTAGGAATCAAGGTCCTGCGCCAGCGCGCTGAGCGTGGTGAATGTTCCCGCGCACCCCACAAACGTCGCAGCCTGCGCGACAGGCACGGTCTCCGCGGCCTCCGCCATTTGCTTATCGACGTACCCCCGCGCCTCACTCGTCTCCTCCCCCGTCGGCGGATCACTGCGCAGGATGCGCTCCGTCAACCTGACGCAGCCCATTTGGGTGGAGTAAGCACCGAGGATCTCCCCCGCTGCGGTACCGACAATGAACTCAGTCGAACCGCCGCCTAAGTCGATGACGCAGAACGGGCCGCGGTCAGAATCAATGTCGAGGGTCGCGCCCGTGAACGACAGGTCCGCTTCCTCTTCCCCGCTGATGACTTCGGCTTGGGCGCCGTCTTGTATGCGGCCGAGAAGCTCGGCGGTCATGCCGAAAAAGTCGTCACGGTTGGACGCATCGCGGGTCGCGGAGGTGGCCACCATACGCACGGCGGATACGCCTTCAGCCTCCATGCGGTCGACGTACGCGGCGAGAGCCTCGCGCGTGCGCTCAATGGCTTCGGGAGCGAGGCGACCGGTGGCGTCCACCCCCTGCCCGAGACGGACGATGGTGTTTTCGCGGGTGATTTCCCGAAGCGCACCGTCCTCCTCGATGGCGCCGATAAGCAAACGGATGGAGTTCGTGCCGCAGTCCACAGCCGCGACGGTTTTCCCGGCCGTCATGCCAGGCCCTCCCCTGCTTCCTCGAGCGTGATGCCGAGATCGTCCAATGTCGGCCAGTCTTCCGGGATCGCGGTGCCGCGCATGTTGCCGTGCTCGGCTGCGAGAGCGACCGCTTCCGTGCCCAGGCGGACGCGGCCTGGCCCCTCTGCCAGCGCGTAGGCGATCAGGACGTGCAGGCACTTCACCCGGTCCGGCATGCCACCACCGGAGAAGTCGGTGCCGAGGTCCTCGATGGCGTTGCGTTCGGCCAGGTAGTGCTCGTGGGCGGCACGGTAGTCCGCCTTGAGGTCTGGGTCGGTGCCCAGACGGGATTCCATCCACTTCATCACCTGCGCGACCTCCAGGCGGGAAGCCTCAGCGGTCAGGCGTGGGTCGGTGAGGTAGTACAGGGTGGGGAACGGGGTGCCGTCGTCAAGCTTGGGCGCGGTCTTGACCACAGCCGGTTGGCCGTCGGGCGTGCGGTACGCGATGGCTAGTACGCCGCGCGGCTCGCGCCCGAGCTGGCGGGCGACAATCTCTAGGTCTTCCCTCATGGACGCTATTGTTCCACAGGTGCTTCAGCCGGCTCGGCCGGTGGTTCCTCGGGCGCAGGTGCCGGAGGCTCTTCAGGCGCGCCCTCGGTCTCGGGTTGCTTTCCCGGGATCTCGCGGAGCGAATCCCATATCACGGTGTGCCACGGGGTGTCCGGGTCAATCTCGTCACCGCGCGACGTTGTGATTGCATCCGACTGCATGCGCGGGTCGATGATGCGCCACGCCGTCTCACCGGGCGCCATCATGCCTAGGCGTCGGCGGGCTTCCTGTTCAACGTAAGCGGGATCGTTGTAACGATCGATTTTCTCTTCGAGCTCAGTTTTTTGCTGCTTCTTCGATTCGATCGACGCTTCCAACCGGGCGATCTCTTCGCGGCCGCTGTAGTAGTTGCGCAGGGGCACCGCGATAGCAATCAGCACGATCAGCACCACGGTGATCAGGACGGCCACGCCGACAATGTCGCCTTTGAGCATCTCCATGCGGCGCGGTTTCTTCGCGCGCGCCTTGGCCCGTGCGGCATCACGGCTGGCAACCGGCACCGTCCGTGGTAGACGGTGCGGGGCGCGGCGTGCGCTGCGCTCGTTCGCGCGTTCAGGGGTGCGCTGCGGGTCACGCTGCGTTCTACCGCCGCGTGCGTTACGCTGCGCCGTGTCGCGCCCTGAGTCGCGTGGGGATCGTGTGGCCATAGTGAATACGAAGTGTACTCGCGCCCACCCCACGACCCCGCGCGACGCGCTGCGGGGCAACGCTCAGAACATTGCCCCGGAAACGAACGCTACTTGTTGTAGCGCGGGAAAGCGTTGCGGCCGGCGTACACAGCAGCCGGGCCGAGCTCTTCCTCAATGCGGATGAGGCGGTTGTACTTCGCCACACGCTCAGAGCGGGCCGGAGCACCAGTCTTGATCTGGCCGCAAGACAGCGCGACAGCCAGGTCGGCGATGGTGGTGTCCTCGGTCTCGCCGGAGCGGTGGGACATCATGGTGGCGTAGCGGTTGCGGTGCGCCAGCTCGACAGCGTCGAAGGTCTCGGTCAGGGTGCCGATCTGGTTGACCTTCACCAGCAGAGCGTTCGCAGCGTTCTGCTCAATGCCCTTGGCCAGGCGGTCGGGGTTGGTGACAAAGAAGTCATCGCCAACGATCTGCACCTTGTCGCCCAGCTCCTCGGTGAGCTTGACGTAACCGTCCCAGTCATTCTCATCCAGCGGGTCCTCGATGGAGACGATCGGGTACGCCTCAACGAGCTCAGCGTAGACCTTGGCCATTTCCTCCGCGGAGTGCTGGCCGCCCTCGAAGTTGTAGGAGCCATTCTCGAAGAATTCGGAAGAAGCGACATCGAGAGCCAGGGCGATGTCGGCACCCGGCTTGTAGCCAGCCTTCTCGATCGCTGCGACGATCAGATCGAGAGCGGCGCGGGTGGAGTCGACCGAGGGGGCGAAGCCGCCCTCATCGCCCAGGCCGGTGGACAGGCCCTTGTCCTTGATCACGGACTTCAGAGCGTGGTAGACCTCTGCACCCTGACGCAGCGCCTCGGTGAAGGTGTCGGCACCGATCGGGGCGATCATGAACTCTTGGACATCCACGCCAGAGTCCGCGTGTGCGCCACCGTTGAGGATGTTCATCATCGGCACCGGCAGGACGTGCGCGTTCGGGCCGCCGATGTAGCGGTACAGCGGCAGGCCAGCGGAGTCAGCAGCAGCCTTGGCATTCGCCATGGAGACACCCAGGATCGCGTTAGCACCGAGGTTCTTCTTGTTGTCGGAGCCGTCCAGCTCAATCATGGCCAAGTCAAGGACGCGCTGGTCATCCGCCTCAATGCCGGCAATGGCATCCGCGATGGTCTCATTGACGTTGGTCACGGCGTTCTGGACGCCCTTGCCGCCGTAGCGGTCGCCGCCGTCGCGAAGCTCGTGCGCCTCGTGCTCACCGGTGGACGCGCCGGAGGGCACCGCAGCAATGCCGTGGGAACCGTCGTCGAGGAAGACCTCAACCTCAACGGTCGGGTTGCCGCGCGAGTCCATGATTTCACGTGCGTACGTCAGCATGATGTCAGCCACTGAAAATCTCCTTCGAATCAGAGGTGGGATTGTCCGCCCCCGATTCTTCCAGAAAAACTGCCCCGCCGTCTGCGCTCGCGACTATCGGTGCGCGGGCTGGTCCAGCGCGTAGTTCGCGGCGGCGTCGCGGACGCGGATGACGTAATCGTTGGAGTGGTTGTACCCCAAGATCGCCGCCTGCCAGTCCTCCGGCGCGGACAGGTCGCGCCCGCCAAAGCAGAGCAGGTTGGCGGCGGTCAGCGCTGCATCGTCGATCTGTTGCGGGTCGGCGTAGCCGTCGCCGTTGGCATCGCGGCTATAGCGGGACCAGGACTCGGGAATAAACTGCATCGGGCCGACCGCACGGTCATACTCAGTGTCGTTGTCGTAGTGGCCACCGTCAGTGTCGTCGATACGCGCGAAGCCTTCGCTACCGTCCAGGGCGGGACCGATGATGGCGGGGTCGGCGACACCGCTCTCGTTCAGCCGGGCCGGGTCGAACATCCGGCCCGTATAGGTGCCATGGCGCGTTTCGACCCAGCCGATACCGGCAAGGGTGTTCCAGTGCAGGTTGCAGCTCGGCCACGACTCACGGGCAATAAGTTCAGCGTTGCCGTAAGCGCGCACTGCCTGGGGGTCGATGCCGGTGGACTCGGCAATCGGGGCGGCCCACTCAGCGAGGAGGTCAGAGGTTCGGCCGGGGCCGTGGACGTCGATAAGCGGCGGCGATTGCGCTGCTGCGGGCGGGAGGTCCGTAGGCACCGGTTGACGTTGCTGCTGGGACACCGGGTTGCCCATGCTGCTGAACAGCCAGAAAACGATCGCGATGATGAGTACAATCGCCATCACCACGCCCAGAACCGCACCGCACCCTCCGGCACGCCCGTTTTGCCGAGTCGGCGGCGGGGATTTCGGGGCGTAGTAGCGGGGCGCAGTCACGATCGAACACTCTACCGCGCGGGCTCACCAATCCTTGCATCCCCAAAGAACTGCCAAGAAAAGTGCCCCTGCAGCAACAGTTTCCTCTTCCGTCACTGCGCGCGACGTCCCTCCAACGGCCGCATTGGTGACCAGCCGCTAGCGCATCGCTTAACGACGGCTACCCCCGCCCGTAATCTCTCGCTTCTTTCCTTCGGCCCACAACCGGACCTGTTCAGCTTTAGCCACGGTGCCGGTGCTGCCGTTGAACAGATAGGGCGCACGGCTCTTCATCTTGTCCACGAACGCCTGCGCGACATCAGCGAAAGAGAAAGCTCCACGCTGGTTTGCGATCTCAGCGTGGAAGAGCACCTGGAGAAGCAGGTCAGAGAGCTCCTTCTTCATCTCCTCGTCACCCTGCTCTGTGCGTACAGCATCCGCGAACTCGGCCGATTCCTGCTCAAGGTACTCCAGCAACGACTCATGGGTTTGGCCCATTTCCCACTCTCCGCGGGTGCGCGCCGCGCGCATGACCCGCTGCGCCTGATACACCGGATCCAACAGCGAGGACACCTGCACGAGTTCCTCGCCCGCCTCCACGCGTTCTTGCACAACGGGATCGTGGAGATCGGTCGTGACCAGCCACCCTTGCCCCTCGGCATCCTCCCCGCGAACGAGGTCACCGAAGTTCCACCGGGCCGCAATGGGCACCTCGTCAGTGAAGATGACAGGACCCTTCACCCGGCCGGCGACACCGATGGAGATCATGTCCGGCCATCGAGGATCCAAAACCAGAACGCTCATAAGGCTATATATTAGCGGGGAGAGACGTTTTCAGACTCATCCGCGGAAGGCGCGGTCGTTGAGCTCCCGGCGCGCTTGCTCCAGCGCGACCAGGTCAGAGAACAAGGCGTTGTACGCCATCTCATCATCGCTCGGCCGCATACGCTGCAGCTGCGACTTCAGCTGCGCGATCTGGTTACCCACCCTGACCTCCTGGAGACGGGAGAGCACAGAGTCGGCGTAAGCGCTCGGGTCCGCCGCATGAATTTCTTCGACCGCGAGCTCAGAGACGAAGTTTCGGCCGGTCACATCGACCATTTCTGCGGCGACATTCGCGATCCACGCTGGGCCGGCACTCTCTGAAGCGCCAGCATTGGCCGCTCCGCCCACCTTGGCCATGGCGTCGCGGACGGCCCGGTACGCCGGATCGGTGAATGCGTCCGGGTTGATGCCGTCGAAGTAGCTGCCGGCAGCCTCCGGATACTGCAGCGCCACCTTGATAGCCTCACGCTGGGCCCACAGGCGCGGGTCCTGCGGGTTAGGCACCTGGAAGGCGGGAGCACCCGGCGCGCCGGAGCCGCCATCGGAAGCTGCGGGGGTCGCGTTCTCCCACGCAGAACGCTTGTTGCCCTTATTCGACGGGTTCTTCGCTTCCTGGCGGACCTGGCGGATCACTTCATTCGGGTCCGGCCAACCGACCCATCCTGCGAGCTGGCGGGCGTACTCGGTTTGTAGTGGGGTGTCGCGGATCTGGGCGACGACGGGGACGGTACGCCGCAAAGCTTGCAGGCGCCCCTCCGGAGTATCCAGCGAGTAGTCCTTGAGCAGCGATTCAATGACGAACTCGAACATGGGAACGCGGCTGGCCACCAGGTTGCGCACCGCGGAATCGCCCTTAGCCATGCGCAGATCGCACGGGTCCATGCCCTCCGGAGCGACAGCGACGAAAGACTGGCCGGTGAACTGCTGGTCACCCTCGAAAGCGCGCATGGCAGCTTTCTGGCCGGCCTCATCACCGTCGAAGGTGTAGATGAGCTCGCCACGAAAGTAATTGTCGTCCAGCATGAGACGGCGGATGATGCTCATGTGGTCCTTACCGAAGGCCGTGCCGCACGCAGCGACAGCGGTGGTGATGCCGGCGGCGTGCATCGCCATGACATCGGTGTAGCCCTCGACCACGACGCACTGGTGGCCTTGTGCGATGTTCTTCTTCGCCAAATCGAGGCCGAAAAGCACCTTGGACTTGTGATAGAGCATCGTGTCCTGGGTGTTCATGTACTTGCCCATATTGTCGTCATCGAACAACTTGCGGGCACCGAAACCGATGACGTTGCCGGCGACATCCTTGATCGGCCACAGCAGGCGGCGGCGGAACTTGTCGATGGGACCGCGGCGCCCCATCGTGGACAAGCCCGCCTCTTGCAGCTCCTGCGCGTCAAACCCCTTGCGCAGCAGGTGCTTGGTCAACGTGTCCCAGCCGTCGGGGGCGTAGCCGCATTCGAAGTGGTAAATGGTGTCTTTGTCGAAGCCGCGGTCGAGCAGGAACCGTCGCCCAGGCTCAGCCTCCGGAGTCTCCAACTGCTCGCGGTAGAACTCGTGCGCAGACTTGTTGGCGGCGAGCAAACGTGCGCGGGTACCGGGCTTCACATCGCGCGCACCGGTGGATCCGCCCTGGTAATTGATGTGGTAGCCGATCTCCTCCGCGACCGCCTCGACTGCTTCAGGGAAAGAGAGCTGCTCCATCTCCATCATGAAGGAGAAGACATCGCCGCCTTTGCCCGTGGAGAAACAGTGGTAGTAACCGCGGGCGGGGCGTACATGGAACGACGGGGTCTTCTCATCCTTGAAGGGCGACAAGCCTTTCAGAGAGTCATGCCCGGCAGGCTTGAGCTGAACGTACTCCCCCACGATGTCCGCGATGTTGGCGCGCTCACGGATAGCCTCGATGTCACTATCCGGAATTCTGCCCCTAGCCATGGCGCATATAGTACCTGCGCACCCGGACACGCGGAATAGCGCTGGATTGGGCGGGGCAATGCGCCGTCGTAAAGCATGCGGAGCATCCTGCACACGAGTGCGTAGGACCCATCCCGAACTGAGTCGCACCTGCCGCACTTCTCCCACAAGTTTCAAACGCCTCAAGTGGCGCATGTTGTTGAGTTCGGGATGAACTCTAGCCCTCACTAACCGACACCCCACCTTGCTCAGGATGCGGGCAGGGCGCCTAGCGGAGAGCGGCGTGAACACTCACAATCAATGTATGGGGAACATCGGGGATGAACAGCCGCGCAATCTTCTCGGTTCTGAGCGCGCCGATCGAGCGGCTGAGCTACGCCACCGTCTCTACCAAGAGCTCAGTGCCACGAGTCTCTATTGGTCAGGCAACGGGGCCCATCAAGACGCTGTAGCGAATCGGCCGCTGTCCCTCGTCGCGGATAAAGCACTCGTTGATCAGGCCTGGTTTCGCGGTTTACCAACCCATGAGAAGGAAACCGTGCGCGGCGCCGCTGCTGTTCTGGCGACGCGGAAAGCCGTCTTGGTCGGCCGGTGGGCCGCAGCACAACACGGTATGTGGACTCCAACGCCCGGCGGCGGGCCCGTGGACCTTGTGCTCCCTTCTGGCTCGGTGCCTCCGAAACCCAAATGGCCACAGTTGACCCGCTACCACCAGTTCCCAATCAGGGACGATGACATTGTCGAGCTTGACGGTGTCCGCACAACCACGCCTCTACGCACGAGCATTGATCTCCGCCGTCTCGAAGGCCGGGTGGGAGGGTTTCTTGCCGTCACTGCCCTGCTCAATAGCGGCATCCCTCTCAAGGAGATCGTCGCTTACAATAAATTTTTCGAGGATCCTCTCCCCCGAAACCATCACCTCCCTGTCTCCGCAGACTGGGAGCCACCGCGGTTCTCCGACTTTGGAACCTGCCTGGCCTACGCGTGGATAGCCGAGGACGGCATGTGGGTGCGGGGCAACGTTGATCTGGGAAAGGGGTGGACCGCGCCCATCGTCGTTGATAGCCGCCTCATTGTGCTTATCGACGACGATCCCCTCCGCATACCCGCCAGCAACTGGACCACAGCTCCAATCCCCTCACCCCAAGAACCCCATTTATGCGCTACCGCACGGGGCTATCGGATCATCTTCTTTACCACCGACCAAGTCACGCGCAGCAAGACAGCGTTTATCCGCCGGATTCGTAGTGAAAAGCTCAGGTACGGAGGTGGCACACCCTAAATGCGATTCGTGGGCAGCCGTAGGCGGGACCAGTGTTAAAGGAGTGATCCAGTTCGGGATGGGTCCTACCGCTGCCCCCCACCGACCCATGCCTAGGTGAAGAAGCCGGCGAGGCCGTCGGCCTTCTTTGCTGTGCGCTCCAAACGCGACTCCGTCATCGAGGCGATCTGGTCGATGATGACGCGCTGGCGCTGCGCATCGGTGGAGGCGTCAGCCCACCAAGCGGCGAACATCGTGTCCAGGGTGCCCGGCGCGCCCGCCAGCAGGTAGTCATAAACGCGGGTGATGCGGTCGCGCTGCCTGTCCTGCCGCGCAATGTGGGCGGGCATATCCATCACGTAGAGCACGGCGACGGTCTTGAGCAGACGGACCTCTGCCTCCGGTTCAGGCGGGATGACCAATTCCCCGTGCATGCGCCCCAGTTTCGCGCCCTCGGGCTTCGCCGCGAGCGTCGCGGAAACCACCGCACCGACATAGCGGCCGACCAGCTCCGATGTCATCCGCTTCAAATTCACGTACCCCTGGAGTGAGTAGTCGAAGTCGGCAGCTTCGCAGACGGTGGGGAGCGATCGGAGGCGGGCTGCGGCGTCGATAAGCTCCTCGGCCGTACCGCCAAACGCCGCCGCGCCCTTCTGCGCGAGCGCGGCCAGCTCCACGAGATCCCACAGCACCTTGAGCGTAATGCGTCCGGACAGAATGCCGTCTTCGACATCGTGGACGCTGTAGGCGATGTCATCGGAGCAGTCCATGACCTGCGCTTCCATCGGCGGGCGGTCGTCGACGTGGCCTTCACGCAGCCACGCGAGGATCTCCGCGTCCTCGTCGTAGGCCCCGTACTTCCTGTTCACGGTGCCGTCCGGGTTGGTCCGCGTGCGCGGGTACTTGCAGGCTGCATCTAGGGCGGCGCGGGTGAGGTTGAGGCCGTGGGATGTGCCGTCGATAAGCAATTTGGGCTCAAGGCGCGTGAGAATGCGCAGCGTTTGTGCGTTGCCCTCAAAACCGCCGCAGCCGTGCGCGAGCGCGTTGAGTGCGACTTCGCCGTTGTGCCCGTACGGCGGGTGGCCGATGTCGTGCGTGAGTCCCGCCATTTCGCACAGGTCTGGGTTGAGGCCCAAGCCGGAGCCGATTCCGCGGGCGATCTGCGCGACTTCAAGCGAGTGCGTCAGCCGGGTACGTGGGGTGTCGCCGTCACGCGGGCCGACAACCTGCGTCTTGTCAGCGAGCCGGCGCAGGGCCGCGGAGTGAAGCACACGGGCCCGGTCCCGCGAGAACGCGTCGCGAGAGTCCACGCTCTCGGCGAGCTGCGAACCTTTCTCCCCCTCCGTGACGCGCCTGGCGGTGTCGGCAGATTCATACTGGTAAGCCATCGCTCACGAGCCTAGACGCGGTCTTACGCTTTCGCGGACGGACAACGGCGTGTCTGGCACCAACCGCGCTACCCTAGTGGGCATGACTCCGCGTAACTTCCCGCGTTCCATCCGCATCGCCCTTGCTGTGCCTGCGCTTGCCGGCGCCGCCGCTTTCTCTGCTGCACCGCTGGCGTACGCTGCGTTCAGCGGTGACGAGCAGGTGCTCGCACAGACAGCGACTGCGCTGTCCCCGACCGGTTTGACCGAGAACGTCACCGACGACGCCGGGGTGCTCAGCGGCGCCGAGAAGCAGCAGATCGAATCGGCGATCCAACAGTTGAAGCAGGACAAGCAGCTCAACGCCTATGTCGTCTACATGGACTCCTTCGGCGGCCAGGACCCCGCCGAGTGGGTGCGCGAAGCCATCACGGACAAGGGCCCGAACACTGCCGTTTTGGCGATCGCCACCGACGGCAAGTTCAACGTCAACGGGGGCAGCCAGTGGGACAGCAGTGATATCGACTCCATGTACGATGCCGCCTACAGCCAGCTCACCGGCAAGAACTACGGCGCGGCCGGTTTGGACGCGATCAATGCTGTCAACGGCTCCTCCGACGGCGAGGGCGCGGCGCTCGTTGCTGGTGGCCTGGGTGCGGCAGCTCTCGCCGGCGGCGGCTTCTACATGTACGGCCGCAACAAGAACAACAAGCGCGACCGGAAGCAGCTTGAGTCCGCTCGGGCCCTGGCCCCGGGCGACACCGAATCGCTCGGCCGCTTACCTACGCACACCTTGGAGGAACTCGCGCACGATGCGCTCGTCCAGACCGACGAGTCCATTCGCTTGGGCAAGGAAGAGCTCGAGATCGCTTCCGCAGAGTTCGGCGCCGACCGTGTTCGCCCCTTCACTTCCGCCATGAACCAGGCCACGTCTGAGCTGCAGCGCGCGTTCAACACCCACCAGCGGCTTGGCGACGCTATCCCGGAGACCGAGCCGGAAAAGCGCGCGATGCTCATCGACATCATCTCCTCCTGCGGCCAAGCCGAAGAAGCGCTCAAGGCCAAGGCGGAGGAGTTCCAGGAGATGCGCGGCGTGCTCATGAAGGCCAATGAGGAAGTGGACGCGATCTTCCAGCGCACTGTCGATTTGCGCGCCCGCATTGAGCCGGCCCGTGCGACGCTGAGCGACCTGCAGTCGCGTTACGACGAGCAACTGCTCTCCTCCATCACCCAGAACGTCGACATCGCCCAAGGTTCGATCCAGGAAGCGGAGGGGCAGCTCGAGCAGGCGCGTGGACTTGCCGCGCAGCCTGCCGGCCAGCAAGGCGCGCTCATTGACATCCTTCGCGGCGCCCAGCACGCGGTCGAGGTCGCCGACACCAACCTGCGGGCCATCGAGCACGCAGAGGCAAATATCTCCACCGCCCGCACGAACCTTCCCGCACTGATCCAGGAGATCCAAGACGAGCTGCAGGAGATTGAGCAGCTCAAGCAGCAGACGAACCAGGGCGCGCGTATCGACGTCCGCGCCCTCGACGCCGTCTCCTCCCGCGCCCGCGAAGCACTCTCCCAGATGGGCAACCGCCCCGAGACGGACCCGTTGGCGCTGTACACCGAGCTCACCCACCTCGACGCCGACATTGACGAGCAGATCGACCAGGCCCGTGGTGTCGCCTCCGACCAGCAGCGCCGCCTGCAGCTTTTGGACCAACAGCTCCAAGTCGCTAACGCGCAGATCCAAGGTGCGGAAGACCTGATCAACTCCCGCGGACGCATCATTCGCTCCCGTGCCCGCACCTTGCTTGCGGAGGCAAAGCGCCAGTACGCCGAGGCACTCAACCGCCGCACTCAGGACACGAAGAACGCGATCGAGTTTGCGCGCGCCGCAACCGACTCCGCTCGCCGGGCCGTCAACGCCGCGAACGACGACATCACCTCCTACCGCAACCAGCAGACCACCCAGTCCATGAACACCATGGCCAACGCAATCATCTGGGGGTCCATCCTCGGTGGAGGCGGCGGTGGCGGCTTCGGTGGAGGAGGCTTCGGCGGTGGCGGCGGTGGCTTCTCCGGAGGCGGAGGCGGCGGTTTTGCCGGCGGCATGGGCGGTCGCGGCGGCAGCTTCTAGCTCGCTGCAACGACCGAAGCCGAAGCTTGTACGACAGCCCCGCTTCAGAGCAGGGGCATGGTGAGCGGGGAAGGACTCGGATCCATCCCGAACTCAACCTCAACAGACACTTAGGCCACACCAGCTGCACGCCCCGTGAAGCGCTAAAAGCCCGGGGCAAGTGTGTCGGGTGGTGCGCTTGAGACTGAGTTCGGGATGAACGCTAGCTTTCGCTGACTCAGTACAGCGTGCGGCGGGCTGGCGTGTCTATCAGCGTCAACGCCCACGTGAGAAACACCAGATCCGCAAACGGCATGTCACGGGTCTGAGTGGCGGCGAGGTCGAGGCCATTCTTCGGTGAGGTGGTGGCGCAGGGGGCGCCAGAGACGTCGATAAGCGTGCGGGTTTTAGAGAACGCACCGCCCCGCTCGAGCGTGTACGTGCGTGAACCGCAGCGCGCGGTCAGGGTTCCCACGCCGATACCCCGCGTGCGGACCGAGAACTTCTCCCCCGTGTCGCGCACCTCACCGGTGACCTTCCAGCTCATTGCCCCGGCCGAGTGCTTGACTTCGATGCTGACGTCGTCAGCAGACAAGGTGCCAGTCCCGGGATCGTAGAGGGCCAGGGGCGCACCGGTTTCGCTGAGCAGCGAATCCCCACGCCACGTTGCAGTGATCATGGAATGAGCAGCCAGACTGCGACGACGAAGACGCTCAAGAACACCATGAGCCCGATCAGCGCCGTCGTGTTGACCATTTTCCGATACTCAAGCACCAGGCGCGACACCCATGCCAGCCCGACGATGTGGTCCAGCGGCAAAGCCGTTTGGCTGTCCGGGTCAGCTGGGCTCGATGGGTGGGCAAGTTCGCTCGAGGTGTCGAACTCCAACACCGACCGGCGCACGCCATTGTGATCGGAGGTGAACTGGGCGACCTTGTTGCCGTTTGCGTCGTCGATGATCCAGTTCTTCGACGACTCAGCAATGAGCGTGTACGGCTCGTCGCCGATCATCACCGGGATCTGCTTATCGCGCTTGAGCGACGCCGGGGCCGACACAATTTCTTGGCCAGTCTCCGCGACGGTCGCCTTAGCTCCGGCTTCGGGGGTGGAGATGAGGGTCCAGGTGGAGCCGTCGGAAAGCGTGGCGCTGTCGTGCGTGAACTCCGCGAGCGTCTCCGGGCCTGCCTCTGCGAGTAGCTTCGGGGCGTCCCTGTCCGTGCGATCCCAGCTGACGTAGTGCATTAGCACCCCACCAGGCGGGCGGCGAGGTAGCTTTCCAGCTCGTCGAGCGGCACGCGCTCCTGCTCCATCGTGTCGCGCTCGCGCACTGTCACGGCCTTGTCCTCGAGCGAATCGAAGTCGAACGTGACGCAGAACGGGGTACCAATCTCATCTTGACGGCGGTAGCGGCGGCCAATCGCACCGGAGGTGTCGTAATCAATGCTCCAGTGCTGGCGCAGCGCCGCCGCGAGTTCCTCTGCCGGGCCGGAAAGCTCCGGCTTCTTCGACAGCGGCAGCACTGCGACCTTGATCGGCGACAAGCGCCGGTCGAGCTTCAGAACGACACGCTTATCGACGCCGCCCTTCGCGTTCGGTGCCTCATCCTCGTGGTAGGCATCAATCAGGAAGGCCATCATTGCGCGGCCCAAACCAGCAGCGGGCTCGATGCAGTACGGGATCCACCGCTCGCCGGATTCCTGGTCGAAGAAGGACAGGTCTTCGCCCGATGCTTCCGCGTGCGTCTTCAGGTCGTAGTCGGTGCGGTTGGCCACACCTTCAAGCTCGCCCCACTTAGAGCCCTGGAAACCGAATGCGTACTCCAAGTCGACCGTGCGCTTTGAGTAGTGGGACAGCTTCTCCTGCGGGTGCTCGTACAGGCGCAGGTTCTCCGGGTTGATGCCCAGGTCGATGTACCACTGGTGGCGGGCATCGATCCAGTACTGGTGCCACTGCTCGTCTTCGCCTGGTTTGACGAAGAACTCCATTTCCATCTGCTCGAACTCGCGGGTGCGGAAGATGAAGTTGCCCGGGGTGATCTCGTTGCGGAAGGACTTACCCACGTTGGCAATGCCGAACGGCGGCTTCATGCGTGCCGACGTCATGACGTTCTTGAAGTTCACAAAGATGCCCTGAGCTGTCTCCGGGCGCATGTAGTGCAGGCCCTCTTTGTCGTCGACGGGCCCAAGGTAGGTCTTCATCAGACCGGAGAACGCGCGCGGCTCCGTCCAGTTGCCGGGCTGGCCCGTCTCCGGATCGTTGATGTCCGCAAGGCCGTTAGCCGGCGGGTGGCCGTGCTTCTCTTCGTAGGCCTCCAGCAGGTGGTCTGCGCGGTAGCGCTTGTGCGTGTGCAGCGACTCCACCAACGGGTCCGTGAAGACCTCGACGTGGCCGGAGGCGACCCACACCTGCGGCGGCAGGATGATCGAGGTATCCACGCCGACAACATCCGCGCGCGACTGCACCATCGTCTTCCACCACTGGCGCTTCAGGTTCTCCTTCAGCTCCACGCCGAGCGGACCGTAATCCCAAGCAGAACGGGTACCGCCGTAAATTTCACCGGCCGGATACACCAACCCGCGACGCTTGCACAGATTGACGACGGTATCGATCGCAGTTGTTGCCATGGGCAGTTCAACTCTCCTCTTGCAGGGTGCTTGGAAATATCTGGTCCAAGTGTAGCCGGTGCCCCGAACACCGGACTGGCCCGGTGCAGTAGGGACACGACGATGGGCTAAAGAAGTGAAAATGAGACCATTTTGTTATTAGACTGGAATAAAATAAGGCGTTTGTTGATGTATAAACATAAGGATGTCTTGAAGCCGAGCACGAAAAGGAGGGGTGCACATGGTCGAGCCGCAGCTATTGCCGCAGTGGCCGGAGGACAAGCTGGCCCGCACCTCCGAGATCATTGGGGCTCTCGATTCGCCGTTGCGGTTGCAGATTATTCTGCTCCTCAATCAGCAGCCCCATGTCGTCCACGAGCTGGTCACCGAACTGGAAAAGTCCCAGCCCTTGGTGAGCCAGCACCTGCGGGTGTTGAAGAACGCTGGCCTGGTCAGTGCGACTCGAACCGGCCGCGAAATGGTCTACCGGCTGGCCATTCCGTCCGTCATGAGCATCATCGAGTCCATTTCCGGCTTGACCGAGCAGGATTCCCGCGACGACCTGGCCGCCCGCCGCGCAGCCCGCAAGGGCCCAGACTTCATTGATGCGACGGGCAGCGTCGGATCGGCAAGTGCGTTCGGGCCGATCGGCGACCACACCCCTGACGCGGACCCGGGCTTGATTCCTGACGGTCCGTCGCCGAGCCTATAGAGCATGAACTCTCGCCCATCCCGCCGCGAACCGGCGCCGAAGATCGGTGCCCGCAACACCCGCCAGCGCAGCGCGGTCATCGACGTACTGCGCGACATCGACCGCTTTGCGTCGGCCCAAGCAATCCACCGAGAGCTCAGCGACCGCGGACAAAAGGTCGGCTTAACGACGGTCTACCGCACCCTGCAAACCCTCGCCGACATCGGCACCGTCGACGCCCTGAACTCCAACTCCGGCGAAACCCTTTACCGCCACTGCCTCACCGACCGGCACCACCACCACTTGGTGTGCACTTCCTGCGGGCGCAGTGAAGAAATCGAAGGCGGACCTGTTGAGCAATGGGCCCAGCACGTGGCCCGCCAGTACGACTTTGAGATCTCCGGCCACGACGCCGAGGTCTTCGGCCTGTGCCCCGCCTGCCGCTAGTTCGCGACAAAGATCTACGTGCGGCTATTTCCTGCCGCTATTTCGTGCCGCCGAAACGGCGGTCCCGCTTCGCGTACTCCAGCACGGCATCGTAGAGGTCTTCCTTGGTGAAATCCGGGAAGAGAATGTCCCGGTACACCATCTCCGCATACGCCGACTGCCACAGCAGGAAGTTCGACGTCCGCTGCTCCCCCGAGGGGCGGAGGAACATATCCACGTCCGGCATGTCCGGGCGGTACATGAACCTCGCCAGCGTCTCCTCCGAGATCTCCCCCGGTGCGAGTTTTCCTTCGGAGGCGAGCTGGACGATGGTACGAGTGGCGTCGATAAGCTCTGCTCTACCGCCGTAATTAATGCACATCGCGAGCGTGAGGCCGGTGTTGTTCTTGGTCATTTCCTCCGCAGCCTCAAGCTCGCGGATCACCGAGCGCCACAGGCGCGGGCGCCGGCCAACCCACACAATGCGCACGTTCTTCGCATGCAGCTGGTCGCGTTCGGCGCGCATCACTTCGCGCGAGAACCCCATGAGGAAGCGGACCTCCTCACGCGAACGGCGCCAATTCTCCGTCGAGAACGTGTACGCCGACAACCACTCGACCCCACCCATCTCAATGCACGCATCGACCATGTCCATGAGAACCTTCTCACCGACGCGGTGGCCCTCCGTGCGGGGCATGCCGCGCTCCTGCGCCCACCGGCCGTTGCCGTCCATGACGAGCGCAATGTGGCGCGGAATGAGTTCTGCCGGGATATCGGGGATGGCGTTCTGAGTCACGGATTCATTATGCCTGCTCCATGATCTTCAACGAAGACACTGCCGCCTCCAGGTGATACTGCAGGTGAGCGGTAGCAAGGCGGTGCGTTTGCGCTGCCGTCGTTTCGGTGAGGCGGTCCGCGGCGGCTGCGTCGTGGCCGTTGGTGAGTAGCCACATGATGTGGAGCGTGTCCTCCTCCACATCGAACGCACCGGGAGGCCGGCAGTTCAAACACGTTGCCCCGCCGATTGCCGGGTGAAACGCGTGGTGGGGGCCGGGTTTGCCGCAGTTCGCGCAGTCGAACAAGCTCAAACCCCAGCCAGCGTGGGCGGTGGCGCGGAGGATGAACGCGTCGAGCACCATCGTCGCCTGCTGCGCATCCTGGAGCCGTTTAATGGCGGTGCTGACCTCCGCGAACAAGGCTGGATCTGCCTCGCCCGCATAAGAGAGTCGTTCCGCCGACTCCAGCACGGCGCAGGCTGCTGTGTACCGGTCGAAGTCCTCAATGATGCCGCTGCCGTAATAGGCGATCGTGTCCGCCTGGGTGATCGTGGCGAGGTTGCGGCCCGGGTACAGCTGCACATCAAGATCGACGAACGGTTGCACGCGCGAACCGAAACGGGACTTTGTTTTCCGCACCCCTTTGGCCACGCTGCGGACCAGCCCGTGGTTCTGGGTGAGCAAGACAACCACGCGATCAGCCTCACCGAAATCGTAGGTGCGCACGACGAAGGCGCGGTCGCGGAAACTGGGTTTAGAAGCCAAGGCGCCCCAAATGCTTTGGGTCCGACTGCCAGTTCTTCAACACCTTGATCCTCAGATCGAGGTAGACATTGCGGCCGAGCAGATCAATGATCTGCTTCCGCGATCGCTGGATGATCCCGCTCAGGCGACGGCCGTCACGGCCCTCGATGATTGTCTTCTGGCCAGGGCGCTCAAGGTACATCACCGCGTAGATCATGGCCCGCTTCGGGGTATTGCCGTCGTCTGGGTCCTCATACATCTCGTCGATCTGGACGGCGACAGAGTGCGGCAATTCGTCGCGCAGTCCCTTCAGAGCCTCTTCCCTGATGAGCTCTGCGATACGGGTCTCGGTGTCCTCATCCGTGACGTGCCCCTCCGGGTAGAAGCGCGGGCCTTCGGGGAGGTGCTTCGTCAGGACGTCCATCAGCACATCCAACTGAATCTGTTCCGTCGCGGACACTGGGACAACGTCAACGTCGTCACGGCCAGTAACCTCGGTAAGTAGGTCGTGAAGCTTCAACAACTGCTCCCCGACCTGATCCTTGCCGGCCGCATCGAGCTTGGTCACGATCCCGACAATCGGCGTGTTCGGCTTCGTCTCCTTCACCGCGTCCAAGATCCAGCGGTCGCCCGGGCCGATTTTCTCGTTCGCCGGGACTGTCAGGCCGACCACGTCTACGTCCGCGAACGTGTCTTTGACCACGTCATTGAGACGCTCACCCAGCAGCGTGCGCGGGCGGTGCAGCCCGGGGGTATCTACCAGCACGATCTGCGCGTCCGGCCTATTCACGATGCCGCGGATCGGATGACGCGTCGTTTCCGGCTGATCCGCCATAATGGCGATCTTCTCCCCCACCAGCGCATTCGTCAGCGTCGACTTGCCCGTATTCGGGCGGCCCACAAAGCTGACGAACCCGGAGCGGAAACCCTCGGGCGTGTCCGTGAACTCGTTCGGCAGCGCGTCGACTTCTGCTTCTGCTGCCGGACCTGTTTCTGGCCCAGTGATCGCTTGATCGAAGAAGTCCGCCGGGTCGTGCTGGTTGTCAGTGGGCTGGGAGGTCATATTTTCCAATCGTACGGGCCGGCAGGGGGTTCACCGGTTAGGGCGCGGTTTGGCCGCCACGCGTCGGCGCGGGGGGGCTTCGGGCTCGGGCTAGATACTTTTTCAGTATCGCCTTTCGCGCTTCGCCCGCAGCGTTTTCGCAGGTGGGATTTCGACGGGATGGCTAGAAGGCGATACTGAGAATCTAGATCTTCCCCCAGAACTAGATTTCGGTGACCTCGAACTGTAGACGCGGGTTGGCGTAAGCGTCCTGGGACTCGATCAAGAGGAGCTCAGGCGAGTCTGCCTTGTAGGTGTTCTCCAGCAGATCGAAAACGGAAGAAGCCGTCTTGGCCAGGGCCTGCTTCGCAGCGTCAGGCGCGCCTGCAGCCTCAATGTAGTGGCCGGTGAACAGCGCGCAGGTGACGTCACCGGAACCATTGCGCTTGAACGGCAGGCGCGGAGTCTGCACCAGCCAGCGGCCGTGATTGTCCACGACGAGCATTTCGATGGTGTCTTCCGGCTGGTCGGGCCGGTTGACCGAGGTGACCAGGACGGTATCAGGCCCCATGGCACGAGCAGCTTCGACGGCGTCGAGTGTGGAATCGATGTCCGAAGCCTCTTTACCGGTCAGGTAGCCCAGCTCGAATTGGTTCGGGGTGATGATGTCCGCCACCGGAACCACCTTGTCCCGCAGCAGTGGCGGGATGTTGTCGGAGACGAAACAACCGGACTTCTCGTTGCCCATCACCGGGTCGCAGGAGTAGACCGCGTTGGGGTTCAGCGCTTTGACGCGAGCGACGGTGTCGACGATCACGTCGGCGATATCGTCACCACCCTGGTAGCCGGACAGCACGGCGTCGACACGGGCAAGGGCACCACGGGCTTCGATGCCGTCGACGATGGAGCGGACCTCCTCCGCGGGAATCATCGGGCCTTTCCACTCGCCATAACCGGTGTGGTTGGAGAAGTTGACGGTGTAGACCGGCCAGACCTCATGGCCGATGCGCTGGAGCGGGAACACCGCAGCGGAGTTGCCAACGTGGCCGTAGGAAACCGCAGACTGGATCGACAAAATGTTCTTCATGCGTTCCATTGTGCGCGCCAAGGTAGCTGCTACACAAAAGCGAACAATCCGGCCTTCTTCTCCGCTACTCCCCCGGTGCGGGACGGTAGGTGCGTGAGGTGCCTGAGTTACTCAGTTCGGGATGGTCCTGACGCTCGTCGGACTCAGTGTCCTCACGCTCCGGGATGAGCCGTTCAGGAACCTCGATCAGCACGGTGCGTACCTTGATGCGGCCACGACGGTCGCGTCCGCCTTCGGCGGTGAAGAGCAGGTCCGAAACCTCAACGGAAGAACCGGGCAGGGGGACACGGCCGAGCTCATAGGACAGCAGACCGGCGACCGTTTCGACGTTGTCTGTGATTTCCTCGGTGAATTCAAGCGTGAGGCCGAGCTCGTCGGAAAAGTAATCCACAAGGTCATCGAGCGGGAGGCGTGCTTGGGCGCGGAAGGCCCGCGACGTAGCGGCCGCCTGGGCGAGGGTGTCCCGCGGGTCCGTGATCAGGGTGGACCCTTCGACTTCCGTGGTGTCGACAAGTTCTGCCGAGTCGACCGGCTCGATGGGTGCTTCCTCATCCTCGTCGTACTCGTCAGCGATCTCACCGACAATCTCCTCGAGAATGTCTTCCATGGTGATCAGGCCGGCGATGCCGCCGTATTCGTCGACAAGCACTGCAATGTGAGTCTGCTCCTGCTGCATCTCTTGAAGCAGGTCGTCGAGCGGCTTGGAATCCGGCAAGAACATCGGCTCGCGCATCAGATCAGTGACGGGCACGCCGGTACCGCTATCGGTGCGGTTGTAGGTCTTCTCGATGACGTCTTTGAGGTAGATGATGCCCACAATGTCGTCGACGCTCTCCCCGATGACCGGGACACGTGAGTGGCCGGAGCGGATCAGCAGGTTCGCAGCCTGGCCGGCGGACTTCTCCGACTCGATCCACACGATGTCCGGGCGCGGCACCATGACTTGGCGCGCGTGGGTGTCGGCCAGGTCGAAGATGTTCTGGATCATGCGCCGCTCGGTCGTTTCCACCACGCCTTGCTCTTGGGCGATGTCGACGGCTTCGCGCAGTTCCACATCGGTGGCGTAGGGGTTCTCTAGGTCCTCGTCGCCAGGGGTGATCACGTTGCTCACCCAGATGAGCAGCTTCGACAGCGGGCCGAGCACTGTGTAGACAACGGTGAGGATTTGCGCTGCCCGCAGCGAGATCGCGTACGGATTGAGTTTGCCGGCACGGCGGGCATTCATGCCGACGATGCCGAAGCGCAGCAACGTCACCGCGAGGATGGCGGCAGCAATGGCCCAACCGCGCGACGGAATGAGCTCAAAGGCCGCCAACAAAGCGAACACAGCGGCGACTGTGTCCAGCACCATCTGGATCAGCGCCAACAGACTCAAGTGATTCGATTTCGAGTCGACCACCCGCAACAGGGCCGCGGAACCGGAGACGTCGTCCTTGGCCATCGTCTCCACGCGGGCGCGCGAAATGGGTACCAGGGCGGACTCGAGCATTTTGATCACGCCCGCTGCCAGCAGCGAGATGATCGAAATTAGGCCGCAAGTAATCCAGGCATCCACAGGTGTTTACTGCTCCTCGACAAGCCCGTCTAGTTCCTGCCGGTCCGCGCCCGACGGGAACGCGTGCCGCCCGTCGGGTTTCGGCTGGTACTCCACGCCGCGGGCGGATAGGTCGTCGTACCAGTCGGCGAGGATCTCGTTCTGCAGGCCGAACATCTCCCGCTCGTCGGTGGGCGTGGCGTGGTCGTAACCGAGCAGGTGCAACACGCCGTGAACGGTCAGCAGCGCCATCTCGTGGCCTAGGGGGTGGCCCGCTGCTTCAGCCTGTTTGCGGTCGTAGTCGGGGCAGAGGATGATGTCGCCGAGCATGGCCGGCCCCGGCTGCGCTGCGTCGGGGCGTCCGGAGCCGGGGCTGAGCTCGTCCATTGGGAAGCTCATCACGTCGGTAGGGCCGGGCAAGTCCATCCAGCGCATGTGCAGATCCGCCATGGTCGGCGAATCGACGCAGGTGATGGTCACCTCGGTGTCGGGGTGGATGTCGAGGGCGGTGAGGGCGAAGGATGCGACGTCGACAAGCATTTCTTCGTTGACGTCGGTCTCACCGGATTCGTTGAGGACTTCGATGCTCACTTCTTCTCCTTATCCTCCTGCCGCTGACCTGCGGAGGCGGCGGCATGCTTGCCGGTCGGCCCGGCGGGCGCTGCAGCCTCGGCATCCCAGCGCTCGGCGCGCTGCGCGTCGTAGGTGTCGTAGGCGGCGACGATGCGCCCGACCAGCTGGTGGCGCACCACGTCGTTGGCGCCGAACTCCTGGAAATGGATCTCTTTGATCCCGCGCAGGATCTGGCGCACAACGCGCACACCGGAGACAACACCGCGGGGTAGATCCACCTGCGAGATGTCGCCGGTAACCACCATTTTGGACCCGAAGCCCAAGCGGGTGAGGAACATTTTCATCTGGGCAGGGGTGGTGTTTTGCGCCTCGTCGAGGATGACAAAAGCGTCGTTGAGCGTGCGTCCACGCATGTAAGCCAGCGGGGCGACCTCGATGATGCCGGCTTCCATGAGTTTCGGGATCATCTCGGGGTCGAGCATGTCGCGCAACGCGTCGTACAGCGGCCGCAGGTACGGGTCGATTTTGTCGTTCAGGGTGCCGGGCAAAAAGCCCAGCTTCTCCCCTGCCTCCACAGCGGGGCGGGTGAGGATGATGCGTTTGACCTGCTTGGACTGCAGGGCCTGGACAGCCTTCGCCACCGCCAGGTAAGTCTTGCCGGAACCAGCCGGGCCGATTCCGAACACGATCGTGTTCTCATCGATCGCATCGACATACTCGCGCTGTCCTGCGGTCTTCGGACGAATCACTTTGCCGCGCCGAGCAATGATCTCCTGGCCGAGAATGTCGGCGACGGACTCTGGCGCGTCCGAGGCCATGATGTCCACTGCGTGCGTCACCGCGTCGGCTGTGATGACGATTCCGCGGCGCGCCATCGCCTCCACCTCATCCAGCACGCGGGCGGCGTAGGCGACATCCTCCACAGGTCCGCGCAGCGTGACGTTCGTGCCGCGCGCGAAAAGGTCTGCGCCGAGCAGGTCGTTGAGGGTGCGCAGGTTCTCGTCGTTGATGCCCAAAATGGCCTGGGCGTGTTCAGGGTCGAGCTCGTGCGAGCGTGTGACCAGTTCTGCCATGCGGTTCACACTACCAGCGGTGCGTCAACGCACCGATCGCGCAGAGCGCGGCAAGTGCTGCACTGGCGGTGCGCAGTACTTCCGGCCCCATGCTTATCGACACCGCAGGGATCGCCGCAAGTTCCTCCTGCCCGATCCCGCCTTCGGGACCGACAATGAGATACAGGTGGTCGACGTCAAGGTCTATGTCTTTGATGCTGGTGGATGCATCTTCGTGGAGGACGTAGGCGGCGTGGCCGCGTACGAGTTCCGCGAGCTGGTTCGTGGTGACCGGCTCGCGGACCTCCGGCACCCAGGCGCGGCGGGACTGCTTGGCCGCCTCCCGGGCAGTGGCCTGCCACTTCTCTACGTTCTTGGCCACCTTCGGGCCCTGCCACCGTGCGATGGTGCGGTGGGAGATCCACGGGATGATCTCGTCTGCTCCACCCTGGACGGCCAGATCGACGGCGAGTTCGGCGCGTTCGGATTTCGGGATGGCCTGCACCACCGTCACCCGCGGCCGAGGCTGCGGAACGTCGTCCACGCGCACGACCTCTCCCACCAGAGAATCCTTGCCAGTGATCTCGGTGACGGAGATTTCGGCGGTGCGGCCGGAGCCGTCGATAAGCATGATGTGCTCGCCGGGTTCAATGCGTTTGACCGTGACGGCGTGGCGTCCTTCTGGGCCGTCGAGGCGGCCCGCGGCCGGGTCGTCGCAGAGAAAGTACGGCAGGCTCATAGCTTAGCGACGGAAACGGTCCCGGAGCCGGCCGAAGAAGCTCTCCTCACCGGGAGCTTCCTCTTGGACGTGGGCGGATTCCTTGCACCCGGCGCGCAGATCCTCGAGCGCGCGGCGCTCCTCCTTGGTCAGCGTCTCCGGCACGACGACCTGAACATGGGCGATCAAGTCGCCGGCGCCCTCGGCGCGCAGACGGGGCATGCCCTCGCCCTCAAGGACGATCTGCTCGTTCGGCTGCGTGCCTGCCGGGATCTCGATCGTGGTGGTCTCACCGGCGAGATCCTCGACCTCGAGGCTCGTTCCCAAAGCGGCGTCATACATCGGCATGGAGACCTTCAAGTGCAAGTTCTCCCCGTCGCGGACGAACACCGGGTGATCCTCGGTAGTCACCTCCACGTACAGGTCGCCGGCAGCGCCGCCGCCATGGCCGACCTCACCCTGGCCCGCCATGCGGATGCGCATTCCGGAGACAATGCCGGCTGGAATGTTCACCGTGATGTCGCGGCGGGAACGCACGCGCCCCTGACCGCCGCACTTCTGGCACGGGTCGGTGATGATCTCGCCGAAGCCCTGGCACTTAGGGCAGCTCGATGTTGTCATGATGTTGCCCAGGAAGGACTGCTGCACCTGCTGAACCTGGCCTTGCCCGCCACAGTTATCACAGGTGACGGGCTTGGATTCAGACTCGGATCCAGTGCCGCGGCAGTGCTCGCACACCACTGCGGTGTCGACGGTGACGTCCTTGCGGGTTCCGGAGTACGCCTCCGCCAGCGAAATGCTGGTGCGCAACAGTGCGTCGTTTCCGGGCTGAACGCGCGAGCGCGGGCCGCGGCCGCCGCCTGCGCCAGCGTCACCGAAGAACGCCTCGAAAATGTCACCGAAGCCGAAGCCGCCACCGCCCGGCGCGGCGGCCCCCTGCTCCATCGGGTCCCCGCCACGGTCGACGATCGCCCGCTTCTGCGGATCCAGCAGCACCTCCTGCGCCACGGAGATTTCGCGGAACTTCTCCGCGGCTTCATCCGTGTCGTTCACGTCGGGGTGGTACTTGCGTGCGAGACGTCGATAAGCTTTCTTGATCTCCGCATCCGACGCGTTCTGGTCAACCCCGAGGATGCCGTAGTAATCGCGGGCCATCTAAATCCTTTCCTCTCCGGCGAGAATGTGGCTAATGTACTGCGCCACCGCCGCAACCTTTTGAATCGTACCGGGGTAGTCCATGTACGTCGGGCCGAGGACCCCCAGACCACCCAGCGTCTCGCCCGCCGCACCGTAACCCGTGGTCACGATGCTGGCCTTGCTCAGCTCCTCATCCTCATTCTCCTGCCCGATCACCACCGACACATTGCCCAGCTCAGGCAGGTTTGCCAGTAGCTTGAGCACGACAACCTGCTCCTCGAGTGCCTCGACCACGCTAAGCAGATCCGTGGTCATCGGGACAAGGTTCGCTGCGCCTGCGATAAGCACACGGTCGCTTGGCTTTTCGACGAGCGTATCAATCACCACAGCAATCGCCCTGGTCACATGATCCGGGGCGTCTTGGGCAATCGTCGCCAGGGCAGTCGACGCATCCGACATCGTCTTGCCCTCCAAGACGCGGTTGAGTAGATCCCGCAGCTGCGCGGTCTCCTCATCACTGATCGGACCGGCGAGCTCGACGTTGCGCTGGTCCACGCGGCCGGTGTCAGTAATGAGCACGAGCAGCAACCTCGTGGGGGTGAGTGCCACGACCTCGCAGTGCTTCACTCGGGAGACACTGAGGGTCGGCAGCTGCACCACGGCGGCCTGGCGGGTCAGCTGCGCGAGCAGGTGGGCCGAACGGCGCATGATGTCCTCCAAGTCCACAGAGGACTCGAGGAAGTCGGAGATCGCGCGGCGCTCCGGCAGCGAGAGGGGCTTGACGTCGTTAATGGCATCCACGAAGGCGCGGTAGCCCTTCTCCGTGGGTACACGCCCCGAGCTCGCGTGCGGCTGGGCGATGAAGCCCTCCGCCTCCAGCACCGCCATGTCGTTGCGGATCGTGGCGGAACTGACGTTCAGTTTGTGCCGCTCCACCAGGGTCTTCGACCCGACCGGCTCCTGCGACGCGATGTAGTCCGCGACGATCGCGCGCAGCACCGCCTGCCTACGGTCGCGTGCGGGACCCGCCATGTTTAGCACTCTCCTTTGTTGACTGCTAAACCGAGTGTAGCGCTGACTTACTCGGCGGCCAAGATGTCGGTGACGATGCCGTCGGCAAGCAAACGGCCCTTATCCGTGACCGCAATGCGCTCACCTGTCGTGAGAAGACCGGCGTCACGGTGCTTGCGGAGCACCGCTTCAGCGCCTGGCTGGATCCAGCTGCGCGGGATGCCCTCTTTGAGGCGGAGGCCGAGCATGATCTGCTCGAAGTGGTGCTCGGCATCCGTGATGGTTTCCTCACTGGCGATGGGCAGCTGACCCGTCGCCAGTTTCTGGTTGTATGTTTCCGGCCGCTTGACGTTCATGAACCGCGTCCGGCCGACATACCCGTGCGCGCCCGGGCCGGCACCCCACCAGTTCCCGCCGCGCCAATAGATCAAGTTGTGCTGGCACTCCCCGCCCGGCTTAGCCCAGTTGGACACCTCGTACCAGCCGAACCCAGCTTCTTCCAGCGTGCTGGCGATGAGTTCGTAGCGGTCCGCGTAGGTATCCTCGTCCGGGGCCGGCAGCTGGCCCTTGTTGATCTTCCGGGCCATCGCGGTGCCGTCCTCCACAATGAGTGAGTAGGCGGACACGTGATCCACCCCGGCGTCGAGGACGTGGTCGAGGCTCTTCTTCACATCATCTTCCGTCTCTGTCGGGGTGCCGTAGATCAGGTCGAGATTGACGTGTTCAAACCCGGCCCGTTGCGCATCCTTTGCCGCGGCGACAGCACGGCCGGGGGTGTGCTGGCGGTCCAGGATCTTCAGCACCGGCGTGCTTGCAGACTGCATCCCCAACGACACCCGCGTGAACCCCGCCCTTTTGAGACCCTCGAAATATTCCGGGCTTGTCGACTCTGGATTCGACTCCGTAGTCACCTCCGCATCCGGTTTCACCCCGAAGGTTCTTTTGATAGTGTCCAGGATCCTGCCCAAACCGTCCGCCCCTAGCAGCGACGGCGTGCCGCCGCCGATGAAGACCGTGTCGACCCCACCGGTGAGGTCTGTACTGGCCGCGCCCATTTCCAACTCACGCTCCAACGCGTCCAGGTAGGCCGCGTAGGAAGTCTCCGTTTCCGACGGTGTATAGGTGTTGAAGTCGCAGTACCCGCACCGTGTCGCACAGAACGGGACGTGGACGTACACGCCGAACCCGGCCGAGTGGTCCCTGTCCGCGCCGCGCCCACTGCCCGCGCCCATCACCTCTAAGACGCGCACAGCGTTCGCACCCCTGCCGCGGCTGGAAGTAGAACCATCAGAATTGGCCATGGGGTCAACTCTAAAGCCCGCCAAGATATCGTTTGCATCCTTGCCGGTTCAAGCTCTAAAAGCGCAGGTCAGATTTAGCTTCCCCGACAAGGATGCAAACTATATCTGGAGGCGGGCCAGGACGGTGCCCATGGGCGGTTCCGGCGGGGCCAGTGAGGCCGATGTGGCCAGTGGGGTTAGTGAGGTTGAGTTCGGGTTGAGCTCTAGCGCCGCGGCGCGCCCTACGCGCGCCCTGTGGGGCCTACGCGCCGCGGCGGGAGCGCTTCGCCGCGACCTTGGCGACGATGGCGTCGACACGCGCGCGCTCCTCCAGGAACGCCGGCGGGTTACAGCCGCGCATGGCACGGGTGAAACCCGGGTGCTCAGCCACGACGGAGTCGAGCCAGCCGTCGACGGCAGACTCAACGAGTTCACCGACACGGAAGTAAAGCTGCGGCAGGGACACCGCCGCGAGGTTCTGGGCGACCATGTCCGTCTGCTCGAGGGTGTACTCGACGACTTCACCCAGGTGCTGGACGATCAGGTCGGTGCGCTGGGTGCACGCCTCAGACATGTCTTTGACCGGGGCGGGCGAGCTGAGCGGGAACAGCTCGTACAGCGCGGAGGCGTCGAGAGTTTCCGGCTCCGGGATGCGCTCCTCCAACGGCAGTGCGGCGGAGATAGAGCCCGCCCGCACACCGGAGACGAGCGCCTGGCGCAGGCCGATCAGCTCACCGACCACGCGGCGCGCATCGGTGCGGGCGTCGTCGACGATCTCGGCGAATTCGGCGAGGCAGTCGTCGGTCAGTTCGCCGTCGTAGTCGGCGATCGCCTCGGCGATGTGCTCGATGTATTCGACCACTTCATCGCCGATATTGTAGACCTCTTGAGTGAGCTCGCGGTGGCGTAGCGTCGCAGCAGTCCGGTGCACACTCGCCTCCTTCTGGCTTCCCTGGCTGACACACCGTCAGTGTCGGTGGTTGACTCTATGCCAGAAGTTCACAGGTACCCGTACGGCACGCCGAGAAGTTATCCGTAGAGCTTCCGCATCTGGTGCGCGAAGCTCTCCAACACGGCCGGACGCTTGACTTTCAGGGACGGGGTGAGCTCGCCGTCTGCTTCGGTGAGATCGCGCGGGAGAATGCGGAATTTCTTGATCGCCTCAGCCTTCGAAACAGCGTGGTTGGTGCGGTTGACGGCGTCTTGGATTTCCATGCGCAGGTCGTTGCGTTTCGCCAGCTTGTAGGTGGGGGTGTCTGGGTCGATGCCGCGGGCTTCCTTCCAGGATGTCAGGGCGTCCTCGTCGAGCGCGATGAGCGCACCGATGAAGGGCTTTCCGTCCCCGACGACGACTGCCTGGGAGATCAGCGGATCCTGGCGCAGCAGTTCCTCGAGCGGCTGCGGGGCGACGTTCTTGCCGCCGGATGTGACCAGCAGATCCTTCTTGCGGCCGGTGATCGAAATGTTTCCCTTCTCGTCGATTTCGCCGAGGTCGCCGGTGTGAAAATAGCCGTCGATAAGCGCTTCTTTCGTGGCCTCCTCATTGCCCCAGTACCCGGTGAACACGCCCGGGCCGGCGAAGCAGATCTCGCCCTCGTCGCTGATTTTCGCCGTGTAGCCCATCATCGGTTTGCCCACGGAGCCGATCTTGCGGTCGTCGCCGAAGCTCAAGGCGGCGGCGGAGGAGGTTTCGGTCAGGCCGTAGCCCTCGTACACCGGCAGGCCAGCGCCGCGGTAGAAGTGGCCGAGCGGCACGCCGAGTGCGGAACCGCCGGAGATGCCGTATTCCATCTTGCCACCGAGCGCTTCGCGGATCTTGGAGTAGACCAGCTTGTCAAAGACGGCGCGCTTGAGCTTGAGCACCAGTGACGGCCCGCCCGCATCGAGCGATTCGGAGTATGCGATGGCGGTCTTTTCGGCCTCGGCGAAGATCTTCGCGCCGATCGCGGAGCCATCAGATGCTTTACGACGAGCAGCATCGCGCACCTTCTCATACACGCGCGGGACGCCTAGAACCAGATCGGGCTTGACCCGCTGGAACTCGGCCGCGATGGTGGACACGTCCTGCCAGTGGGATTGGGTGGTCTCGCCGAGGGTGGCGGCGAGGTGGACCGAGCGCGCCATGACGTGGGCGAGCGGAAGGTAAGTGACCACCTTGTTGCCGCGGCGGGCTACCTGGCCGGCCGGGTGAGCCAACAGACCGCGGACCTGGAAGATCCAGTTCAGGTGGGTGATCATGCACCCCTTGGCGCGGCCGGTGGTGCCGGAGGTGTAGACGAGGGAGGCGATGTCATCGTGGGAGATGCCCGCGATGCGCTCGTCGAGTTCCTCGTCAGAAACGGAGCGGCCGGCTTCTTTGAGCTTGTCCATGCCGCCGTCGTCGAAAAGCAGGATTTCGCGCAGATGAGAGTTGGTGACGTGCTCGAAGAGCACACCGTGGTCGTGGGTCTCGCCAAGGGCGATGACCGCGCCGGAGTCTTCGACGATCCACTGCACCTGCTCGAGCGAACTGGACGGGTAGATCGCTGCGGTGGTCAGCCCGGCGGCCATGATGGCGAAGTCAGCGACCGGCCACTCGTAGCGCGCGCCGGACAGCAGCGCGATGCGGTCGCCCTTCTGGGCACCGAGGGCAATGAGACCCTTGGCCGCTTCACGGACCTCCGCGACGAACTCGGCGGCGGTCACGTCCACCCACTCGTGGGCTTCGGGCTTGGTGAACAAGACAATGTCCGGCCGCTTCTCAGCATTAGCTACTAATGCCGAAAAGCAGTTTTCGTCGGGGGCGACGGTGAACGGGGCATCAACAGTGAAGGTCTTCAAGGTCATGGGGAGCTCCTTTGGCACTCCTAGGCCATAAGTTTGGCCACACAAACAGTTTTGTGTGGCCAAAATAACAGGAATCTGTTCCCCGTGTGAAGTTTTAGCGGTAAAGTCTATCGATCTGCTTCTTGTACCGCTCGAAGACGACGTTGCGCTTGATCTTCATCGTGGCTGTCATCTCGCCGGACTCCTCGGTCAGATCCTGGTCGAGGATCCGGAACTTCTTGATTTGCTCTGCCTGGCTAACACTGCGGTTGACCTCGTTGACGGCGTCCTGGACTTCAGCGCGCAACTCGGCACTCTTCCTCACCAGCTCGCCGATTTCCATGTCCTCGGGGATGCTGTGCTCCTTCTTCCAGCGCGCCACCTCTTGGTCGTCGAGGGTGACCAGCACACCGACGAAGGGCTTGCCGTCGCCGACCACAAGCGCCTGGGAGATCAGCGGGTGGGAACGCAGGATATCCTCCATCGGTCCGGGGGAGACGTTCTTGCCGCCGGCGGTGACAATCAGGTCCTTCTTGCGCCCGGTGATCTTCACGTATCCGTCTTCGTCGATCTCGCCGAGGTCACCGGTGACAAACCAGCCGTCGATAATCGCTTCGTCGGTGGCTTTCTGGTTGTTCCAGTAGCCCTTGATCACGCCATCGCCCTTGAAGCAGATCTCACCGTCTTCGTTGATCTTGACGGAGTAGCCGTTGTTGGGCTGGCCCACAGTGCCAATACGGATGTGCTCCGGGTTGTTCACCGTCGCAGCAGCGGCGGTCTCGGTCAGGCCGTAGCCTTCGTAGATGGTCAAGCCCAGGCCGCGGAAGAAGTGCAGCAGCTGCGCAGAAATCGCGGAGCCGCCGGAAATGGTGATCACGGCCTTGCCGCCGACAGCGTCGCGCAGCTTCTTGTACACGAGCTTGTCAAAGACCTTGTGCTTCGCCTCCTGCAGCTTGGACGGCCCCTCGGGGGTGTCCATGGCCTTGGAGTATGCGATCGCAGCCTTTTCCGCCTGCAGGAAGAGACGAGCGGCGATCGGCGAGGAATCCGCCGCCTTGTTGTACGCGCCATCGCGGACTTTTTCGTACACGCGCGGGACAGCGAGAATCATGTACGGCTCGAACCGCTGCAGCGCCATCGGAATGGTGCGGGTGTCAGACCAGTGTGTCTGGTGGGCGCCGCCGATGGTGGCGGCAAGGTGCACGGCACGCGCGAGAACGTGCGCCAGCGGGAGGATGGTCACGTAGCGGGTGCCCGGCTTCGCGGCCAGTCCGGAGCCGATCGGATTGTGCAACAGGGCCATTGCCTGGGATGCCCACACCAGGTGGGTCAGCAGGCAGCCCTTCGGGCGGCCGGTAGTGCCCGAGGTGTACACGATGGACATCAGGTCGTCGTGGGAGATGTTGGCAATGCGCTCGTCGATGACGTCATCGCCGATGCCGCGGCCGTCCTCCACGAGCAGGCCCACACCGCCGGTAGCGAAGGCAAGCGAGCGCTTCAGCTGCGTCGGAGAATCGACCAGCGGGGCCGTACCGTCTTCACGCAGCACGAGGTTGTTGTACAGCGCACGGTTCGCTTCCGTGTCGCAGACTACGATTTTCGCGCCCGAGTCCTCGACAATCCACTGCACCTGGCTTGCCGACGACGACGGGTACACCGGAACACTCACCGCTCCGGCCGCCATGATGGCGAAGTCCATCAGCGCCCATTCGTAGCTGGAGTCTGCCATGAGGACCACGCGGTCACCCTGCTCAACGCCGTTCGCCACCAGGCCCTTCGCCACGGCGCGGAACTGGGCGATGAACTCTTTACCGCTCACTTCCTGCCAGTCATGCCCGGCGGGGCGGGAGAAAATCGCCGCGCTGGGACGCTTCTCAATGGTCTTGACGGCCAGGGTCAGGCAGTTGTCGTCCGGCGCCAGTTCGAAACCGGCCGGGGTGCTGTAGATTTTGGTCTCGGGAGAAGTCATAGTCACACAATACTCCCACTGTGACCTGCGACAATTCTTTCCCAGCCAAAAATTGCGTTCTTTGGCAGAATAGCTCAGTGTGGCTAACACGGAACTCCTCGAGCAACTAGCAACCGCCTATGGTTTCGGCCTGACCTACCGGGGCATGAACAACGAAATCGTGTCTTCGCCCCATTCATCCATGGTGAAATTGCTGCGCGCGCTCGACGTTCCGCTTTCCGACGATCCTGCAGACGAGGAACTCCACGAAGCCCTCGGTGCGTGGCGTGTGCACTGGGATACCCGCCCCCTGCCTCCCGTTGTCATCGCCCGCGAGGGCGAAGAGACCCACTTCAACGTGCACGTGCCGGAGGGCGCTCCGGCCGATGTGTGGATCACCCTGGAAGACGGCTCCACCTCCGAGGTCTACCAGGACGAGAACTGGGCAGCTCCGACGTTCCATGACGGTGTGAACTGGGGCGAGGCCACATTCCACACGCGCGGGGATGTGCCGATGGGGTGGCATACGATCCATTTGTCGTCGAAAAGCGATGAGCGCGAGATTGAGGAAACCTGCACGCTGGTGGTGACTCCACGCGTGCTGACGACCAACCTGGAGCTGCTGAAGGACCCGGTGTGGGGTGTGATGGCGCAGCTGTACTCTGTGCGCTCGGAGAATTCGTGGGGAATCGGCGATTTCCACGATCTGGCTGAGCTCGCGGAGGTCGTCGCGGCGCAAGGCGCGGACTATCTGCTGATCAACCCGGTGCACGCCGCAGAACCGTTCCCGCCGGTGGAGGATTCGCCGTATTTGCCCACCTCACGGCGCTTTGTCAACCCGATCTACATCGCGGTGGAAGACGTGCCTGAGTTCGCGCAGCTGGATGAGGAGACCCGCGAGGAGATCGCCGAGCTCTCGGCTGAGCTGCGCGCGATGAACCGCTCGCCGGAGTTCATTGACCGCGACACGATCTTTGACACCAAACTGGCCATCCTCAACGAAATGTTCTACATCTTCGAGGAATCTGACCAATCAGCCTTCGACGAGTATGTGGAGAACCAGGGCGAGGGCCTGGTCAACTTCGCCCGCTGGTGCGCCTACACCGAGCTGACCCGTGAGGACGAGCGGCGCCACGCGGTCATCATCACCGAGGAGTACGACGACCTCGCGCAGTTCTACATGTGGCTGCAGTTCCTCGCCGACACTCAGCTGGCGCAGGCGCAGCATCGCGCCAAGGATGCCGGGATGCGCATTGGCATCATGACAGACCTAGCTGTCGGTGTTCACCCTGGCGGAGCAGACGCCAACACGTTGGCCGACGTGCTTGTCCAGGACGCATCCGTGGGTGCCCCGCCGGATGGGTACTCCCAGCAGGGCCAGGACTGGTCCCAGCCGCCGTGGCACCCCTTCAAGCTGGCCGAAGCGGGATACAAGCCGTGGCGTGACCTGCTGCGGACCGTGCTGAAGAACTCCGGCGGCATTCGCGTCGACCACATTCTCGGCCTGTTCCGCCTGTTCTGGATTCCGAGGATGGAGTCCCCGCTGGATGGCGTGTACATGAACTACGACCACGAGGCGATGCTGGGCATTCTCGCCCTTGAGGCGGAGCGCGCCGGGGCCGTCGTGGTCGGTGAGGACCTGGGCACCTTCGAGCCGTGGGTGCAGGACGTGCTGCGTGACCGCGGCGTGCTGGGCACGTCTGTGATCTGGTTCGAGCACTCCCCCGCCGGCGATCGCCCGATGAACCCGGAGGAGTACCGCAACCTGTCGATGAGCTCCGTCGGCACGCACGACCTGCCGCCGACCGCCGGCTACCTCAAGGGCGCGCACAACGAGCTGCGCGACGCCCTCGGCATTGTTGAGGACTCCTTTGAAGAGCTCGACGCGAAGGATGTCGCCTGGCAGGGCCACGTCTTGGCAAACGCCCGCGATCACGGTGCGTTTGAGGGCACCCCGCTGGCCGACTACGACTTCGACAACCTCGGCCGCGACGAGCGCGGCGACGCCGAAGAGCTCGTGCTCGGCCTGACGCGCTTCATCGCCGGTACCGGGTCGGCTTTGACCTGCACCAACCTCGTGGACATGGTGGGTGATGTGCGGATCCAGAACCAGCCGGGCACCAATGCCGAACAGTACAAGAACTGGTGCGTCCCGCTCTCCAACTCCGACGGCGAACCGGTGCTGATCGAGGACCTCACCAGCATCGACCTGTTCGCCCGGGTGGCGGAGGCATCTGCGCGGCGCTAACCCGGGCTAGAGCAACGGGTTAGAACAACCCGACGATCCCCGCCACGAGCACCAGGGCAATGAGGATCCACAGCGCCTGCGTGACGCGGCTGCGGGGGTACTTCCTGCGCTCCTTAGGCAGACGCATGTCCTCTTTGCGCAGGTCTTCCGGGTTGGCCATAGCGCCTTAATCTACCTTCGGTTCCTTATCGCCCAAAACTGCTGCCACCCAGTCCACCGCGCGCACCATTCCCACCGCCGCGATGCCGGCAGCGGGCAGCGCGAACGCCAGCACCATGGGCACCTGCACCCATGGGCTGGACTGCGTCAAGCTGAACCCGATGTCAATCATTGATCACTAAGCTTAGACCGCATGAGCAACCCTGTTGAGGTGACCTGCCCCGCCGGGACGATCATCGGCCGCGTCGACGGCCGCATCGCCCACTTCCATTCGATTGAGTACTCGCACATTCCGGCCCCCTTCGACGATGCGGAACCAGCGCCAACGGGCAAGCTTATCGACGCATCTACGCCCCACCCCGAACGCACCGCCCTGACCATCACGGCCCCGCTCGGGGCAACAGACACTGATGACCTGCCCGTGGTGGTCCACATTCATGGTGGCCGCTTTGAAATGGGCAACCATGAGGATGCAGCAACTCCCGGTGACGCCTTGGCCTCAAACGGCGTGATCCTGGTCCGGATCGGATACCGCCTGAAATTGGAGGGGCTGGTCCCCTTCCACGACGACAGGGTCGCGCACTTCCGCGCCGTCGACGACGTGTCCCTGGGACTGGAATGGGTGCAGAAGAACATTGAGGCGTTCGGTGGTGACCCTACTAACGTGACGCTGACCGGCCAGTCCGCCGGCGCGAATGTGGTGCTGTGGCTGATGCGGCGCGACCATTACCGCGGCGCGTTTCGGCGCGCTGTGGCCCTCTCCCCTGCCTTCCCCCGCCTGACCTTCGAGCAGCGGAAGAAGTTCATTCGTGCCGGTGCGGGGATCCCTCTGACCCGCGGTTCCCTCAACGCTGCGAGCCCGAAGCAGCTCAGGCGCGGATACAACGCAGTGCGCACCCGGTATATCACCGATATGGCGCTTGGTCCCGCTCCACTGGATACCGCAGAGATGGCCGAGGTGGACTTGGTGATCTCCTCCGTCGATGAGGAGATGTTCAATTCCAGTGCCATCCACGACACCTTGAAGACCGCGCGGCTCAACATGGCCGCGCCCGGCATCGGCATGGGCCTCAAACGGGAGCAGTACGTCCCTTTCTTCAAAGCGCTTAAAGCCCGCAACCCGAAGCACATCAACGGGGAGTTCTTTTCCGCCAACCTGATCCGCCGCTGGGTCGACCAGGTTGCCGAGGGTGCGCCGGGCCGAGTGTGGCAGGCCGAGCTGACCTCCGACGCCCGCACCCGTGCCCGCCACTCCGCCGATTTGGCACCGCTGTTCGGCGCCCCGCCGTACCGTGCGGGCGAAGGCCTCAATGGCTGGCTCATCCGCTACGCCCACACCGGCGAGCCTGGCTGGCCGGAGTACAAACCCGACCGAACCGTCCTGCGGGTTGACCTCTCAGGGGAGAACGCGGAGCTGGTCACCGACCCGCTCGGCTACCTGCGCGGCGTGTTCCGGGAGGTCTAGCCCGCCAACCCCAGTGTGCGGACTACTGCCCCTCGAGCACTGCACGCAGTTCGGGGCGGGCCAGTTCTTCCACCAACCACGGGGAGAAGACCGCCGGCATCGCCTCAGCGGCGGTGATGAGATCGGCGGGGTTCACCCCCTTAGTGCTGTCCACCTCATCGGGATTCGGGGCAGCTTCGGCACCGCCGGCAAGGCGCACGACATAGACGGGGCAGATCTCGTGCTCGACGATCCCAGAGGAGTCGACAGCCCGGTAGCGGAAGTCCGGCAGAACGCAGCGCAGATCGGCCAGAGCGGACGCCGGCAGGCCGAGCTCTTGCTGGGCGCGGCGGACAACGGCATCCTCGGTAGCTTCGCCTGGGGCGGGGTGACCGCAGAAGCTGTTCGTCCACACACCCGGCCAGGTTTTCTTCCCTAACGCGCGGCGGGAGATGAGGAGGTGGCCGGAGGCGTCGAAAAGCCAAGCGGAAAACGCCAAATGCAACGGCGTGTCCGTCGTGTGGACCTCGAATTTGTCGGCGGTGCCGGTGGGGCGGCCGTCATCGTCGCACAGAACTACCTGCTCCATTAGTTGTTCAGGTTCCCGGTGAAGACGACGTTGCCGATCTGGAATTCAGCATCGTAGAGGTTGCCTGTGCTCACGTCGAACGCGAACTGGAGATTGGCGGTGGCGCCCTTGCCCAGCGGCATGTCCAGGCCTTCAATCTCAATGCCGGCTTCCTCGGCGCTGAGGCGGCTGGCGTTGTCACCGGAGTACGTCAAACGGGGCTCACCGAGTGCTTCGGGGGGCATGATCGCGTCGGCGGTGTTCGTCACAGCGATGGTGACCACGGTGCCACCGTTCGGGGCGGACTTGGTGCCCTGCCACTTGTAATGGACGCTCATGCCCGGATCTTCCACGATCTCACCGCTGATCTCGTCAGTCTCCTCCGGTGAGACGTCGTTGGTTTCAAACGCCTCCGGCTCTTCGGTCGGCGTGGCCACACCCGTCGTCGGGGTCAGGGTGCCTTCCTGGTCCACGATGCCTTCGTCGTCGACGCAGGCGACGAGCGCAAGAGAGCTCGCCGCGAGGACAGCGGCAATGCGTACTGGGGTACGGGCCATGGGGCGCCTTTCTGCGAAAAGTTTCAAACCAACAGGTCCCCTCACTGTACAGCGCCGACAGCACGGATCCGAACACACGCGCACCCAGGTGTATGTTGTGGACACGTGCAACCTCTTTTCCGCGTCATGAAGAGCGCCTCCGCCCTGTGGCCGTACTACCTCGGCATCGTGGTGATTTCCTCACTGACGGTCGCGCTGAACTTGCTCACCCCATTCATTCTTCGCGAAGCGACGGACACCATTGTCGACGGTGGAAGCTTAACGACGCTCACGTGGCTGGCCGCCGCCCTCCTGCTGACCCAATCGTTGTGGACGTTAGGCCGCAACATCGGCGGCTATTTGGGCGATGTCGTTTCCGCGCGCATCCGGCAGGCGCTGTCCACCCGCTACTACGCCAAACTGTTGTCGCTGCCGCAAAGCTACTTCGACGGCCAGGTGACAGGAACGATCATCGCGCGGCTGGACCGCTCGATCATGAACATCACGCAGACGATCCAGAGCTTCTCCAACTCGCTGCTGCCGATGTTCCTCCAGCTCATTGCGATTCTGTGCATCACGGCCTTCTACTACTGGCCGCTGACCGTGCTGCTGCTCATGCTCTTCCCGATCTACTTGGTGCTTACGGCGTTGACCTCAAAACGCTGGCAGAAGTTCGAGCAGGCCAAGAACGAAGAGATCGACCTGGCCAACGGCCGCTTCGCGGAGGTCGTCGGCCAGGTGAAGGTGACCAAGTCTTTCGTTGCGGAGGCCCGGGAGCTGGATTCCTTTGGTACCCGCTACGGCGAGACGATCAACCTGACCCGGCCGCAGTCCCGTTGGTGGCATTCAATGGATGTCGGGCGCAGCATGGCCATGAACGTCATTTTCTTCTTCATTTATCTTGTGCTGTTCCGCGAGACCTTGAACGGCCGCTTTTCCATCGGCGACATGGTCATGCTGGTCCAGATGGTCACGATGGCCCAGCAGCCGGTGCAAATGATGAGCTTCCTGGTGGACTCCGCTCAGCGCGCCATCGCCGGCTCCCGCGACTACTTCAAGGTGATGGACGAGCCGATCGAGGAAGCCGCCAACTCCCAGATCGTCGCTGCCACAGAGGCGTCCGATGTTCCGGAGGTGGACACCGCCGCGGTGCCCGCCCTGCAGGAGGGCGAGCCGATGGTCGCCTTCGACAACGTTTCCTTCGCTTACACGCCCGGTGAGCCTGTGCTCGAGGACGTCAGCTTCACAGCCCGCCACGGGGAGAAGATCGCACTCGTTGGAGAGTCCGGCGGCGGCAAGTCCACGCTGGTCAACCTACTGCTGGGCCTATACCCCATTACGCAGGGCCGCTTGAAAGTCTGCGGCAAAGACATCAACACCGCCGATATTGAGCGCGTCCGCGCTTCCACCGGCGTGGTCTTTCAGGAACCGGCGTTGTTCTCCGGCACGATCCGGGAGAACATCGCGTACGGCAAGCCGGATGCCAGCGATGCCGAGATTGAAGACGTGGCTAAGCGCGCCAACGCGCACGGCTTCATCTCGTCCTTCAAGGACGGCTACGACACGGTCATCGGCGAGCGCGGTTTGCGCCTGTCCGGCGGCCAAAAGCAGCGCGTCGCGGTCGCCCGCGCGATGCTCAAGGACGCGCCAGTGCTGGTGCTCGACGAGGCGACATCGGCGTTGGACACCAAATCCGAGCGCGCCGTTCAAGCCGGCCTGGACGAGTTGATGAAGGATCGCACCACCATCATGATCGCCCACCGCTTATCGACGATCGCCGACGTCGACACCATCATCACCTTCAAGGACGGACGGATCGACGAGATGGGCTCACCCGCCGAGCTGGCAGCCTCCGGGGGCATTTACTCGGAGCTACTGGCGCTCACTGCGTCCAGCTCGGCTGCTGACAGGGAGCGGCTCAAGGCGTTCGGGTTTCAAGATGCCGCCGACACAGATGACACTGACGGCACAGACGGCGCCGACGACTAGCCACTACTGCCTCTCGAAGGTGTCCGCCCACTCCTGAGCTTGTGCAGCCTCCTGCGGCCGCTGCTTGGTGAACACGATGGTGTGCCCGTCTGGGTCGGTGGCGGTGACATCGGTGGTGTACCACGGAGTGTCTACCGGTCCCTCCACGGCGGCTCCGGTCGCCCGGATTGCCTCGGCGATGGCACCTAGGTCATCGTCGTGGGCGGCGAACGTCACCGAGGATGAGCCCGGCGTGATGTCGCCGGAGGGGACTGCGAGGATGTCTTGGTAGCGCTGGCGCCGGAAGTGGATCAGAGCCGGGCTGCCGTCCTCACCTGGAATGGTGGCCAGGGAAATGAAGCCGGCGGCGTGGTAGAACTCCTCCACAGCACCGAGATCAGTCACAGGCAAAGTCACGAACATGGGCATCGGGTAGATAGAACGATCAATCATGTCCGCGAGAATAAAGTTTGCCGTTAGGGCAAGGTCAAGCGCTAGCGTGGAAGCTATGAAGTTCCCTAGTCTTGAGACCCTCCGCGCCCGCGGTACCCGCAAGTGGACCCAGTTCGGTGAGATCTGAGCCCGATTCAGCGCGTTTTTCGAGGGTCCTGGGAGTTGACTTGCCGGATACGGCTCCCTTCCATAACCCACGCTGGAAGGTCCGGATTGATCTCACCCAACACGGACAACAGGTCGTTGACGCGACGTCGAACGTCTACGTGGAGTAAGTGCTCGTGATGGGAGATCCTGTTTCTCAATTTAGCAATGCGAGCATATCTTGCCCCGAGGCTTCTCCTCCGCCCCGGATCGGCAATGTTCACGCTCCCTGCGTTCGGAAAAGCCACGTGCAGATGTTCCACCCAGATGTCCTTCGATGTCTGCTTCGCGGCAGCATCTTGCTTCGCACCTGCCCCAAGAAGCTTGACCCACGTTCCCATAGTCAGCTGGGCGAGCACGTCGTCATGAGTAATGGCCGCATTCCTTCGAGGATGTCCAACTTCGCGGTCTGAGGCTTGCTGTCGTGCCCACACACGCGCACGGCCCAGATCCTTGCCAATAAGCGAGTACAAGCGGGGTGCTGTTTGATCGTCTAAAGCCCAGTCGAATACGTTGAGGTATCCGGGTTGTCGGCTGTTCCACACGCGTAATGCTGAGTTCAGGGAATTACGGGTAAGAACCTCGAAATGTGCGAGCTGAGGTACGAAAGCTCCAGCCAGGGCAGTACTCCACTGATAGAGTTCGATCGCCCTGTGAGTATCTTCACCTGACTCGGACATGTAAGTGTGAAATCGTGCTTCACCAAGAAGTTGGCCCCAAGCCGGCAACTCACCCACAATTCCCCCTTGCAGTAGTTCGTGGCGAGTATATAGAATTGGGGCCACGGGCGGCGATGTAGATCGTCGCATCTTCTCACAACCCGGTCCTCGTGACCGGGTTGTTGTATTTCCAGCCAATGTTGGAAGGCGTAAGTTGGACCTTATGAAATTCCCTAGCCTTGAGACCCTCCGCACCCGCGGTACCCGCAAGTGGACCCAGTTCGACGACGACGTTTTGCCGCTGTGGGTGGCGGAATCCGACTTCCCCACCGCTGAGCCGGTCAAGCGCGCAATCCAGGACGCCGTGGAGCACGAGACCCTTGGTTACACCCCGGCACACCACAGGCTCGGCGACGCGTTGAGCGACTTCTACGCTGCACGCTACGGCTGGCGGCCTGACCCGGCGCGGGTCTTTCCAGTTGCCGATGTTGTGCGTGGGATGCTGCTGGGTGTTCAGTACTTCACCAAGCCGGACTCTCCCGTCATCGTTCCGGTGCCCTCCTACCCGCCGTTTCTGGAGATCCCGGCGACGGCCGGCCGTGAAATGGTCGAGGTCGGTGCGAAGGGCGGCCTAGACTTCATGGAGATCGATGCCGCGTTCCGCAATGGCGCAGGCTCGATCCTGCTAGCCGCCCCGAACAACCCGTGGGGCTACACGTTCGACGAAGAAGAGCTCACCCAGCTGTGCGCCATCGCGGATAAGTACGGCGCGCGAGTGCTTGTCGACGAGATTCACGCCCCCATCGTTTATTCCGCAAGCGGAATAAACGGCCAAAGCGGACACATCTGCGCCGCCGGCATCAACGAGACCACAGCGAACGTCTGTATCACTGTGACGGCCACATCGAAGGCGTGGAACATTGCCGGCCTGAAGTGCGCCCAGATGATCTTCTCCAACGACGAGGACGTGAAAACCTGGCACAGCCTGACCGGTGTGGCCAAAGACGGCACCGGCACGCTGGGCATTGTCGCAGCGGAGGCATGCTACCGCTACGGCACGCCCGCGCTGGAGGACCAATTGGCGGCGCTTGAGCAGAACCGCGACTGGCTCATTGAGACTCTGCCCGAGGCCATCCCCGGCATTGAGTTCACCCGACCAGAAGCGACGTATCTCATGTTCCTAAACTTCGCGGGCACGGCGATTGGGGATGAGAAGGAGCCGGCGGGCTGGTTGCGTCGAAAAGCGAAGGTGGCGCTCAATGAAGGCGCGACGTTCGGCTCCGGCGGTGAGCACCACGCACGCCTCAACTTTGCCACCAGCCCGGAGATCCTCGCCGAGGCCGTTGATCGCATGTCTGCAGCGATCCGCTCCTGACGCTAACCTCGGAGCTCATGGACGAACAGATGGACGCCCAGGGGTACCTCATTGAAACTGATGCCAGCGAGTTCGCCTCGCCGGCTCCCGCTCCCGGAAACGAGCCGTGGCAGCGGCCGGACCCGGAGTGGTACAAGGACGCAGTGTTCTATGAGGTGCTCGTGCGCGCCTTTTTCGACCCAGATAATTCGGGCTCGGGCACGCTGCGCGGTGTCGAGGAAAAACTCGATTACCTGCAGTGGCTCGGCGTGGACTGCCTGTGGCTGCCGCCGTTCTATGATTCTCCGCTGCGTGACGGCGGGTACGACATCCGCGACTTCCGCAAGGTGCTGCCGGAGTTCGGCACGGTGGACGATTTCGTCTCGCTTGTCGACGCTGCACATAAACGCGGCATACGCATCATCACCGACTTCCCCATCAACCACACCTCCGATACCCACCCGTGGTTCCAGGAGTCCCGCCGCGACCCAGACGGGCCCTACGGTGACTTTTTCGTGTGGACGGATGACCCGGAGAAGTACAACGAAGCCCGCATCATCTTCATCGACACCGAAGAATCCAACTGGACCTACGACCCGGTGCGCGGGCAGTACTTCTGGCACCGTTTCTTCTCCCACCAACCGGACCTGAACTACGACAACCCGGCGGTGCAGGATGCTGTCATCGACGTGATCCGCTTTTGGCTCGACCTGGGCATGGACGGCATCCGCCTGGACGCCATCCCCTACCTCTACGAGCGCGAGGGCACGAACTGCGAGAACCTGCCGGAGACCCACCAGTTCATCAAACGCGTCCGCAAGATTTTCGACGAGGAATACCCGGGACGTTTCCTCCTCGCCGAAGCCAACCAGATGCCAAACGAAGTGGTGCAATACTTCGGTTCCGGCGAGGACGGCACAGGTGACGAGTGCCAGATGGCGTTCCACTTCCCCGTCATGCCGCGCATCTTCATGGGCATCAGGCAAGAGCGGGCCCAACCGATCATCGACATCCTGCGCGAAACCCCGGACATTCCCGAGACCGCTCAGTGGGGCATCTTCCTGCGCAACCACGACGAGCTCACCCTCGAGATGGTCAGCGACGACGAGCGCGACTTCATGTACACCAACTTCGCCACCGACCCGCGCATGCGCGCCAACGTGGGCATTCGCCGTCGCCTCGCCCCGCTGTTGGGCGGCCACCGCGACCGCCTCGAGCTGGCGCATGCCCTGTTGCTGTCGCTGCCGGGCTCACCGTTCCTGTACTACGGCGATGAAATCGGCATGGGCGATAACATTTGGCTGCCTGACCGCGACGGCGTGCGCACCCCCATGCAGTGGAACGCTGACCGCAACGGCGGCTTCTCCCGAGCCGATCCGGAGCGTCTCTACCTACCTGCGATCCGCAACGACACCTACGGCTACCAAGCCATCAACGTCGAATCCCAGATGGGCCGCGAGAACTCGCTGCTGCACTGGGTGCGCGATCACGTGCACATCCGCAAGCAGTACCGGGCGTTCGGCCGCGGCGACTACCAGGAGGTCCAGCACGACAACGAGCAGGTCCTCGCCTTCATTCGCGAATACAACGATGAGACCGGCCGCAACGAGCGCATCCTGTGCGTGAACAACTTGAGTTCCCGCCCGCAGCCAGTGGAAATGCGCCTGTCGCACTTGAACGGTGTGGTGCCGCGCGAGCTGTCCGGCAACGTCGAGTTCCCCGCGATCGGAGAGCTGCCCTGGCTGGTCACCCTCGCCCCGCACGGCCACTTCTGGTTCGACGTCTCCTGGAGGTAGTTGCATGGACTTGCACGCGACCCGTTTCTACGGCGCGAAATCGGAACCGATCGATTCCCAGACCGTCTCCGCCTCGGTGCCTTTGGGCTCTTACGAGTGGCAGATCCTGGACGTTCAGCACGGCGCCACCACGGACTTCTACCAGGTCCTCGTGGCCGATGACGAGGACTCGTTGCACACCGACGCCGGCGCACAGGCGTACCTCGAAGGGCTCGCCGAGTTCGGCGAGGTCCACGGCGACATGTCCGGCAGCACCGCCCGCCCGCTCGGCGCGGACCAGTCCAATACGTCGCTCGTGGTCGACGAGCGCTGGATCCTCAAAGTCTTCCGCAAACTCGAAGACGGCCTCAACCCCGATGTCGAGTTGCTCACCGGCATCGCGGACTGCCCGCACGTCGCCGGGGTGCGCGGTCACCTCGTGCGCGACGGTCGCACGCTGGCCATGACGCAGGAGCTTATCGACGGCGGACGCGACGGCTTCCAACTCGCCACCACCAACGGACTCAGCGACTCGGACTCCCACGCCCTTGGCGCGGCTATCCGCACCGTGCACGACGCTCTCGCATCGGCCTTCGCCGTGGACAACGTCCTGGCCAGCCAGATTCGGGACTCCCTTAACGCGCACCTCGACGAGCTGGTCGACCAGGCCGAACAGCTCCGCGCGCACGAGGGAACGCTGCGTGAGATCTACTCCCGCATTCCCGACGGTGACCTGCCCGTCCAACGCATCCACGGCGACCTTCACCTCGGCCAGACACTGTACGTTCCTGCCTCGGAGCCGGATACCGGCACCGGGCACTGGTACCTCATCGACTTCGAGGGCGAGCCCGCTCGCCCTTTGGAGCAGCGCCGCCAACCGGACCACGCGTTGCGCGACGTGGCGGGAATGGTGCGATCCTTCGGGTACGCGGAGCTTGGAAACACGGGTCATCTCCTCGCGGGGTACGGCACGGAAATGAACGCGGTGCTGGCTGCCTACGTGGCCGATAAGGCTGCGTACGAGGTCGTGTACGAAGCCAATAACCGCCCCGACTGGGTGGATATCCCGCTGAAGGCGATCAGGGAGCTGGGTTAGACGGAGGCGTCGAAAAGCATTAGCTCAGTCACTTTCGTGCCGTCCACGTGTCAAGTAACTGGTTTCACCTGCGTCACATTCGACCTGGGGTAACGGAACGCGGTTTTCGACGGCACGAAAATGCGGTCTTTCGCATGTGTGAGAACGGGTACGAACAGGGGCACCCACGAGGATTTTCATGCAATAGGATCTTGATCCCAGCCGGCGGAATGCTAGGGTAACCCCTACTAATTCGTTCATTTCCCCCGGGAGGCGTTATGTCTACTGCTGTTACCGGCAAAGCGAAGGGCTCAGAACAGGGCGGTGCTTCGAAGACCGCTGTTGTGGTCACCGCGCTGGCGCTGTTCTCCATGTTCTTCGGCGCGGGCAACCTGATTTTCCCGCCGATGTTGGCCGTTCAAGCCGGCGATAATTTCTGGCCAGCGGTCCTCGGCTTCCTCACCACCGGTGCTCTGCTGCCGGTGCTGGCTGTGATCGCCATTGCCTTGTCCGGCTCAAACGTCCGTGACCTCGCGCAGCGCGCCGGCACGTTCTTCGGCGTCATCTTCCCGATCCTGGCCTACCTGTCCATCGGCGCCTTTTACGCTCTGCCGCGTACCGGTGCCGTCTCCTTCGAGGTGGCCATGACACCGGTGTTCGGCTGGGAGGGCACTGTTCCGCGTGCGCTGTTCAACATCGTGTTCTTCGGCATTGCTCTGGCATTGTCCTGGAACCCCACCCGGATCACCGATACTCTGGGCAAGTTCCTCACCCCGGCGCTGGTGATCCTGCTGATCATCATGATCGGCACCGCGATCTTCACCATGACCAACCAGGGCTACACTCCGAGCGAGGATTACGCGAATAACGCCTACACCACCGGTGTCCTCGAGGGCTACCTGACGATGGACTCCATCGCTGCCCTGGCGTTTTCCATCGTGATCATTTCTTCCCTGCGCTTCAAGGGCCTGGGCGAGGGCACGCCGCTGGTCCGCGGCACCATCTTCGCAGGTCTCGGCGCCGGCATCATGCTCGCGCTCATTTACCTCGGCCTGGGTCTGATCGGCCGCGCAATGCCGAACGCCGAGCAGTACGACAACGGCGCACCACTGCTTTCTGACGCCGCCCTGCAGATAATGGGCAAGCCCGGCCAGATCATCTTCGCCCTGATCGTTGTGCTGGCCTGCATGACCACCGCGATCGGCCTGATCACCGCCACCGCAGAGTACTTCTCCGAGCAGGTCGCTGGCTCCTACCGCACCTGGGCCATCATCTTCGCTGTCGCCTCTGCAGTCATGGCCACCCAAGGCCTGAACTTCGTCATGGCTGTCGCGGCTCCGGTGATCGGGTTCCTCTACCCGCCTGCCATTGCGCTGATCTTCGTGACGCTCATCGAGCCGCTCTTCCGCTCCCGCACGCGCTTGCGCTGGGGCTTCTTCCTGCCCATCTGGGTTGCTGTCGCGTGGTCACTCATCTCTACCTTCATCAGCTTGGGCTGGGGTGCTGACGCCCTGACCCCGCTGGTCAGCTGGTCCCCGATGCAGGCGTACGACCTCGGCTGGCTGCTGCCGACCGCTGTCGCATTCGTCATCGGCGTGATCATCGACCTGGCACGCCCGGCTGCTCCAATGGAGATCGGCACGCAGCGAACCGTCGACGGTGACGAGCCGTACGCGGTCACTGAGAACGCCGACGCCGAGCGCGTTTAGCAAGCCAACACTTCGTCGGCCGGCATCTTCGTCAGATGTCGGCGGATTGAATCTTCCGATGACCGCTACCTCTTCGACAAAGCCCGTTTCGCGGTCACCACTTCGCGCAGCAACCCAGTTCCACTGTCCATGCTCAGCACAGAATTCCCCTGATCGGTCACCTGGGCACTCCGCAAAACTGACCTCACAACCGTCCGCAAGGTTGGGAATGATCGGCGACGCACAGCGTTGTACCAAGCATGGATCAGTCAACTTCTTCTTCCACGCGAGCAACCCTGTCCCTCCTCGACTTTTGCACCGTGCGCGACAACGAGACCGCAGGTGAATCCATGCAGCGGTCGGTCGAATTGGCCCAGACGGGTGAACGGTTGGGCTTTGACCGTGTCTGGTACTCCGAGCACCACAACATGCCGTCGATCGCCTCGTCCTCGCCGGCGGTGCTCATCTCCCACATCGCTGCCAAGACGGAGAAGATCCGGCTCGGCGCTGGCGGTGTCATGCTGCCGAATCACTCGCCGTACGTCATTGCAGAACAGTTCGGCACCCTCGCCGAGCTCTACCCGGACCGCATTGACCTTGGCCTGGGCCGCGCGCCCGGCACGGATCAGCAGACGCTGGGCGCTGCTTTGCGGCGTGACCCTCGCGCCGCCGACAACTTCCCCAACGACGTCTTGGAGCTGCAGGGTTACTTGGCCGGCAAACCCGTCATCCCGGGCGTGACTGCGGTCCCGGGGGCTGGGACGAACGTGCCGCTGTACATTCTCGGCTCATCGATGTTCGGTGCCTCGTTGGCGGCGAAGATCGGTCTGCCCTACTCGTTCGCTTCGCACTTTGCGCCGACCCACCTGGTGGAGGCGACGAAGTACTACCGCGAGAACTTCCAACCCTCCGAGTACTGCGAGGAGCCGTATGTGATTGCGGCGGTGAACGTGACGGCGTCGGACAGCGAAGAGGACGCTGCGCGGCAAACGGAGTTAGTGCATCGTGCTCGTGTCCGCGCGCTGCTGGGTCGCCAGGGGCGCGTGCTGAGCGAGGAACAGCTTGACGCTGTGATGAACGCGCCGCAGGGCCAGCAGATCGTGGGCATGCTGCGCTACACGGCCCAGGGCACAAGCGAGCAGATCACCGATTATCTGGAGCAGTTCCAGGAGCTTTCTGGAGCCGATGAGCTGATGATTTCCCTGCAGTCCCCCACCCACGAAGAGTCGCTGCGCTCGATGGAGATCCTCTCGGATGCGTGGGCTTAGCGGGCACTGACCCTGTCGACAACGCTCATGGGCAGTTCATTAAAGTAAAGGCCGCTGAACACATTCGGATGAACGCATATCAAGAGGAGTGGGGATCATTTCACGCCGGCAGCAGCACGAGGAAATCGCCGAGTACCTCCAAGATTTGATCCAAAGCGGCGAACTTGCCCCCGGCGATCCGCTTCCCTCCGAAGCTGAGCTGTGCGAGAAGTTCGATTCTTCCCGCGGCCCGGTGCGCCAAGCGGTGGCCACGTTGCGTGCCGACGGCCTGATCTCCTCCGGCCGCGGACGCCGCTCCATTGTTCTGCTCGCGCCGTCGACAAGCAGCTTCGACGCTCTCCTATCCGCCTCTGCCCTGATGAAGGAGCAAGGCCGCACATCCGGCGGGAAAATCCTGCGGATAGCTCGCGAACCGGCTGATGACCGTACAGCTCGGGCCCTCCAGCTTGAGCAGGGCGACCCGGTTGTCGAGGTCGAACGGGTGCGTTCCGCAGACGGTGTGCCCGCCGTGATCGAGCGTCTGGTGTTTCCGTTCAAGATCGGTGAGCGACTGCTCGCGATGTCGGAAGACAACGAGTCTGTGCACGAGATCTTGGCGCAGCACGGGATCAACGCCGACAACGCTGTGCGCATCGGCCAGATCACCACAGCGACTGCGGAGCAGGCAACGTTGCTGGAAATCGAAGAAGGCGCTCCGCTGTGGCACGTGGAACTGCGCGCGTCGACGTTTCAGGGCGAGCACATCGAGTATGCGGAGTATGACTTCCGCGGCGACATGATGCGCTTGGTCATGTCGAATGTCCGCGGCGGGCCGGTGCCGGTGAAGTTCAGCATCATCGATCCGGGCACGCAGCCTGGTGACTACGGTGAATATAACAATTAGCCGAACAAGACCCCCTGTTAACTTTTTGGTAACCTCAGCGCCTATGAAACCAGTCATGTGCGCTGCTGCTCTTGCCCTAGCAGGGGCACTAGCAGGGTGTTCCGCAGGCAGCACAGCCACAAACGTGGGGCGGATCGAGCCCGGCAGCGTCGTCGTGGGCACCACGTCCGCGCCCGAGTCGCTCGATTTCACCACTACATCAGGCGCGGCGATTCCGCAGGCGCTCATGAACAATGTCTACGAAACGCTCGTGCGTATCGACGAATCCGGCAACCCCGCCCCGTTCCTCGCCGAGAGCTGGGACATCAGCGATGACCGAACCGAGTACACCTTCCACCTCAAAGAGGGCGTGACCTTTTCCAACGGGGACGAGTTCACTGCTGAAACGGCCGCGTTCTCCATCAACTACGTCAAGGACTCCTGGACCAACGGTTTGAAGGCGCAGATGGACCCGGTGGTGGGGGCAGAGGCTGCGGATAAGCACACGCTGAAGGTGACACTCGACGCGCCGTCGAATAGCTGGCTGTGGTCCATGGGCACGCTCACGGGCGCCATGATGACGCCGAGCGGTGTTGACGCGCTGGCCACGACACCTGTAGGCACGGGCCCGTACACCGTGAAGCACTTCGCGGTGGGCGAGTCGATCTCCTTCGACGCGCGCGAAGACTACTGGGGTGAAGGCGCACAGCAGGACGCTGCGATCAGGTACTTCTCCGACGCGGTCTCCTCGGTCAACGCACTGCGCGTCGGCGATGTGGATGTGGTGTGGTCGCTGCAGGCCCCTGAGCTGCTGCAGACGCTTCCCGACGATTTCGATGTTCAGGTGGGCACCACCAACGGCGAAGTAGTACTGAGCCTCAACAACCGGCGCGCCCCCTTCGACGACCCGGCTGTGCGCCGCGCGGTAGCCTACGCGATCGATCGACGCGCACTCAATGACGTCGTCTGGTCTGGGATGGCCACCGACACCGGTGGCGCACCCGTACCGCCGACAGACCCGTGGTTCACGGGGCAGGATTACTATCCCTTTGATCCGGACAAAGCCCGCGAGCTTCTTGCCGGCCGCGAACCCGAGATCACACTGACCATCCCCTCGCTGCCCTACGCCCAGGACGCGGCGGAGCTGGTTTTCTCGCAGCTATCCGATGTCGGCTTTCACGTGAAGCTGGAGACCGTCGAGTTCCCCGCCGTGTGGTTGGGTCAAGTGCTCAAACAGGCGGATTACCAGGCCTCGCTCATCGCGCACGTGGAGCCGCGGGACATGCAGAACTTGTTCGGCAATCCGGAGTATTACCTCGGCTACGACTCTGAAAAGGTACGCGAGGATTTCGCCCTCGCCGACGCCGGTGACCAGCAAGAGCAGGTCGCAGGGATGCAAGCAGCGGTGAACACCATCATGGCGGACGTGGGCGCCCTGACGTTGGCCAATGCCCCGAACATCGTGGTCACTGCACCCGGAGTGACCGGTGTGGACCCGAACGTGGTCACTGACGGTCTCGACCTAGCGGGGGTGAAGAAGAAATGAAGCAGATCGGACTCGCTCTGTTGCGGTTCGTGCTCATGCTGTTCGCCGCCAGCGTGATCATCTTCGTGCTGCTGCGCGCAGTTCCGGGCGACCCGGCGCGCATCGCGCTCGGCGTGACCGCAACGGACGAGGATGTCGCGGCGTTGGCGGCGCAGCTCGGTACCGACCGGCCGCTTGTGGTGCAGTACTTCGACTGGATCGGCAGCCTGCTCACCGGCGACTTCGGTGTCTCACTGTCCAGCCAGCAGGAGATCACTCCCCTGGTGTGGGACCGGGTGCAGGTCTCGCTGATCCTGACGGTATCCGCCATGGTGCTCTCTTTGCTCATCGCCATCCCGCTGGGCACATTGTTGGCGCGGCGGAACTCAGCGATGCTCGGGGCTCTGACGCAGATTGGCATTGCTGTGCCCAGCTTCCTTGCCGGCATCCTCGCGATCGCGGTGTTTTCCGTGTGGCTCGGTTGGCTCCCGGCGAACGGCTGGTCGCCGCCGAATGCGGGATTCGGGAAATTCCTCTCCCACCTCGTACTGCCAGTGGTGTCTTTGACGCTCGTGCAAGCGGCCATCCTCACCCGATACGTCCGCTCCGCCGTCGCAGAAGAAATGGATAAAGACTACGTGCGCACAGCACGTTCCATCGGGCTGTCCACGCGCGAAGCGCTTTACCGGCACGCACTGAAAAACGCGCTCTTGCCGGTACTCACCGTTGCTGGTCTCCAGATGAGCACGCTCATTGTGGGCGCTGTCGTCATTGAAAGAGTCTTCGTCATTCCGGGTGTCGGCTCGATGCTTCTCGACGCTGTAGCCACCCGCGACCTGACTACCGTTCAAACCATCATGATGCTGCTGGTCGTGTTCACCCTGGCCGTGACTCTCTTGGTGGACCTGCTCTACCGGCTGGTCGACCCGCGTTTGAGGAGGCAAGCATGAGACGGTTCCCTGCGACCTTCTGGGTGGGCGCGGTGCTGGTCGGTATCGTCGTCACGCTGGGGCTCATCGCGCTGGTGTGGACGCCGTACAACCCTGTCCAAGCGAACCCCGAACAGCGACTGGAGGCGTTTTCCGCCACCCATTGGATGGGCACGGACCAGTACGGCCGCGACATGCTCAGCCGCATCATGGACGGTGCCCGCATCTCGCTGCTGGTCGCGTTCGGCTCGGTCGCGTTGTCAGCACTGATCGGAGTGCCGCTGGGCATGTGGGCGGGCATGTCCCGCGGCTGGATTGAGACACTCATCATGCGCTCCAACGACCTGCTGTTGGCCTCCCCCGCTTTGCTGTTGGCCATCGTGTTCACCGCGGTGTTCGGCGCGTCAATGTGGATCGTGGTGCTGGCGATCGGCATCGCGGGCATCCCCGGCTTCGCACGCGTGGCGCGGGTAGGCACACTGCAGGTCATGGCGCAGGACTACATTCTCTCCGCCCGGGTCTCTCGCGTGCCCGGCCCGGTCATCGCGTGGCGGCACGTGCTGCCCAATATCGCTGCGATCCTCATTGTTCAGGTCTCCGTCGCGCTCGCGCTGGCCATCCTCGCTGAGGCCGGTTTGTCCTTCCTCGGATTGGGCACGCCCGCCCCGTACGCTTCCTGGGGCAGGATGCTGCAGGCTTCCCAGGCCTATCTGGCCACCGCACCCCACCTCGCGCTGTGGCCTGGGCTGGCTATCGCGGCGACAGTACTTGGGTTCAATCTGCTGAGCGACGGCCTCCAGACCGCCTGGAAGGTGAAACGATGACAACTCCCTTGGTGCAGGTAGAAAGCCTCTCGATCCCCCGGATCCTGGAGGACATTTCCTTCGACATCTCCCCCGGTGAGCGCGTGGGCCTGATCGGTGAGTCCGGCTCCGGCAAATCCATGACCGCCATGTCCATCATGGGCTTGGTCGACCCGCGGCTGAAGGTCTCCGGTTCGATCACCGTGCATGGCCAAGAAGTGACCCGCAGCATGCGCGGCACCACCGTGGCCATGGTCTTCCAGGAACCGATGACCGCACTTGACCCGCTCATGACGGTCGAGCGCCAAGTCGCTGAGGCCAGCTCGCTAGATCGCGCGCGCGAACTCCTGCGCGAGGTCGGCATTGAGCGCACCGCCGCCTATCCGCACGAGCTCTCCGGCGGCCAGCGCCAGCGCGTGCTCATCGCCCTAGCTATTGCCGGCGACCCGGACCTGCTTATTTGCGACGAGCCAACCACAGCCCTCGACGTGACCGTTCAGGCGCAGATCCTCGATCTGCTCGACCGCCTGGTCCGGGAGCGCAACATGGCGCTGCTGTTCATCACCCACGACCTTGGCGTCATCTCCCGGATGACGGACCGGATCATCGTGCTCAAGGACGGGCGCATCGTTGACCCCAACGCGGACCTGAAGAATCCACAGGTGGACTACACAGCACAGTTGGTCGCGGCGTCGCGGCCGGGGGAACCGGCGCTGGTGCGCGACGCGGATAAGCCGATCGTTGAACTTGACCACGTCACCTGGCGCCGCGGTGACACGCTCGCGCTTGATGACGTCTCTTTGACCGTCCGCAAAGGCGAGCGCCTCGGCATCGTCGGTGGATCGGGCTCGGGCAAGACTTCGTTGCTGCGACTCATCGCAGGTCTAGGTGAGCCAGATAGTGGCACCGTGCGTGTCGACGGCGGCTTGCAGATGGTCTTCCAAGACCCCTACTCCTCGCTGAATCCGCGCCGGAAAGTGCGCGATTCGATCCGTGAATCCGGCACCGATAAGCAACGCGCGGATGAGGTGCTGGCCCAAGTCGGCCTGGAGGGCACGGGCGATCGTCTTCCCAACGAGTTCTCCGGCGGGCAGCGCCAACGCATCTCCATTGCGCGCGCCGCTGCCCCGCGCCCGGAAATCCTCATTGCCGACGAGCCAGTTTCGGCGCTCGACGTGTCAGTGCGGGCTCAGGTGCTCGAGCTTCTCGACGACCTTGTGGTCCACGACAAACTCACCCTCATCTTCGTTTCCCACGACCTGTCCGTCGTACGGCAGGTGTGCCCCACGATCGCGGTGCTGCACAAGGGCCGCATCGTGGAGACCGGCCCGACCGAAGACGTGTGGGCGAACCCGCAGCACGAGTACACGCGCAAGCTGCTGGCCTCCATCCCTGCGTTCGAGTATTAGCGCTCAAACGCAGGAAGGAGATCGCCGCTAACGCAGAACGGTGACCGATCCGTCCTGGTTGACGTTGACCTTCGCAGACGTCGCCGCGGCCAGGTTGACGCGCTGCCAGGAACCGCCCTCCGCTTGCCAGTCCAGCGGGTTGCCCGGCGCGGTGGCGGTCTGCGCAATGACCTGCGCGCGCTGGTGGTAGTTGAGCTCGGGGAAGCTCGCCGCGATGAGCGTCGGCGCTGCCTGCGGGACGATCATCGGGGCGTCGGTGCGGTAGATCGGCTTGAAGTCGTAGGTGTTCCACTTCGTGGTCTGCTCCACGGCCGTCGCGGTGGGCACATACGGTTTATCGGATGCCACCAGCTCCGGAATGGACTTGCCGGTGCGCCACTGCATCTCGGCGCGCAGCTCAGCGGCAGCCTGGTCGAACGCGTTGCGCATCTTCGGGTCATTCAGACGATCCGCAGCAGCAGCCTGGCCGGACATGCGCCCGCCGATGACATCGAGCGGGTAGTGCACCCCCAGCACGATCCGGCTGTGACCGGCTTCAGCACCACGGTAGTGGAGCTGCGGGGCAGCCTCCGGGACCATGTACGCCAGCAGCGAAGTGACCAGCGCAGCCTGGTTGGTGTGGCCGGACGGGAAAGACTTCGAGGTCAGGTACAGGTCCTCCCCCGGCGGGTTGTAGCGCTTGATGCGATCCGGGGCGACCACGTGCGGGCGGTTGTAGTTGAAGATCTGCTTCTCGGCGAAGGTGGAGCTGGCGATGCCGCCGGAGCGGGCCAGGTAGCCGTTACCCAGCAGGTACTGCGTCTTGGGTAGGCGGCCTTCGCGCAGGGCGTCGCGGAACTGCTTGCCGAATTCCTCGCCAAGACCCTCCGACAGCGTCACCAGCAGCTCGTCGGAGGAGGCGACAGCGTCGACCTGAGCGCGGCGCACCAGCTCCGGGTCGGAGGATGCAGCATTGTTGATGGCGATGACCTGCTGCAGGTTGGAGTCCATCACGTCGGGGCGGTTGTCGCGCAGGGACGGGAAGAGGCGGTTGACCTCGGCGTAAATGCCGTACTGGTAAGGCGAGATATCGGAAATGTAGCCGGCCAGGTAATCCGGGCTGAACGGCACCGGTTGCGGGGCGCCGCTAGCCTCGCGGGGAACCTGTCCGGTCGAGGATCCGGTGTTCGGATCGCGCAGCTGCGGCACTGTGACCTTGGAGTTCGGCGGGAGGTTGAAGTTCACGTGACCCAACGGCTGAGCGTGAGCCGGGGCGGCGGTGAGCGAAACAGCAGGAACGGCAACGGCCAGTGCGGTGGAGAAAATGGCAGGGAGGAGACGCTTCATGCGATGAGAGTAACCCGGCCCCGCACACCCTGCAGTACTTCCCTACCCTGGGGGTATGGCAGAGATTGTTGTGGTCGGTTCCATCAACGCAGACCTGACCGTGGGCGTCGCGCGCCACCCCCATCCGGGCGAGACTCTTCTGGGCACTGGCGGGGGCATCTCCGCTGGCGGCAAGGGCGCGAACCAGGCCGTTGCCGCCGCGCGGCTGGGCAGTTCCGTCGCCATGGTCGGCGCTGTCGGCGACGACACCAACGCCGAGGACGCGACCGCTCTACTGAAAGAAGCGGGGGTAGATCTCAGTGGAGTTATCATCGGCACGGAAGTCACTGGCTTAGCCGTGATCACCGTCGCTGAGGACGGAGAGAACACGATCATCGTGGTGCCGGGGGCGAATGGGGAGATGGGGGCTGGTGCCGTCGAGAAGCAAAAAGCTCTCATCGAGACAGCGGAACTTGTCCTGCTGCAAGGCGAAATCCCTGCTGACGGTTTCAAGCGCTCGGTCGAGCTGAGCCGTGGGCGCGTGGTGATCAATCTAGCGCCGGTCATCGACGTCGACCAAGACGTTCTCCTGCGGGCCGATCCGCTCGTGGTGAACGAGCATGAGGCTGCCGGCGTGCTGGAGATGCTCGGCCACGCCTCCCCAGACGACCCGCAGAAGCAGCTGGACGCGTTGATGCAGGCTGGCTTTGCTTCCGTGGTGATCACGCTCGGCGCAGACGGTGCACTCGTCGCAGCCGACGGCATGAGCGAGAAGATCGACTCTCCGCGTGTGCAGGCGGTGGACACGGTCGGGGCGGGCGACGCGTTCACGGGTGCGCTGTGCCACCAGCTCGTCCACGGCGCAGACATCGTGGACGCCGCGCGCTTCGCCGCGAAGGTCGGCGCATTCTCCGTGACCCGGCACGGAGCCCAAGCCTCCTACCCGCTAGCAGGAGAGCTCTAGCAAGCCCCGGCTAGCGGCAGATGTAGAACAACAGCGCGGGGTCGAGGACGTGCTCTTCGGTGTACTCAAACATGGCATCCAAAGTCTCGAACATGGTGTCCATGCCGGATAGTTTAACCCTGCGAAGCACCCTCGCCGTGCATTGCGTCATAAATCCCACGGAACAGTTCTGCGCCGTGGGCATAGATCGCGTCATGGGCCCAATCGGGGTGCGACCAGACCTTCATGTTCCCAATCTTCGCTGCGTTCTCGCAGGCCATCTCGAAGGGAATGAACATATCTTGCTCGTATAGAGCAACTACTGCCGGGACCTCGTTGACGTAGAGCTGCTCCTCGTTGAACACCCGGGAGAAGTCCGTCTTCTGCGCGAGCTTGTGCACCTCTTCGCGGAACGGGATCAGTGCCGGATCTTCGTCGAAGTGGTGTTTGAAGAAGTAGTTGCCCAGCAGGTAGTACGGCTCGTCCAGGTTCGTCGGGTCTGCGTCAAGCCGAAAGCCCGGCCGTCCGGCCATCGTGCGTTCCGCCGCCCAGTTCGGCGCCTGCCCCGGCCCGCCAAAGAGCGTTTCGTGCAGCACCGCCCACAGCGGGTTGCGTTCCAGCGAGACAAAGTCATTGACCATCGCCAGGAAGTCTTTGCGCAACCGCTTGTCCGCTTGACGGCGGTCAAACGGCTCCTCCAACAAAATCGCCAACGAATGAAAACCCTGCTCCTCGCCGAGCGCGACACCGACGAAACGGAACCGGTTCGCGGTGAGCCGCTCTCCCGTGGGCAGGAATTCCTCGACGTTGTTCAAATGGTCGCAGATCTCCCGGACGCGCTCTTGCGCATTCGGCACCGTGGCGTAGAAGTCCTCGATGCGCGCGTGGAAAAGGCCGAGTGTGACCTCGTTGTACACCTCGGGCGACCAGCCCAGCTGCGGCAATGCTCCGGTGAGATACGCGTGGCCGATGCCGCCCGGTGCCCACGAGAGGTAACTTCCAGTGCACAGCGCGCCGAACGAGTTGCCCAGCACGTCCCACTTCGCAAACCCCAGGTGCCGGCGCAAATCCTCTGCGTCAGCGACGACGTCGGGGCAGCGGAGTTTGGACAAAATGCGTGCGTCGATAAGCTCCGGCGTGCTGCGGTCGATCTTGCCGGAACGACCCGTGCCGCGTTCATCCATGAGGAAGATGCGGTAGTGCTGCAACGCCTCCGGAATCCAGCCCTGCATGAAGCGCGGTGCGGGGTTGCCGGGGCCGCCTTGGAGAAACAACAGTGGCGGAAGGCTCTCTCCGTCCCCGTGCGCGTAGAGCTCGCGCGCGAACAGCTCGAAGGTGCCCAGCTCCGGGCGCTCGCGGTCCCACGGGACCTGAAGCGTATGTTCCCGCGTACGCGCGTTCGGGGGGATGATTGTGGAGATCATCAGATAAGTATGCCAGAACCTGGTTGAATCTTGAGCACACCTAAAACCCAGGAAGGCGATACTTCATGTCCAGCACGAGAAGCACACGGCCCTCCGGCAGCCCCCTGCCGAAGCCGATCCGCTCGGTGATGCACCCCGACGCCAGCCTGAAGGCCCGCGACAAAGACAAGTACCCCGACGGGATGCACCCCGGTCTGATCCGCGGCATCAGCGTTGAAGAGCAGCGCTACGAATTCGGAGTGGACAAGGTCGTCTTCGGTGTCGCGGCAGCGCTCATCGTGGGGTTCATCGCGTGGGGTGTCTACAACCCGGAATCGGTTTCGGAGACAGCAGGTGAAGCATTCGCCTGGGGCATGGAGCACGCCGGATGGCTGTTCAACATCGTGATGTTCGTCTGCGTGCTTCTCGTTGCGGTGATTGCGCTCAGCCGCATGGGCCAGATCCGTCTGGGCAAGGACGACGAGGAACCGGAGTTCGGCCGCTTCTCGTGGGTGGCCATGATGTTTGCCGCAGGCATCGGCGTGGGCATCTTCTTCTTCGGCCCGTCTGAACCGCTGCAGTTCTTCCTCGATCCGCCACCGCTGACAAACGAGGCCGGCACGGAGACCGCCATGCACCAAGCGCTCGCCCAGTCCAACTTTCACTGGGGTTTGAACCCGTGGGCGATCTACTCCCTCGTGGGCGCGGCCATCGCCTATTCCACCTACCGCCGCGGCCGCCCGCTGTTGATGTCCTCACTCTTCGCGCCGCTGATGGGCGAGTCGAAGAACGACACCATCCTCAGCCGCACCATCGACATCATGGCTGTGGCCGCCACCCTGTTCGGAACCGCGGCGTCGCTCGGTATCGCCGCCCTGCAGATCGGTGAAGGTCTCGGCATTGTCACTGACCTAGAGGTGGGCAACCCGATCCTGCTGACCATCATCGGGGCCCTCACCTTGGGCTTTGTCATCTCCGCGGTCTCTGGTGTGTCCAAGGGCATCCGCATCCTGTCGAACACCAACATCACGCTGACTTTCGCGTCAATACTCTTCATCTTCCTCACCGGCCCCACCTTGCTGCTGATCAACCTAGTTCCGTCGGGCACGCTGTACTACTTCCACGAGTTCTTCAACATGGCGTCGCGCTCGCTGTCCTGGGGCGAAGAGACGCTGGCGTTCCAATCCGAGTGGACTGCGTTCTACTGGGCATGGTGGATCTCCTGGGCGCCGTTCGTCGGCACGTTCCTGGCAAAAATTTCCCGCGGCCGCACCCTGCGCGAATTCATCCTCATGACCACGGCCGTGCCCACCGCCATCCTCATCCTGGCATTCAGCATCTTCGGCGGCACCGCGATTTCTTTCTCCCGCGACGGCGTCCCCGGGTTCGACGGCGAGTCCACGCCAGAACAAGTGCTTTTCTCGCTTTTCGACGCTCTTCCGCTATCCAACTTCACCCCCTACCTGCTCATCGCTATCCTGGCCGTCTTCTTCATCACCACCGCAGACTCTGCTTCCGTGGTCATGGGCACCATGTCCTCGAAGGGCGACCCGGAATCCAACAAGATGGTCTCCATCTTCTGGGGCCTGTGCATGATGGGCGTGGCCGTGGTGATGCTGCTGGCCGGCGGCGAGGATGCCCTAAGCGGCCTGCAGTCGCTGACGGTGCTGATTGCCCTGCCCTTCTCGCTGGTGGTGTTGGGCCTGTTGTTCTCCTTCGTCCGCGACCTGACCACTGATCCGCACACCATCCGTGACCGTTACGCGGAGTCCGCGTTGCAGTACGCGGTGTGGCACGGCCTTGAGGATTATGGCGACAACTTCGAGCTGGTAATCAAGGAGTCGCGCTACGGTGACGGTGCAGGCAAGGACTTTGACTCCTCCGATGACAAGTACACCAGCTGGTACGAGCGTTATGACGAAGACGGCAACCGCGTCGGCTACGACTACGAAACCGACACATGGGAAGACGGCTACACCCGCGAGGAAGTCGACGACCGAGTCGACGAGGACGACCCTGATTCCGATGTCGAATCCGAAACGGGCGAACAAACGGCAGACTCCGAACGTTAGACAGGCATGAGCTTGCCTTACCACCGGCTCGCGCGGACACACCGGCTGGGAAAGTACACGCCGTGGCACCCGTTCATCGAGCTGATCCTGCTGACAGCCTTTAGTTTCGCCTTGATGCTCGCGTTCATCCTTGTCGTCGGGTTCGCACTGGTGGCTGTCGATTATCCGCTTCCACTGAGGGGTACCTTCGAAGAACTCGACGAATCCGACCCGGCAATGAAGTTCCTGCTCTACGGCAGCCTGGCTGCGATGATCCCAGCTCCGTTTCTCGCGGCGCGCATCACGGGACGCCGCCCGCGTGCACTGTGGTCGGTGAACAACCGATTCCGGTGGGGTTTGTTCGGGCGGGCCGCGCTCGTTGTCGCGGCCTTTCACATCGTCACATCGCTCCTGGATGCCGTTTTCGCCTCCACCGGCACCTTCTTGCCCGATTTTGACGAGCGTTCCCTCATCATCCTGCTCATCGTGGCCGCCTACACCCCGTTGCAGTGCGCCGCGGAGGAGATCATCTACCGCGGGGCATTACCGCAGATCGTCGGGGCATGGATCCGCAAACCCTGGTTGGCGTACCTGCTGCCCATTCCCTTCTTCGTGTTAGCCCACGATTACGACCCTGCCGGCCTGTTCTTCGTCGCCATCTTCGCCGTCTTCGCGTCCATCCTGGTCCACCGCACCGGCGGCTTGGAGGTGGCCATCGCCTTCCACGCGGGCAACAACATGTCCGTCGAGTGGTACGCCCTGATGGGAATCGACGCCGACATCACGGAGCGCCCCTCGCTGATCTTCATTTCCGAACTGTCCACGTGGGTCCTGTTCGCCATTCTGCTCATCGTGTTCTGGAATTTCTCGCCGCCAGCCCGCGAACCCGCCCCGGCCCGACCCCAGCCCGGTGTGCACTACCCCGCCGTTGCGCCACCTCCGTACCCGCCGCACCCTGCACTGCAAGGCCACGTTCCGCCGCACCAGATGCCGCAGCCGCAACACCCCCAACAACCGGTTCCGCAGCCCCTGCAGTATCCCCCATCGCGGAATCCTCTACCGGTGCAGTACCAGCAGCCACAGTATCCCCCGCCTGCGCAGTACCCGCCTGTGCCGCCGTACTACAGGTGAAAGCGCTCAAGGACCTCGTAGCGGGGCCCTCCGCCGCGACCTTCCCCGAGGTGGGATTGGACAAGACACAGTTCATCGCAGGTGAATTCCGGGCCGCGGTAGACAGACAATGCGCGGACGATGTCCGGGATGGCGTAAGGGTCGCGGGAGCGTTTCCCGGCCCTGCCGACCGTCATGTGCGGCCGCTGTCTCACATCCATATCCGGCAGGGCGCACTCGGCCATGAGCTCTTTGATCGGGTCGCCCCCGAGCCCCATCCACAATGTCCTCTGCTCAAACGCCCCGGCGCCGGAGACGTGCAACGTCGGCGCGGTATGGAAAGCGCTCACCTGTGCGAGGTGCTCACTAATCTGAGCTCCATCGTTCGGCTGATCGCCGTAGAACGCCAGGGTCACGTGCCAGTTGTCGGGGTCGGTCCAGCGGATCTCCTGCCGGGAGAATTTCCTGATTGGACGCAGCGCCGCAACGAGGTGCTCGCGCGCTTCCTCCGAAGGAAACAGTGCAGCGAAGAGCCGGATCACTATTCCTCGTCGGTCGACAGCGCCGCGACGAACGCTTCTTGCGGCACGGTGACCGAGCCGATGTTCTTCATGCGCTTCTTACCGGCCTTCTGCTTCTCCAGCAGCTTGCGCTTACGGGAGATGTCACCGCCGTAGCACTTGGACAAAACGTCCTTGCGCAGCGCACGGATGTTCTCGCGGGCGATGATCTTCGAGCCGATGGCGGCCTGGACGGGCACCTCGAACTGCTGGCGCGGAATGAGCTCTTTGAGCTTCTTGGTCATCTTGTTGCCGTACCACTGCGCGGAGTCGCGGTGGACAATCGCAGAGAACGCATCCACCGGCTCGCCCTGGAGGAGAATGTCGACCTTCACCAGGTCTGCTTCCTGCTCGCCGGCATCCTCGTAGTTGAGGGAGGCGTAGCCCTTCGTGCGGGACTTGAGCATGTCGAAGAAGTCGAAGATGATCTCACCGAGCGGCATGATGTAGCGCAGCTCCACACGCTCCTCGGAGAGGAACTCCATGTTCTTCATGGTGCCGCGCTTGGACTGGCACAGCTCCATCGTCGTGCCCACGAATTCCTGCGGGACGATGATGGTCATGTTGACAACGGGCTCGTAGACCTCCTGCAACTTGCCGCCGGGCCAGTCGGAGGGGTTGTGCACGAGCTGCTCGGTGCCGTCTTCCGCCACCACGCGGTAGGTCACGCTCGGCGCGGTGGAGATCAGGTCTAGGTCGAATTCGCGCTCGAGGCGGTCGCGGGTGATTTCCATGTGCAGCAGGCCCAGGAATCCGCAGCGGAAACCGAAGCCGAGGGCGACGGAGGTCTCGGGCTCCCAGGTCAAAGAAGCGTCGTTAAGCTGCAGCTTTTCCAGGCTCTCGCGCAACGTGGGGAAGTCTTCCTGGGACACGGGGAACAGCCCCGAGTAGACCATGGGCTTGACGTCTTCGAAGCCCTCGAGCGGCTCGTCGGCACCCTTGTTCGCCCAGGTGACAGTATCGCCCACACGGGTCTCGCGGACGTCTTTCACGCCGGTGATGAGGTAGCCGACCTCGCCCGGGCCGAGCCCCTTTGCCTTTTGCATGGTCGGCGAGACAATGCCGATTTCCAGGATCTCGTGCTGGACCCCGGTGTTCATCATCTTCACCTTTTGGCCGGACTCGAGCTTGCCGTCCATCATGCGGATGTAGGTGACCACACCGCGGTAGGTGTCGTAGACAGAGTCGAAAACCAGCGCGCGGGCGGGCGCGTCGGCGTCGTTAGTTTCACCGTCTTCACTCCGTGAGGACGGTGGCGGAATCAGTTCCACGACCTTATCCAGCAACTCCGGCACACCCATGCCGGTCTTTCCTGAAACGCGCAGCACCTCATCCGGTTCGCAGCCGATGATGTGGGCGATTTCCTCGGCGTACTTTTCCGGGTCAGCGGCCGGCAAGTCGATCTTGTTCAGGACCGGGATGATCTCCAGATCGTTCTCCATGGCCATGTAGAGGTTGGCCAGGGTCTGGGCTTCAATGCCTTGGGCTGCGTCGACAAGCAAAATGGCGCCCTCGCACGCATCGAGCGAACGAGAGACTTCGTAGGAAAAGTCCACGTGGCCCGGGGTATCGATCATCTGCAGGATGACCTGTTCCCCTTCGTGGGGTCCGCTGGTTGGGATCCACGGCAGGCGGACGTTCTGCGCCTTGATGGTGATGCCGCGTTCGCGCTCGATATCCATGTTGTCGAGGTATTGGTCGCGCATATCGCGCGCGTCGACAACATTGGACAGCTGCAGGATGCGGTCCGCCAACGTCGACTTGCCGTGGTCGATGTGCGCGATAATGCAGAAGTTGCGGATCTTGGACGGATCCGTGAACGTCTCCAACGCGAAATTTGTTGCCCTAGCCACGCAGGTCACCTTACCGCAGTGCCGGCAACCACAGACTCAGCGCCTACCCGGCCCGAGAGCTCTGCCACGGACACCATGATTCACCGACGCATAAATGCTTGTTCCGGAATCTGTCGGGCATTAGGCTAGGTGGCTATGAAGTTGTGGCGCCGCGAATCGGCAGATTCCGCGGACGAACGCGGCCTTCTCCGGTGGGTGAAAAACCGGGACAAACGGGATAAAGAGGCCTCGCCGCTGGATCAAGGTCTGGACTTGATCAATGAGCGCCTCGGGTACACCGAGGCGAACCAGCACCGCCGCGCAGCCCGCACCCGTGTCGTGCCCACCGGCGACATTGCCCGCAGCATTTTCTACGCTCCCGACATGGACGGCCAAGCCGAGCCCGGGGAGGTCGTGTGGTTCAACGTGCCCACCACCCCACCGAAGGAGCGCTCCATGCTCGTTGTCGGCCGCGACCGCCACGACGTGCTGGGCCTGCTCATCTCCGCCGACGAGAACCACGCTGACGAAAAAGACTGGATGCCCATCGGTTCCGGCGAGTGGAAACCCTCCGGCGAGCCGTGCTGGGTGCGCATGGATAAGACGCTGTCCATTCCGGAAACAGACCTGCGCCGTCGCGGTGCCCTATTCCCGGCGCGGCGCTTCGAGCGCGTGGCTGAGCACTTGCGCAAGCGCTTCGACTGGGCATAGCTCGTCTTCACCGTTTTGGGTGCGCGGGGGTCGCACTGCTAGGGTGTTCACGTTGTTTGCACCGTTTGCCGTTTCACGTCGGCATGGACCGCGGGCAGGACCTTGGGTTCGCGTGAGGTGCGTACAGAATCGCACAAGATCATCACAAAGCTAAGAGGTATTTTTCATGGCTAACATCAAGCAGCAGAAGAAGCGCGTTCTCACCAACGAGAAGCGCCGCCAGCGCAACAAGGCAGTCCGTTCCGCAGTGCGCACCGAGATCCGCAAGTTCAACGAGACTGTTGAGGCCGGCGACAAGGCAGGCGCTGAAGAGCAGCTGCGTGTTGCTTCCCGCAAGCTGGACAAGGCAGTGTCCAAGGGTGTCTTCCACCGCAACAACGCTGCCAACAAGAAGTCCAACATGGCCCGCGCCCTGAACAAGCTCGGTTAAGCTCCGGCTGCGTTCACCGCTTACCCGCCCTCCGCAACTGCGGTGGGCGGGTTTTTGCTGAAAGTTTGATGAATTCGCGGGGGTTAAAGTGACAGCCCGGGGGCCCCGTCGTATGATCCCCTCATGAATTTTAAACGACGGGGTGCAGCAGCACTCATGGCGGCTGCACTCAGCGTCGCAGCAGGGGTGCCCGCAGCGGGTGCGCAAAGCTCTTCGGACATCCCTAACCTGTCCTCCCAGACGAACCTGAACCAGCTGACGCAGATGTCTTCTGACCTGTTGGATTTCCTGCCCAAGGCGGGTGCCGGGGCCGGCTCGCAGACGATCAAGCGCACCGTCCAGGTGGGGGGAATGCAGCGCCACTACACCGTGGTCGTTCCCCAGGGATACAACCCGGGCCAGGCTTACCCCGTCATCATCGGTTTCGGCGGATGGCAGCACAGCGCCGACCAGGCCCGCGGCTATGAGAAGTTCGAGTCTGCGGCCGGCAGCCGCGCCATCATCGTCTACGCCCAGGGCGTCAACAACGCCTGGGGCGGTGCACCGTACGCCAACACCTCGGTGAACACTGACGTCACTTACACCCGCGCGGTGGTCAACGACCTGGCGCGCACCCACAACGTCGACCGTAGCCGTGTTTACGCGGCGGGCTTGTCTAATGGCGGCGGCATGGCGCTCGCTCTGGCGTGCCATGCCCCTGACCTGGTCGACGGCGTGGCCGGTGTCTCCGGCGCGTACTACAACCCGACGGTGACCAACTGCGCCTCAGGCCGTGTGAAAACACTCATCATGCACGCCGACAATGACGACATAGTCTCCTACAACGGCGGAAACCGCCACGGCGGGCAGTACCGCGACGTGCGCAGTGTCTTCTGGGACTTCGGCGGGAAGAACGGCTGCAACATGAACAGCGTGAACAACCGCCGGGTTGGCAACACCACTGTCTTCGACCCGCAGGGGTGCAAGGCGAAGACCCAGGTGCAGAAGGTCAGCGGCGGCGGCCACACCTGGTTCACCAACCCGAGCGCCACCCGCGAGACGGTGAACTTCTTTCTGGGCTAACCCGTTACCCCACGGATGACTAATCCGGAGCCGGCCGCGATGAAGAACGCGCCGGCTCCGATGTCTATGGAGGGACCAGCACCGAGCAACTTACGGCGCACTCGTTTGGTGGACACCACGACGCTGATGAGCAGGAAGATCAGCAGTGCGGGCAGCCATAGTGCCACGATCACCAGCAGCGCCGTGCCAAGCGACGGACTCGGCGGCAGAAGCGGGGCAATGAGTGCTGCGAGAAACAGAACGATTTTCGGGTTGGACAAGTTCGTGGCCAGCCCTGTGAAGAATGCCGCGCGAACTGATCCGAGACGATCTACTGCGTCCTGAAGATCTGCAGGCGGCTGGCCGCGGTCACGCATGCCCTGCCGCACCATCGCCACCCCCATGAACACAATCCAGGCTCCGCCGATAACCTGCAGCAGCACCAGCACGCGCGGAAACGCCGTCAACACCGCCGCCGCGCCAAGCACAGTGAGAGTGATCCACATCAACGCGCCCAGCGAGATACCGAGCGATGCCGCCGCGGCGTGCTTGCACGACCGAGTGGCCAGCCGCGTGATCAGGACGACATCCGGCCCCGGGGTGATCACCCCGGCGAGATTGAGCAGGAAGAGGACCGCGAAGTCGGCGGGATTCACCCGCCCATCAACTCCACCAAGTCGTCGCGGCCGAACATCCGAGCAGTGTCGATGGCGGAGGGGGCGCCAGCGTGCGGGTCAGCTCCAGCGTCGATAAGCACCTGCACGATCGCGTCCTCCTTCTTGAACACAACGCCTGCGAGCGGAGACTGCCCACGCGCATTTTGCTTATCGACGTCCGCCCCGCACGCAATCAACCCGCGCACCACCTCCAGCTGGCCCGCGTAGGCGGCGAGCATGAGCAAACTATTGCCATCCTGGTTGCTCAAATCCGGGTCAACGCCCTGGTTAACGTAGTCCAGCAGTGTCATGTCGCCGGTACGCGCCATGTTGAACAGGCGGGTGGCGAACTCTTGAACATCGTCTGGGATCTGCTGGTTGTCGGTCACGGTCCGCAGAATAGCACGCACCGTTAGGCGGCGAGCTGGGCGATGCGGCGCACTGCGTCCTCGATGGCGAAGTCCGGGTCACCACCCTGGCCTTTGACCTCCGCGTCGAGTTCCGCGACGATGATGACCGCCCGGCTCACCGCGTCCCCCGACCAGCCGCGGGCAATCTGCATTGTCTTCTTGGCCACATACGGGTTCATGCCGATGGTGCGCGCGACCTGGTCCGGGTTGCCGCGAGTCTGGTAGAGCTTGGCGATGTCGCCCACCTTGTGCGCCAACGCTGCCGCGATCGCTACCGGGCTTATGCCCAATTGCAGCGCGCGCCGAGTGCTCGCCAGTGCGCGGTCTGTGCGCCCGGCAACGGCTTGGTCGGCGATATCGAAGCCGGACACCTCGGCCACGCCGGTGTAGTAGGCCCGCACGTCGGCGACTGTGATCTCACTGTTGGTGCCGCTCGCGTCTTTGGTGTCGGCCACCAACTGCGCGATCGCAGAGGCGAGCTCACGTAGATCCGAGCCGACCGATTCGAGCAGCGCCCCGACGACGTCGGGGGTGGGGCGGATGCCGTGGCTGCGGAATTCGTTCATCACCCAGCCCTGGCGGTCGCGCTGATTCAGCGGGTCCGCGGCATGGACTTCCGCCACCTTGCGGAACTTCTGCACGTAGGACTTATTGCGACCCTTTCCGCTGTGCACGATGATCAACGTCATGCCCGGTGCGGGATCCACGGCCGCTTGGAGCAGCAGCTCGGTGGGCTCTTTGCCGGCGAGGTCGGTGTCTTTGATGACTACGACGCGCTCTTCGGCAAACAACGAGGGGCTGGTCGCCTGCAGCAACTCACCCTCGGTGACGTCCCCGGCGCGCAGAGTGGTCACCTCGGCGGCTGGGCTGACCTGGGCGATGATGTTCTGCGTCGCGCGCTCAGCGAGGAAGTCATCCTCGCCGACGACGAAGTGGACCGGGTGGAGCATGACCGTCATTGTATGCCCTCCCGTCCTGTGTATATGACCGGAATGCCGCTGCGGGTGAACACCGGCCGTGACTGTTGGCCAGCTTCCCGATCAAGCACGACCACCAATGTCGTGCCGGGTGGAACCGGCTCCACGTCCTCTTCTGTGTTCACGACATGTGCCTGTTCTGCGTCAACATCCCCTGGATCGTGCCACCCCGGGGAGTTCGTGGTTCCTCCGGCCACTGCGATGGTGAGAACTACCGCCCCGCACGCCACGGTCAGTCTCGGCCGCCTGGCCCAAAAGCCCGCGATGATCCATCCGTAACACACAACCACCACCAGTGGCGCGGCGCTGACAGTCGCCCCCGGTAGCCCCGCACCGATCTCAGACACGGTGCGGATCCACCCCGCCATAGGCGCTACGACCCACAGCACCGGTGCCGCGAGGGCAGAATGAATCTGCGCAAGGATCGCTGCCGCCATGCCCAGCACCGTCACCGCCCCCGTAACGGGGCTGACCACAACGTTGGCTATCACAGACACCACAGAGACCCGCCCCACCATCCCCGCGATGATTGGGGCGGTAGCCAGATCGGCTGCCAACGCTACCGATAGTGCCCGGTTGAGAATGTCCGGCCATCCAAGGGGTGCGAGCATCCGGTAGAACAGCGGTGACACCGCGACGATGCCGGCTGTCGCCGCCACCGATAACGCGAAGGCGAAGTCCACGGCGAGATCCGAGTCGACCAATACCAGGCCGATGACGGACAGGCACAGTGCGTGGATGGGCTCGGCCCGGGTTGAACTAATGACCGCCACAAACCCGACCAGGCCCGACACGGACGCCCGCAGCACGCTCGGTTCCGGTCCGACCAGTCCCGCGTAGACGAGCAGCGCACACCCAGCAGCGACGAGCTGCACGCGCAAACCCGCCCGCATCATCCGTGCCGCCAATAAAGCCGATGTAGCGACGTACATGCAGTTCGCTCCGCTCACCGCGCTCAAGTGGCTCAAGCCCGTGTCGACATACGCTTGCTGCTCTGTGGCGGATTGCAGTGAGACATCTCCGAGAACCATGCCGGGGATGAGGCCTTGGGCATGCTCGCCTACAGCGTTCTCGACAGCGACCGCGAACTTTTCCCGCACGTCCCCCGCCCAGGCGGCGAACCCCGTTGGTGGCCCGAGCACGGCCACGTCCCCGTTGATGACAACCGTCCCCACCCCGGGTCGGCTGCTCTCCCCCACCTGGCCCGACACCTCCACAAGGGATCCAGCAGCAGCGCCATCCGGTACCGTCTCCGTGAACACCGGAATCGCCGCGGGATACCCGTTCACGGACAGCTTCACCAGCCAGCCTCCGCCGGTCACTTCCCGTGGTGTGCCGCTGATGGTCCCGACGACAGTGTGCCCGATCTCATACGCCTGCGCTGCGACAATCCGCGCCCATGTCACCGCCAGCGCGCAGGCGCCTAACCCAGCAGTGAGCATGGCATGCCCCGGTTGTCGAAGCGCGAGAGCTGCCAGTGCGATGGCAACCACGAGAAGCGCTCCAGGCTGGATCCCGAACATAATGGCCACGAGAGTCACGCCCCACACGGTCGCGGCGGCGGGCACAAGACGCAGCTCGGACATTCTCCCCTCCCCCTCTTGCCCGGTTCTCGTTAGAGGGTCACTAGGTCCTTGACCGCGTCGAACTTCGCCGGGCCGATGCCCTTGACATCCATCAACTGCTCCACAGCCGTGAAAGGCCCGTTGGCTTCCCTATGAGCGACGATCGCCGCGGCAGTAGCTTCACCAACCCCGGGCAACTCAGTCAGTTCACCGGCAGAAGCGGAATTCAATGAGATCCCACCGCCTGAATCACTCCCGCTTCCGGCTCCCCCGGGGCCTCCCGCTGGGTCGCCTGCAGGCGGGAGCGGTGGGGATTCCCCGTGGGCAAGGACGTGGATTTGTTGACCGTCGACAAGCAACTGGGCCAGGTTGAGCGTCATCGTGTCCGCCTCGGGGAGCGGGGATGCCTGCTCCAGTGCATCTGCCACGCGTGCGCCGTTGTCGAGCGTGACCAACCCTGGATTCGCCACAGCCCCCACCACCGACACGACGATGGTTTCGGGACTAGCCCCCTCTTCGGTTTCGGACGCTGACCACTGCGGTTCCAAGGATTCTGCTGACGATGGCCCGTCGCGCAGCAAGAACCAGCCGATGACAAGGGCGGCCACGACAGCCACCGCTACCCCGGCCTGCCGGGGCGTGACGGTCAGGCGCGCTTCGGGGTACTCGACGCGCATGACGTCTTCTTCCCCCGTCGGCCGTGTTAGTTCTTTGAGGCGTTCAGCTGCCTTCGTCGTGGTCATGCCGCTCAAGGTATGCGCGTGTCAGTGCTACGTGAAGCCCCCATCGCTTTTCCTGTGGATAACCGTGATGACACGTCACCGAACCGCTGACGTTATCCACAAAGCCCAAGAACTCCACAGCTCTGAGGGCCCCTGAGCGCTAATCGACGGCAGGTGTGGCAAACAGGACCGTCAACCCGATCGCACCCTCACCTGTGTGCGCGGTGATCACATCGGTCATCGGGTACACCCCTACCGTGGAGCCTTCCGGAAGAGCCTCCTCGAGCGCATCGCGCAGCGCGTCGGCCGCCTCCTTGTCACCGCTGTACTGGACTGCAGCCCAGACAGCCATGTCGTCAGCGCGCTGCGCCACATGACCGACGAGTTTGCTGAACGCCTTCGACTGCGTGCGCGTCTTCATAGCCAGCTCCAGCTTGCCGTCGTTCAGCCGCAGAATCGGCTTCGTGGCCAGCAGTGCCGCAGACAGGACAGCTGTGGTGGCGGAAATGCGGCCGGAACGACGGATCTCGTCGAGCTGCGGCAGGTAAAGCCACGTCTCGGTCAAGGCGAGAGTCCCTTCGGCGGCGGCCACGCATCCGTCAAGGTCCGCGCCCGCACGGGCAAAGGCCGCGGCGATGACAGCGGCCGTCCCCACGCCCATGCCGGCCGAATTAGTGTCCACCACGCGTACGAGGTCGCCGAAGACAGCTGAGGCACTCACCGCCGCCGACCATGTCGAGGACAGACGCTTCGACAAATGCAACGCGACAATCCCGTCGTCCCCGCCACGTTCCAGCTGGCGGGCATACGCGGCAGCGAGCTCCAGGGAACTCAGCCCGGACGTGGTGTCTTCCTTGTCCTCATCGTCATTCATGACGTGCAGGTCAAGAACCGTAATATCCAGCTCGTCTGCCATGTCCTGCGGGATACCAGACGCGCTGTCAGTGACCACCCGGATAGCCATTAGCGCGCCAACCCTTGATTCCAGGCCTCCAGGTACCACTGCACGTCATCAGGGTTGACGGGAGAAACGAATCCGTCGGCAGTCTCGGCGCCCTCGAAGCGGGGCCGGGCCATCAACTGGGAGGTGTTGGTGTTGTTCAACCCTTTGAGCAGGGGGTACTGGGGGACGTCGAGGCCGAGCAGGTTCGACGTCAGCGCCGAGATCGTGCCGCCGTGGGCAACAAAAAGAACTGTGTTGCCGTCCCAGTCCTGGAAGGTGTTCATCAGATCGTCGATAAGCGGGCGCGCACGCGCCGCAACGTCGAGACGCGACTCGCCGCCCGGCGGAGCCCAGCCTGGATTGTGGCGCCATGACGCGCGGGCACCTGCGAACTCCGCGTCGACGTCGTGATGCGTCATCCCCTGCCACGAACCCAAGTGCGTCTCACGCAGGCGCGGATCCAGCTCCACGTCAATGCCGAGCTGCTCCGCGATGATCTCCGCGGTGTCGCGGGCGCGAATCAGATCAGACGAGACGATTTTGACCACCGGGTGCTCATGGTCTTTGACCCACGCCGCGGCCGCACGCGCCTGCTCAACGCCGTTCTCCGACAGCGGCGTGTCCAGCTGCCCCTGCATGCGCCCGCCGGCGTTATACGTGGTCTGGCCGTGGCGCAGCATGATCAGGCGTCGGGTGGGGGTCATGGCGGGGTTCCTACAGATCGTCGCTGGCAGGGCCCTCGCCGGCGAGCGGAAGGTCCTCGATGGATTCGAGGTTACGCACCCCCGCGTCGTCGGTGAACTGGCCGGGGCGCTGCGGCGGCTCGATGCCTTCAACCTCAATGAGCGGGCAGTCTGTGTACAGACGATCCAAACCGTAGAACTCGCGCTCAGCGTCGCGCTGCACGTGCACCACAAACAAACCGTAATCCAGCAGCACCCAGCGGAACTCGCGGTTACCTTCGCGACGCTTTGGTTCGGCACCAGCTTTAGTCAGCGCATCTTCAATCTCATCGACAATCGCGGCGACCTGGCGCTCATTATCACCCGAGACGATCACGAAAACATCGGTGATGGCCAAGACATTGGAGACATCGATGACGGCGATGTCTCGGCCGAGCTTCTCATCAGCCGCCTTTGCGGCGACAACGGCAAGTTCGCGGGCAGTATCGGAAGCAGTCAAACGTTCAGGTCCTTACGTGCGGTGATGGGCAGTGTGTATTCTCCCATGTGGCGGGTGGTCATTTCCACCCGACGTACATGTTGTTCTTTGCGATGTACTGGACAACCCCGTCCGGCACCAAGTACCACACCGGGCGTCCGTCAGCGGCGCGTTCACGGCAGTTGGTCGAGGAAATAGCCATCGCGGGGATCTCGATGAGATGCGTGCGCTCCTGGTGCACCTCCGGCAGCATGTCCTCCGCCAACTCGTATCCGGGGCGGGTGACGCCGACGAACTCAGCGAGGTCGAACATTTGCTCCCAGTCACGCCACGACATGATGGAGGCTAACGCGTCAGCCCCCGTGATGAAGAACAAGTCATCCCCCGGGTAGAGCTGGGCCATATCGCGCAGCGTATCGACGGTGTATGTCGGCCCCGGCCGATCCACATCCACACGGGAGACGTGGAAGCGGGGGTTCGACGCAGTCGCAATGACCGTCATCAAGTATCGGTCCTCCGCGTCGGAGACATTCCTGTCAGCCTTCTGCCACGGCTCACCCGTGGGCACGAACACCACTTCTTCTAAGTCGAAGATGTCGGCGACTTCGCTAGCCGCCACGAGGTGGCCGTTATGGATCGGATCGAAGGTCCCGCCCATGATGCCAATCCGGCGTGGGCCAGAAACACCACTCCCACCACCCGAGCCAGAGTTGCTTGCCTCTGGGCTGCCGGGATGGTGGGAGTTCTCGGTGGGAAAGGCTTCTGAATTCATTGAGGCCAATCTAACCAGAATCTGCGCAGGTTAAAGCTTCCGGTAGGGTTCTAAGGTGCCGTCCGGCATATCGTACATCTTGAACGAGGCAGTGGGGAACATCGCTTTGAATACTGCCATCATGCCGCCGAAGACAAGCAACATTGAGGCCACAGCCGAAACCACAATCGGTGCCGGATCCGGCGCTGGAGTCACTGTTGTGGTCGGCGCGGGACTCGGCAGAGGTGCATTGCCGTCGGGCTTAACGGGCGTTGTCTGTTCTGGGGGGAGCTCAGCCGGGACGTACTTGTCGTCAACGAGTGCAACTACTTTCGCACCCCCATCAATAAGCAGAATCGGCGGAGGACCCTTTTCCGGATCCAGCTGAGAAGCCTTAGTCGGAGATGACGGGGACGAGCTCGTGGCCGTCTGAGCGGCGTTAGACGGGGCTGAGGAGGTGTCCTTCGGCTTCTCCGCAGCCTCCTCGGCGTGCGCAACCGTGATCAAAGACACGCTCGTTGCTAACGCAACTGTCGCCACAGCGAGCTTACGTGCAGGTCGCATGCTATTTTCCTTCTACTCAGGGGGGGGTGATTAGGGATAACCAAGTGCGGTAAACCTACCGATATCTTACTCGATCAACCCAAGATCCGAAACGGCCTGAAATTAAATTGCCCCATTGGGACGGGCTGATGCAGTAACGGCCGTGGTTACCGCCCCCTGCGGCCTTGCGAAGCACGTCGCGCCGTTACCCCCGCGGGGGCAAAGCTCCAGTCAGGGTCGCGTGTGCCCGGCCCCCTCGAGGATCCACTTTGTGCTGGTCAGCTCTGGTAACGCCATCGGCCCGCGGGCGTGCAGCTTCTGGGTGGAGATTCCAATTTCTGCCCCCATTCCGTATTGCTCCCCGTCAGTGAACGCGGTGGACGCGTTGAGCATGACGGCCGCTGCATCCACCTCCGCAGCGAACTTCTGCAAAGTAATCGCATTCAGAGACGCGATGGCTTCGGTGTGCATCGTCGAAAAGCGCGCGATGTGCTCGATCGCGCCGCCGACACCGTCGACAATCTGCACGGCAATATCCATGGAGAGATACTCCTCGGCCCAGTCCACGTCCGTCGCCGGAGCAATGTCGCGCGCACCAAGCGCCGAGAGCTTATCGACGTCTCCGTGCACCCTCACCCCAGCCTCCTGCAGCGCAGTAATGATGCGGAGTTGGTCGGTAGCGGGCAAGGCAGCGTCGATAAGCGCCGTCTCTGTGGCATTGCACACCGAAACACGCCGCGTCTTGCCGTTGAGCAGCATCTCGATGGCGGAATCCAGATCCGCGTCGCGGTCGATGTAGAAGTGGCAGTTGCCGGTACCCGTCTCGATGGCAGGAACGGTCGCATTCGTCACCACAGCTTCGATCAGGCGAGCGCCGCCGCGGGGAATGACCACGTCGACCAGTCCGCGAGCGGTGATGAGGTCCTGAACCGAATCGTGCGTATCGCACGGCAAAAGCTGAACGATCTCACGCGGCAAGCCGCGGGATGCCGCGACGTCCTGGAGGATGCCGACCAGTGCGGCGTTAGACTGGCGCGCCGACTTCGACCCGCGCAGCAGCGCCACATTCCCGGATTTCAGCGCCAAGCCGAAGGCATCGACAGTGACGTTGGGACGCGCCTCATACACCACGCCCATCACACCGAGCGGCACGCGGACCTGCTTCATCGTGATGCCATTGGGCATGATGCCGCCGCGCAGCACCTCCCCCACCGGATCCTTCAAACCTGCGACCTGGCGCAGACCGCCGGCGATGCCTTCAATGCGTTCCGCGCTCAGGGCCAGCCGGTCGATGAGTGCCTCATCCAAGCCCGCCTCGCGGCCAGCTTCGATGTCGCGCTGGTTCGCCGCGAGAATGTCGTCGGTGCGCGCAATCAACTCGTCGGCCGCGGCGTGGAGCAGCGCGTCCTTCTCCGGCGTTGGCAACGTGGCCAGCCTGGGTGCGACGGCCTTCGCGGCGCGGGCTTTCGCGAGGACATCGTCGCGCTCGGCGGCGCGCTCAGGCGTAATAGTCATGCTGACCAAGACTAGCGCTAGTACCCAGCCTCCACGTCGACTTCGGTCGGCATCTCGTCACCGCGTTCGAGCGCTTCCCAGTTGGACAATGTCAACCCACCGATGCGCTCCTTGCCCACGCGCGGAATATTCGCCACATGTGGCGTGATCAGGCAGTTGTCCAGCTCCCACAGCGGGTGATCGGCCGGCAGCGGTTCCGGGTCAGTGACATCCAGCGCGGCGCCGCCGATCGTGCCGTTTTTCAGCGCGTCTACAAGGGCATCTGTGACAATGAGCGGCCCGCGGCCCACGTTCACCAGCACAGCGGTGTCCTTCATCTGCGCCAACACGTCAGCGTCCACCATGCCGCGGGTGTCCTTCGTCAGTGGGGCGAGCAGAACCACCACGTCAGCGCGGCCCCACACGTCGCCAGCATCGGCCATGGCGATAGTCTCGTCGGCGCCGTCAACAGGACGGCCGGAGCGGTTCACTGCAACCACATGCGGGCGGAATGGACAGAGGAATTCAATGAGTTTCTTACCGATTCCACCGGCACCAATGACCGCCACTGTCATGTCCTCGATAAGGTAGCGCGTCTCGTAGGCGATGTCGCGAGTGGTCGACCCGTCGGGTTTCACGCGCGGGAACTGGTGCAAGATGCCCAGGATAAGCGCGAGGGTGGTTTCGGCGACCGTATCGTCATACAGCCCCGCGGCATTGGCCCAGCGCACACCAGAATTGCGCATCACCCCGGCCTCATCGAGGGCATCAACACCCGCCCACGCGAACTGCACGAACTGAACACTCTCTGGCAGCTGCTCCGGGAAACCATCCGCTCCCCCGTGATAGACGAGCACGTCCGGATCGGCATCGATATCGACGTGCTCGTGGCCGGCACCCTCGAGCTCGGCAACGGCACGGGGCCACGGTTTGGGCAGCATAGCGAACTTCATGGTTTCGAGCCTATAAGAGTTTTGAAGTGCGGGAGGCACGGTGGCTCGTGAGCTACTGATAGATGCGGGCGGTCAGGTTACGGGCGCACCTACATTTTGATTATCGCCTTTTGACCCCACCGCTCGAATCTGACCTGCGGAAACGCTGCGCCAGCGCAGCGAAAGGCGATATTAAAAACTAATGCCCCCTTCACCGCCCATTCGTGTATCGGCAGTGGTGATTTACCGTCAGAACGAACCTGCCTACAGACGCGACGCGTAGTTGGACAGATAGTCCGCGTGAACAACAGCCCGGCGCTGGTGCGCAGGCAGCTCGTCAGTGTGCTTGCCCAGCATCGTTTGCAGCTCGGCAGCACCGTAGGCGACTTCACCACGGCCAATTGCCTGTCCGTCGGGCCCGAGAATCTCCACGATGTTCCCGGCGTGGAACTCGCCTTCGACACTGGTGATGCCGACAGCGAGCAACGACGTTCCGCCACGTGTGACAGCTTTGACCGCGCCTTCGTCCAGGCGCAGGATGCCCTCGGCGTCAGCGGCGTAGAGTGCCCAGAACTTCCACGCGGACAGGCGCGAATCGGGCCGGGTGTGGAACACGGTCCCCACCTGGGCATCGCTCAGCGCCTCTTCGATTTTCTCCGCGGAGGTGAGCAGAACCGGAACTCCCCCACGAGTAGCTAAGCGGGCGGCGGACACCTTCGACGCCATGCCGCCGGTGCCGAAGCGTCCGCCGTCACCAGCAACGACCCCGTCTAGGTCTTTGCCGCTGCGGACCTCTTCGATGAAGTTCGCGGCCGGGTCGGCGGGGTTGCGGTCATAGAGGCCGTCGACATCGGAGAGCAGGATGAGCGCGTCGGCAGAAATCAGTGTGGCCACGATCGCGGAGAGGCGGTCGTTATCGCCGAAGCGCATTTCAGACGTCGCCACCGTGTCGTTTTCGTTCACAATCGGCACTGACCCCAGCTGCCGCAGCCGGTCGATGGTGCGCTGCGCGTTGCGGGCGCGTTCGCGCACCCCGGCGTCGGACTGGGTGAGCAGCACCTGGCCGATGGTCCGGCGGTAACGGGCGAACGATTGGCCCCACGACTGCGCCAAGTGGATCTGCCCGGCGGCGGCAGCGGCCTGCTTTGTCGCCAAGTCCTGCGGGCGGGTTTTCAGCCCGAGCGGCGTCATTCCCGCCGCAATTGCGCCCGAAGAGACGACAATAACGTCGCTACCGCGGGCGATGCGGGATTCGATCGCGTCGACGATACGGTCGATCTTGGCCTGGGAGACGGCGGATGAGGTATCGACGAGCGAGCTCGTGCCCAGCTTGACCACTATGCGTTTGGCTGTGGCGATGTCGCGGCGGAGATCCATCTAACCCTGCCAACGCTCACGGTCGGCTTCGCGGCGGTCGAGCAGGTCGTCGCCGAAGTCGTACTCGTCGATAAGTCCGCGGCGAGCCTGGGATGCGCGCTTGCGCTCGGCTGCTGACGCACGTTGCGTGCCACCCAAACGCGCGTCCTGGCCACGGCCTGCGAGCGTCGGATCGCCGCCGATGGACGGCTCCCAATCGAAGGAGATGTCGCCGATAGTTACCGTGTCGCCCTCGTTCGCGCCGAGCGCACGCAGCTGGTCCTCGACACCGGCTTTATTGAGGCGGTCCGACAGATAGCCGACAGCCTCGTCGTTCTCGAAGTCGGTCTGGCGGATCCACCGGTCGACCTTGTCGCCGACAACCATCCACGCGCCCGGGAACTCGGGGTCCGGAATGACCGTGATCTCGTCGCGGTGGTCGACAGCGCGCGGACGGATAACCTGCCGGTCGGTCTGCACTTCGACTTTGGGGCGCGCCGCGCGCGATTGCTTGACCGCGTCCCACAGCGCCCACTTCAGCTCCTCCAAACCTTCATGAGTAGCCGTGGAGATGGTGTAGATCGGCCAGCCGAAGCGCTCTGCAAGGTCGTCATGGAGGAAATCGGCCAGTTCGCGGGCATCCGGAATGTCGATCTTGTTCAGCACGATGATGCGGGGGCGTTCCCGCAAATCCCCCAGGCCCGATTCGAGGCTCTCGGCCTCGATGAGCTCGGCGTAGGAATCCAGTTCCGCCTCGAGCGCCTCGATGTCGGACTGCGGGTCGCGGCCCGGCTCGAGCGTGGCACAGTCGACCACGTGCACTAGGACAGCGGTGCGCTCGATGTGGCGCAGGAAGTCCAGGCCCAGGCCCTTGCCTTGGCTCGCACCGGGGATCAGCCCCGGCACGTCGGCGATAGTGAAGGTGTCGTGTCCAACATCCACCACGCCCAGGTTCGGCTGCAACGTGGTGAACGGGTAGTCGGCGATCTTCGGTTTGGCCGCTGAGAGCGTGGAGATGAGCGAGGACTTGCCTGCAGACGGGAAGCCGACCAGCCCGACATCCGCCATCGACTTCAGCTCGAGCACAAGGTCGTGCGCCTGGCCGGGCTCACCTTTGAGCGCGAACCCAGGCGCTTTGCGCTTGGCCGTCGCTAGAGCAGCGTTGCCCAGACCACCGTAGCCTCCCTCGGCGGCGATGAAACGCATGCCCGGCGCATTCAAGTCAGCCAGGATCTCCCCGTCCGCATCGCGCACGACGGTGCCCACCGGCACCTCGAGCACCAAGTCCTCACCGCGGGCGCCGTTGCGGTTGTCGCCTTCGCCGTTGCCGCCGCGCTTCGCCTTCAAGTGCGGGCGGTACTGGAAGTCCAAGAGGGTGTGCACCTGCGGGGACACCACCAGAATAATGTCGCCGCCGTGCCCGCCATTGCCGCCGTCGGGCCCGCCGAGCGGTTTGAACTTCTCGCGGTGCACGGAAACACAGCCGTGGCCGCCGTCACCGGCCTGCAGGTGCAGGACGGCTTGATCAACGAACTGTGCCATTGTGGTGCTCCTTTCACACGGTGTTTCACACGCGTTTTTGTCGACATTAAGCGAAAAGCGCCGGGGAAACCCAGTTGGGTTCACCGGCGCATGACGCTCAAACCGCGCTTAGGCGGTAGCGGAAGCGGACTTCTCCTCGACGACCTCATCCTCGACGAGGTTAGCGTCGTTCGCAGCCTCGAGGACCTCGGAGGACACGCCCTCACCGTCAGCGGGGACAATGTTGACAATGCGGCGCTTGCGCTTGATCCCGAACTGGACGGAACCTTCGGTCAGAGCGAACAGCGTGTCGTCGCCGCCGCGGCCGACGTTGTCGCCCGGGTGGAACTTGGTGCCGCGCTGGCGGACGAGGATCTCGCCGGCCTTGACCTGCTGGCCGCCGAAGCGCTTGACGCCGAGGCGCTTGGACTCGGAGTCACGACCGTTCGCGGAGCTGGATGCACCCTTCTTGGTTGCCATGTGTGTATCTCCCTACTTGATGCCAGTGATCTTCAGCGTGGTGTTGGGCTGGCGGTGGCCCATGCGACGCTTGTAACCGGTCTTGTTCTTGTACTTGAGAATGTTGATCTTCGGGCCCTTGCCGTGCTCCACAATCTCGGCGGAGACGCTGACCTTGGACAGGTCATCGGCGGTGGATTTAACGTTGGCGCCGTCGACGAGGAGAACCGGGGTGAGCGCCACAGAATCGCCAGCTTCACCCTCGATCTTCTCGACCCGAATGAGGTCGCCTTCGGCAACCTTGTGCTGCTTACCACCGGATTTGACGATAGCGTACATAGCGGGTTACCCCTTTCTTCTACTCGTCCGGCGCCGGCATGCCACGGCACCGAATATCACTTAAGACTCTTTGAGCGTTTCGGGGGTTCTACCAGGCAGCCCTGCCCGCATGCTGTATTACAGCAGGGCGCGCCCCAAAACGGCGACTGTCAAAGACTACACCGCACCCAGGAGAAAAACCAAACAGCCCCGGGAACCTTTCTTGCGTTCGGAGCATTACACTGGCGGAAGACACACGCGGTTTTTCGCGCTCACCTGTTCAAGAAAGGAGGTCCCGACGATGACTGAGTCCACTGAAACCATGAATCTTCCGCCCTTCAGCTCTCTTTTCGCTGAAAGTGCCCCGTCCGAAGATGCGCTTGCGCGCATGCTCGACATCGCGGTTGACCCCGCAACACCCGAACCCGACGGCGATCTCGTTCCCGACTCCGACAGCCTCGTGCCGTACGAGGAGGAGGGCGACATCGACCTGGCGGATTTCGACGAGTCCTCGCTTGACGACGGCGCACAAGCCCCTCCTCCGTCCGACGATGCCGGCGCAGCTGACGATGCCGACGAGATCGACTGGCCGGAGCCCGACCAGCCGGACGAGTTCGCTGACAGCTCGGCTGATTCCGGCGATCTCGGCTCCGATGATCTCGACCAGTTCGGTTCCGATGACTTCGGTTCTGACGACTTGGACGATTTCGGCGCTGACGACCCGTTGGCAGGGCTTTAAGGAGGGCGCGTGGATAGGGACGCAGAAAAGCAGTTGGTCGCTCGCGCGCAGAACGGCGACGAGAAAGCATTCGCTGAACTTGTGCGCGATGCGAACCGACGGATGTGGGCGGTGGCGATGTCGGTGACGGGCAATCAGCACGACGCCGAGGACGCCATGCAGAACGCCATGATTTCCGCGTGGAAGAATATCGAACGGTTCAAACCGGAGGCGAGGTTCTCCACGTGGCTCTACCGCATCACGTCCAACGCTGCGTTGGACATCATGCGCAAAAAGCGCGAGCTTCCCGACGATGAGGCCGGTGCGGAGGAAGCTGATAGCGCCGCCCCCATCCAGCAGCGCGTGACCACCACGATGGTGGTGCGTGAGACCCTTGAGTCGTTGGACCCGGACTTCAAGGAAGTCCTGGTGCTGCGTGAGTACGCGAGCCTGTCGTACGACGAGATCGCCGCGCACCAGGGCATCCCCGTTGCAACAGTGAAAAGCCGCCTCAACCGGGCGCGAAACAAGCTCAAAGAAGCCCTCGTGGCCAGCGGTGCTGGCCCGTAGGGCGTTTCTTTTTAACGGCAAAGCAGCGCGAGCAACCTGCTCGCCGGGTTTTTAGCGGAATCCGAACTTCTTCAACTCGCCTTGTAGGTACTCTTTCGCCTGCTCGTCAGAGTCGCCTTTGCCTGAGAAGTGCGCCACCAGCTGCTTGTCTGGGTAGTGCACAACGGCTTGGGGCGACCTGTACTTCTCGGGTTTGACAATGTAGACATCGGGGCCGCCACCTCTAACATCTTCGACCTCGAACTCATCTTTGCCATCCTTGCGTTTCATGGTTTCGATAGCCTCAGTGGCGTTGTCGTCCATGAGAATTTGCACGTTGTGGACACCATCCGTGTCACCTTCTGCCAACTTCATGGTGCAATAGTGCGAAGTCACTGCGGGATCATCGATCCATTTAATCCAGATATCATTCGCGGGTTCGCCCTCAATGTCGCACTTCCTGACTGCGCCCTTGAATCCTTCAGGCAGGAATGAGTCATCATCGACGAGCTCACCAATCGTGACGTACTTAGAACCAGGTGCAGAAGATGTAGAGCTCGTTGGTGACGAGCTTGTCGGGGACGATGTCGCACCATCTGCCGGTGCAGACTCAGACTCGGTCGCAGCCGGTGCCGTTGAGGATGCCTCGGTCGACCCGTCAGTATCATCCCCACCACGGGTCACTGCCCAGCCACCAATACCCAACAGCGCGACAGCACCCAACGCACCAGCAGCAATCAACGGACCCTTGCCACCCTTGTTGCCACCAGCACCACTCGACGGCACTGACGCAAACCCAGACGCTTGGCTGGGACCCTGCCCGTATGGGCCACCGCCACCGGCGGCACCGGCCCCAGCAAACTGACCCGGCTGACCAGGCATGCCAGCCTGGCTTCGCTGGACCGGCCGTGGCGACTGCGGAAGCTGCGCCGTCTCGTTTTGTCCAATCGGCCGACTCACACCGCCCGGGGCAGGCTGGCCTTGGGGACGCTGCGGGCTTTGCGTAGTTTGCGGGGGTTGGGCTGGGCCGCCAAACGGATTCGCACCCGGAGCAACAGAACGCTGACCCCCACCCTGCGCCGGCTGCGTAAACCCACGCAACGTCGCCACCAACGCACCACGACACACAACCGTCTTCGGATCATCAAGACGCATCACACGCCCAACACGACCCAACTCATCCTGCACAAACGGAATCCGCGACGACCCACCCGTCAAATAAATCGGCGTATCCGCAGACGTCACCCCAGCCTCACCCAACACAGCACGCGTCATCTCAGCCGCACGCTGAATCGGAGCAGAAATCACCCGGTTGAACTCATCACGAGTAATCAACACATCCCGCTCCCCCGACGGCGAAGAAATCGTCACCGTCGCCGACGACGTATCCGACAACATCTCCTTCGCCTCACGAATATTCTCCTGCAACGCATTCATCACCGACGCAGGAGCAGACCGCAACGAATCCGCCAAATCCGGATCATCATGATCAATCTGATCAACAACCCACCGAAACACCAGATTGTCAATCGTACGACCCCCCAAACTGTTATCCCCCTTAGCAGCAACCACCCGGACCTGACCCCTGTTTGGTAGACACCTCTGAGTCCGGCTGTGTTGAGTCGGGGAAAGGTAATCTACCTCCATGCCTAGGAAGGTTTATTCGGATCAGTTCAAGCGCGACGCGGTCGCGATGTACGAGAACGATCCACAGGTGTCGTTGAACGCTGCGGCCGCTGATTTAGGGATCAACCGCTCCACGCTTCGCGTATGGGTTGATAAGTACGGAACTGGCACGAAACCCCAGCTTTCAGCGGGCTTACGTGCTGATAGTGCGAGGCAACTGACCGATGCTGAGAAGCTACGTCAGCTGCAACAGGAAAACGCCCGCCTGAAAGAAGAACGCGATATTTTGCGTAAGGCAGCCAAATATTTCATGGAAGAGACGAACTGGTGATCCGCTTCCGGTTCGTTGATGACCACCGCACCGAT
>NZ_JAGPZA010000011.1:0-85425 GCF_024454095.1 Corynebacterium sp. CCUG 69979 | reverse complement strand
GTCGGTCACGCTGACTCACATAAAGCTACACACCAACCACCAACAACACAAACCCCCAGCACAAACACGGTTTCTAGGTGCCGTCGATAAGCGTTTTAAACGCTAATTCGTTGCACGTTGGCGCCGAGCGCATTGAGGCTCTCGACAAAGTAGGGGTAACCGCGGTCGATGTGCTCGACATCGTGGACGACGGTCTGCCCATCGGCGACAAGGCCAGCGAGAACAAGGCCGGCGCCTGCACGGATATCGGAGGACCACACGTCGGTGGAGGAGAGTTTGTTCACGCCGCGCAGGACAACGTGGTGGCCGTCAACGGTGGCGTCAGCACCCAGGCGGAGCATTTCGTCGACAAAGCGGAAACGCGATTCGAAGACGTTCTCCGTGATCACCGATGTGCCGTCGGCGATAGCGCTCAAGCCGATAGCCATGGGTTGAAGGTCAGTAGGAAAGCCGGGGAACGGCAACGTCTGGTAGTCCACCGCCTGGGGGCGGCGATTCATCCGGATGCGGAAGCCCTGGTCGTAGGTCTCCACGTCAGCGCCTGCAGTCCGCAGCTTTGACAAAGCGAGGTGGAGGTGACGCGGGGCGATGCCGCCGACTGTCACGTCACCCTGAGTCATCGCGGCCGCGTAGGCCCAGGTGCCTGCGACAATGCGGTCACCGACGACGGTGTGCTCCGTCGGGCGAAGCGACTCCACGCCGTCGATAGTGATGGTCGACGTGCCCGCACCCTGGATCCGCGCTCCCATCTCATTGAGCATCTCGCACAGATCCACAATCTCAGGCTCGCGGGCGGCGTTGTCCAGAATCGTCTGACCTTCCGCAAGAACCGAGGCCGTGAGAATGTTCTCTGTTGCGCCCACGGACGGGAAGTCGAGGCTGATCTTCGCACCGCGCAGTTTGTCCGCGCGGGCAACCACAGCGCCGTGCTCGATGTGCGTCGTCGCACCGAGCTTCTCCAAACCCGATTGGTGCATATCCAGGGGACGTGAACCGATCGCATCTCCACCGGGCAGCGCAACGACGGCCTCACCACAGCGCGCGGTGAGCGGCCCGAGCACCGCAACCGACGCACGGAACTGCCTCACCGCGTCGAAATCAGCGCGGGAAGAAATGAACGCTGGCGAGTGGATGCGCACGACTGTGCCCTCAATCTCCACTTGGCAGCCCAAGCCCTCGAGAACCTTCTTCATCAACGGGACGTCGAGAATCTCGGGGCAGTTGTTCAGGGTCGTTGTTCCCTCCGCGAGAAGGGCCGCTGCCATGAGCTTGAGCACACTGTTCTTCGCGCCTTCGACTCGCACCGAGCCCTGCAGACGGGTGCCACCTTGGACCAGAAATCGCTGTTTCACGGCACCCAGGGTAATGAAAGTTTTAGGGCAGTGCGCCAATTCGGCGTGCGGCGTTCACAGCCTCGTAGCGCGTGTGGGCTCCGAGCTTGCGCATCACGCTGCGGAGGTAGGACTTCACCGTCTCCGCGCCGATGCCCATTTCTTCGGCGGCCTCCACGTTCGTATGCCCCAGGGCTACGCACGACAAAACGTCCAGCTCACGAGCAGACAGCTTCGTCGCTTGTTTGACACGCACCGGGGAGACCATCTGGTCACACAGCTGCTCCAGCTCCTTGCGGACCGGACCTTCCTCCACACGGTTCGCCAGCATGCGCAGCTTGGAGTGGGTCGCACGCACCTGTTCCCACTCGGCCCCGTTCATCACGCGGCCGGTCTTAGCGGTGGCAGTTTTGCCGCCCTCGGCTCGTCGTAAAGCGGAGTTGACCGCGAGGTCTTGCTCAAGCGTGCGCGCTGTCATCGTGACTTCCTCGATGACCTTCTCCCCCAGCCGCACGGGTGAATGCACACCTACGTACAGGACGCCGCGGATTTCGCGCTGCACGATGACGGGCACAGCCACCACAGAATGCAAGCCTTCGTCCTGGATCGATGCGTCGTGCTCGTGGGAGATGACGCTCGCGCGGGTGTAATCGGACACGCCCACCGCGCGACGGGTAGCCACAACACGCCCGCCGACGCCCTGGTTCGGGTCCAGAACCAAGTTGTGCAGCGACGTCGTGCGCAGCCCCACCCACTGGGTGATCTGCAGTCGATTGTCTGCAAGCAGTGTGCCGTACATGGCCACCGGGATTCCGGTCGCGGTCTTAAGGGACGTCAGTGAGGCGCGGATTGCGTCCTCATCGTCCTTGACCCGGTGCGGATCCATTCGTTCTCCTTCATCAGAGCGCCCACTGCAAGTGATTCCCCGACTCAGGGAAACATCTGGTTCGGTGTGCGGATGAGGTCCATAATAACCCGGTTATGGGGGTAACCAAATTGCGACCCCTCCCCTAAGGCACGTCGTTGACATGTGCACTGACATGTCGGAATGCCCGAATCACCGGACGAAGCTACCATCCCTCTCCCCCGAGTGGGTGCCCCCGCGCACGTCACCGCCGCAAAACAGGTCGGTTCAACATAGTTATACCGAGCGGTCTAGGTTTCTGCGCGAATTGATGTACGATCGGTTTCCGTGAGCGGAGCACCCGCGCTACCGCCCGAAAAAGACACATGCGACCAACGCAAGGAGCGCTACCTCATGGCGAACATCTACAACAACATCCTGGACACCATCGGCGGCACCCCGCTGGTCCAGCTCAACGGCATTACCAAGGACACCGACGCCGCTAACGCACGCGTGTTGGGCAAGCTGGAGTTCTTCAACCCGGCCAACTCCGTCAAGGACCGCATCGGCCGCGCAATCATCGACGCAGCTGAGGCTTCCGGCGAACTCAAGCCGGGCGGCACCATCGTCGAGGCAACCTCCGGCAACACCGGTATCGCCCTCGCGCTTGTCGGTGCAGCTCGCGGCTACAAGGTCATCCTGACCATGCCGGAAACCATGTCCGTCGAGCGTCGCGTTGTCCTGCGCGCATACGGTGCGCAGATCGAGCTCACCCCGGGCTCCGCAGGCATGAAGGGTGCTGTCGAAAAGGCAGACGAGATTGTCGCGCAGACCGAAAACGCCATCCTTGCCCGCCAGTTCGAGAACGAAGCCAACCCGAAGGTCCACTACGAGACCACCGGCCCAGAGCTGTGGAACGACACCGACGGCGAGATCGACATCCTCGTGGCAGGCGTGGGCACCGGCGGCACCATCTCCGGCGCCGGCAAGTACCTCAAGGAGAAGAACCCGGACATCAAGCTCGTCGCGGTCGAGCCGTCCGCTTCCCCGCTGCTGTCCGAGGGCACCGCGGGTCCGCACAAGATCCAGGGCCTGGGCGCGAACTTCGTCCCGGGCACCCTCGACCGCGAGATCGTTGACGAAGTGATCACCATCTCCAACGAGGATGCCGTAGCGACCTCCCGCGAGCTCGCAGCGAAGGACGGCATCCTGGGCGGCATCTCCACCGGTGCCAACATCAAGGCTGCACTTGAGGTCGCGTCCCGCCCGGAGAACGCCGGCAAGACCATCGCCACCATCGTCTGCGACTTCGGCGAGCGCTACATCTCCACCATTTTGTACGAGGACATCCGCGACTAAGCATTGCTTATCGACGGCTGACCGCCCCGTCACCGCCCCCGCATCCTGTGAATCTAAACCCGCAGGGCCGCGGGGGCGTTCCGTTTCGCGCTGCTAAACTCTGGCGACATGTTCAAGGTGATCAGCGCAATCCGTGAGGACTTGGAAAACGCCCGGCAGCATGACCCCGCCGCCCGCGGCGACGTGGAGAACGCCATTGTTTACTCCGGCCTTCACGCCATCTGGTCGCATCGGATCAGCCACAAACTGTGGGTGAACGGTCACAAGGGGCCCGCGCGTGTGCTGGCGCAGTTCACCCGCTTCCTCACTGGCGTGGAGATTCACCCCGGTGCCACGATCGGGCGGCGCTTCTTCATCGACCACGGCATGGGCATCGTGATCGGTGAAACCGCCGAGATTGGCGACGGGGTCATGCTCTACCACGGGGTCACCTTGGGCGGGCAGGTACTCACGCAGACCAAGCGCCACCCCACTATCGGCGACAACGTCACCATCGGAGCGGGCGCGAAGGTACTGGGCCCGATCACGATTGGCGAGGGCTCCGCTGTCGGCGCCAACGCTGTGGTGACAAAAGACGTCCCAGCGAACTGCATCGCCATCGGCATCCCCGCCAAGTTCCGCCCGCGCATGAAAGACGAGCGCAAGCACTTGGTGGACCCGGACGCCTACGTGGCGAACGACTCGAACTACGTGATCTAGGACACGAGTGCGGTGGTACAGGCGCCGCCCTTTTGCCGAAATCTCCGGTGAGCTAGAGCCAATCGACTAGAAGGCTACATTTCTCGCCAAGAAAGAAACGTTCTAGCTAGTTGTTTCTAGCTGCTCGTGTCCACGGCGTTATGTTGGCAAGGGCAACTACGACACGAGGTCGTTGTACTCCGGATTCTTCGCAATGAAGTTTTCCACGGCAGAGCACGACGGCACGATCTGCTTGCCAGCGCTACGGGTGTCGTCGAGCGCCGCCTTGATCAGCTTGCCGGATAGTCCTCGACCGCGGAACGCCGGGTCGATGACGGTGTGGTTGAAGTCCCGCACGTCGCCGGTCTCGTGGTAGTTGGCGAAGCCTGCTTGCTGCCCGTCGACCTCGATGACGTAACGGTGCCCAACTTCGTTGTGCTCGACCTTGTAGTCGTTGTTCTGGTTATCGCTCATGGCACGACCCTACAGACGAAAAAATCCCTGCGCTTTCGCGGAGGGATTCATTCTGTGGCCAGAGCCAGGATCGAACTGGCGACCCCACACTTTTCAGGCGTGTGCTCTACCAACTGAGCTATCTGGCCGGAACCGCTGAAACTAAGCAGTTCAGCGACCCTGACGGGACTTGAACCCGCGACCTCCGCCGTGACAGGGCGGCGCGCTAACCAACTGCGCCACAGGGCCTTATTCTCTTGTCCGGATTCTCCAATCCTGTGCGCAGTGCAGGGCGTTGCCCACCGCATCTTGCACGAGTGACTACTCTACACAGCCCCTCACTGCAGCAACAAATCGCCAGATAAAGCGAGGTATCGCCCTGTTTCGGAGCCAAGATCGGTGACGTAATCCGCCCGTGCGACGACCGCGAGGTTATGCTCAACGACGATGACGGTGGCGCCGCCGTCGACAAGCGCGTCGAACAGCGCCACGATACGAGCAGTGCCCGTGAGGTGGAGCCCGGTCGTCGGCTCATCAAGCAAGTACGCACCCGCGGGGGCGCTCGCCGCTATACAGAGTGGTCAACGGCTCGCCGAGCGTGCCACCACGAGGGCACCCTCATATGCCCAACCATCCTAGGCGACCGGGAATCCCTGCAGCGAGCGAAAGTTGGTGCCTTACGGCTGGCAGCGGATCTGGAAACGCAAACACCGGTGAACCACCGAAAGACAAAAAGCCCGAGGTGAACCTCGAGCTTGACTGCGACCCTGACGGTGTCTGAAGTCTTGACATAATTGACACGGCGTGCCTGGGACAGCATTCCTGATGGTTGACAGGTCAGTCGCGACATCGTTGACACTTAGGGGATAGAAACAATCCGGGGTGATGGTTGACACCTCAGTCGCGACATCATTGACACCTCCCGCCACCCCCGCGTGGTTAGTGACGGTGCTGGTATCAGTCGGGACATCGTTGACAGATGAACCGCCCGGAAAGGCCCCACCGATCACTCGGACGCCGTACCCTGCACCAGGCCTACACAACAGGACCTAAAGCTGAACCAACCTTCACCCCGAAAGAAGAATGGCGCACCCGCAACGACGTCGTCGCCGCCAGCGGCAAAGTCACCATCCGCTACGCCGGCAGGCTCTACAGCCTAGGAATCGGCCGAGCCTACAGCGGCGAAGAAGTCCTGATGATCATCACCGACAACCACATCACGACATCACTAAAAGAAACCGGCGAACCCATCACCGAGCACTACATCGACACATCCCGCAACTACCAAAAACCATACTGGCGAAAAGGCCAACCCCCACTGACCTGAAAACCGCAACCGGCACCTTGGAAAAAATAAACACCAAGACGCCGGTTTGTCCACCATGTCGCGACTCATCTGTCAACAATGTCGCGACTGATGACAACTGCGACCCTGACGGGACTTGAACCCGCGACCTCCGCCGTGACAGGGCGGCGCGCTAACCAACTGCGCCACAGGGCCTTCGTACCCCCAACGGGATTCGAACCCGTGTTGCCGCCGTGAAAGGGCGGAGTCCTAGGCCACTAGACGATGGGGGCAAAGCCGTATTGACTTGTTCGCCGTCCGCTGGACAGCTTGCCTATCATAAACCGGCCCGTCAACCCCCTCCAAATGCACAGGTGGTCAGCTATTTATGCGGCGAGAGTAGCACTCAAGACGGAGACCACCATGGCGATGACCATGGTGTTGAAGGTGAAGGCAATCAAAGTGTTGTAGCGGATCTCTTTCCAGGCGTGCCTGTTTGTCGGGGTGGCGGGAACACTTGCACCCATCGTGGACACCATCACTGCCTGGTTCAGGTAGTCGCCGAAGAGCGGCTCCCCATCCAAATAGGAGAAGTCGAACATAGGCTGCTCCCCTTCCGCCCGGTACCGATAGTCGAGCTCGAGGTACTCCGCCGCGTAGGTGACGATCATGAACACCCACGACCACACCACCGCGATACCACCGACTGCCAACCAGCGCCAATCCTCCCGGAAAACATCGAAGCGGCTCATCGCGATCGCCGCGGCCATCGCCACGATCGCGCCGAGGCCGGAAAGGTTCGCGGCCCCCTTGATTCCCCACCCCTTAACCCACTTACTCTCGGCGGAGGCACGCTCGGATCGCGCATATGCCCGCAGCTCAGCCGGGTTGAGGCGCGAGAGCAGGCGCACCGTCCACCAGCCGAAGATCGTGACGTAGACGACCCAGTAAGTCAGGTAGGTGCTGATGATCACCATCTCCGAATGCTGCGCGAGCATTTCCCGCGGGAGCAGCAACCGCAGCATGATGATCGCGCCGAATGCGAGGACGGTGCTCACCGCGTACCGGGTGACCTCCGAGGCGCCACGGAAATCTTTCTCACTCATCTAGCGGGTGACTGGCACCATGGTGGATCGGTTGTCGTGGGAGCCCACGACGGTCTTGCCGAAGGGGAAGCAGGTGACCGGGATGAGCTTCAGGTTCGCCCACGCCAACGGCAACCCGATGATTGTGATCGCCTGGGCCAGAGCAGTGGCGATGTGTCCGAGTGCCAACCACAGGCCAGCAACGATGAACCAGATGACGTTGCCGATCAGACTGAAGCCCCCGCCTTGGCCGGTGTCAACAACTTCGCGGCCGAACGGCCAGAGCACGTACCCGGCGATGCGGAAGGACGCCAGACCGAACGGGATGGTCACGATGAGCAGACAGGCCAACACGCCGGCGAGAACGTAGCCAAGGAACAACCAGATACCGGCGGTGATCAGCCAAATGATGTTGAGGATCAGTCGAAGGAGAGCCATACCCGTCACTTTAGCGAGCAAAAGCGAGTTACAGGTCGTGCTTTACGGATTCGAGGTTGAGCATGACCTGCTGAGGCTTTGAAACTAGGCGAGCAAAAGCAAGCTCACTGCCATCACAGCCATGCCGGCGACAAAACCGTATATGGCGGTGTGGTGTCGGCCGGTCTCAATGGCGGTGGGCAGCAGCTTGTCGATGCTCACAAACACCATTACTCCCGCGATTGCCGCGAACACGACACCGAGCGCCTCGGGACCAATGAACGGCCGCAGAAGCAGGTAGCCCACCACCGCGCCGAGTGGCTCCGCCAGACCCGACAGTGTTGCCCACCACGCCGCGCGCCACTTAGAACCCGTCGCTTCACGCATGGGCACCGCCACCGCGATGCCTTCGGGAATGTTGTGGATCGCAATGGCCACCGCGATGGGCAGCGCGAACGCCGGATCCTGCAGCGCGACAAAGAAGGTGGCGAAGCCTTCGGGGAAGTTGTGAATGGCGATTGCCAGCGCCGTCATCACCCCCACCCGGCGCATCCGGCCGGCGGCGCGCACGTCCGGCCCCTCATGCGGGTTGATCTCTTCCGGTACGAACCGGTCAATGACAGCGATGAGCGCAATACCGGCGAAGAAAGCGACCGCGGCCCACACGTCGGGGCGGCTGCGTCCCGCCTCGCTGAGCCCGTCCACCCCTTCCGGGAGCAGTTCCACCAGGGAGACGAACACCATAACCCCGGCGGACAAACCGAGAGCTCCCGCCAAGAAGCGCTGGCTGGGAGTGTTCTTGAGGGCGACGATGAGGCCGCCGAGGCCCGTCGATAAGCCTGCGAACAAGCTGAATCCGAAAGCAACGGCGAGCTCTGCCATGCGAAAAGCCTACAGTAGGGATTATGGCTACCGCAAACATCTACAGCGACGCAGAACTCCACCCCACCAAAGACGAATTCGCCAACCAATTCTCGAGGATCACCCAGGTCGACGGCTCCTACCGCGCGTACGACCGCGACGACAAAGTCGGCATCGAGGTGCTCGTCGGCCCCGACAACGAGGGCAACCTCACGCAGTGCGGCTTCAGCTACCGCGAGGAAGACATGGCGCTTGACGACGAGCTGACGCCCCTTACCCACTCCGTCCTCGGCCGCCGCTCCGTGGCACACCTGACAGCAGACCCTGTCGCAGTGCGCGAATTCGCGCAGGTGATCCTGACCGGCGACAACGGTGCAGACTTCTCTGAGACCTCGCCGATCTTCGCCGTCCGCGGCACGGGCAGTGAGGATGTCACAGTCGATAACGTGGTCGTTGAGAACCACGACATGCTCAACTCCGTGGGCACTCTCACCGTCGACGGCGAGGAAAAGCGCTACCAGCTGCGGATCCAGCGCCTCATCCGTGAGATCCCTCAAGCCGAGGAAGGCGACCTCGCGCTCGTGCGTGACGACGGCGCGATCCTCATGAACCTCGGCATCTGGGACTAGCGCGACTATTCGCCGTCGATGCGGGCGAGTAGCGCGTCACGCACCTCGCGGCGGCGGATCTTACCTAGCTGATCTTTTGGCAGATCCTCAAAGTGGTAGAAGGTGCGTGGCACCTTGTACCGGGTGAGGTTCTCACGCGCGAATTCTTTCAGGCCGTCCGGGTCGAGCTTCGTGCCCTCCGCCAGCACCACGCACGCGACGACGTCTTCGGAACCGTCCGTGCGCGGGCGGCCTACCACGGTGACCTCCTCGATGTCTGGGTGCGTGCGCAACGTCTCTTCGACTTCCGCCGGGTAGACGTTGAACCCACCGGTGATGATCAGCTCCTTGATGCGGCTGACCAGTCTGATGAAGCCGTCTTCATCCATCACGCCCATGTCGCCGGTGCGGAACCAGCCGTCGTGGAAGACTGTGGCTGACGCCTCATCGTTGTTCAGGTACCCGCCGAAGACTTGCGGCCCCTTGGCCAGGATCTCGCCGGCCTCACCGTAGGGCATTTCCTCGTCGAGGTTATCGGGGTTGGCAATGCGGATCTCCGTGTCCGGGAACGGGATGCCGATGTACCCGGGCCGGCGATCGTCCGTCGGCGGGTTACCGATGAGAATCGGCGACGTCTCTGTCAGCCCGTAGCCCTCCACGAGCCGGCCGCCGGTCGCCTTCTCCCAGCCCTCGATGACCTCCGCCGGCAGCGACGACGCGCCAGAGAAGCCCGTCTGCACCGCCGACATGTCCGCGCCTTCTTCCTCAGCCGTCGAGACAATGCGCTCAAATACGGTAGGCACACCCGGCACGAACGTCGGCGGGTTCTTTTTCTTCATCGCGCCCATGATCAGGTCCATCGTCGGGGCGGGCAGCAAGATCAGTTCGCTGCCGATGAGGAACGTCAGCGTCAACGAGAACGTCAGACCGTAAGCATGGAAGAACGGCAGCGTGGCCAGCATGCGCTGGCCGGGTTCCTGCAGCTCCTTGACCCACGCGCGCCCCTGGATCGGGTTGGCCAGCAAGTTGCGGTGCGTCAGCGGCGCACCCTTGGGGCTTCCGGTGGTGCCGGAGGTGTAGAGGATGAGGGCGGGGTCGTCGCTAAGCATGCGCGGCGTGTCGATCGCGCGGGGTTCGCCGAGGAACCTCTCCCACGGCAGCGTGTCCTTCGCCTGCGCTGTCAGCGACGCGCGCGCTTCCTTGAGCTTTCCGACGGGCACCCGCAACGCCACCCGCTGCACCAGGGGCATCGCTTTTGTCATGTCCACGCTGACGATCGTCTCCAGCGGGGTGTCTTTCGCGAGTTTTTTCGCCGTGTCGGCGGCCTTATCCCAGACCACAGCGACCTTGGCACCGTGATCGTTGAACTGGGGGCGCAGCTCATTCACCGTGTAGAGCGGGTTGTGCTCCACCACGACCGCGCCGAGCTTCTGTACGGCGAAAAATGCCACGACGTGCTGTGGGCAGTTCGGCAGCATGATGGCCACGCGGTCGCCCTGGGCCACCCCGACCTTGCGCAACCCGTCGGCAGCACGGCGGACCTGCTCGTCGAGCTGAGCATAGGTCATGGGCCTGCCGAAGAACCGCGTCGCCGGCTTCCGCCCGTTCACCGCGAGATTCTTGTCGTAGAGGTCCGCCAGCGTGTCGTCGCCGTAGTCCAACGTGTGGTCGGTCCACTCCGGGTAGAAGCGCAGCCACGGCTTCTCGGCGGCGCTGCGGCGACTGCCCTCGGCCTTACTGAGGCTGATTCTGGTGCTGCCGGTGCTCGTGTTGTTCCTGCTGTCTTCGCTGTTTGCGCGATCTGCGACCATAGGCGCCACCCTACGCCCCTTCGACGGCCTCATGCTGGGGCGCCGACCCTTAGGTTGAGAATCCCAGAACGTTCGAAAGCACCGAGATGGTCACGACTGCGCCAGTCACGTAATTCAGCCAGAGGAAGACCCTCCACGCACGATTCACTGCCGCCGACGTGGCGTCAGTGACGTTCCAAAACTTCAGCGTATTGGCCACGTATCCCAGGCCGAGCAGTCCCACAACCCACCCCGGGGCCGGCAGCACGAAGCACAGCCCGGCCGCCAGACCGTACAGCACGCCCGCGAACCGCGTGGTCGTCCGGGCGCCGAGCTCTGTGGCCACGGAGCCGGTGCATGGTCTTCGGCAGCACAGCGCCTTCCACACCGCCTTTGCGCGGGTTGACGATGTCAGATTCGTAGTCGAAGACATCATTCATCCCGTACATCGCGACGTTGTACGGGATGAGGAAGAAGATGAAGCCCACTACCAGCAGCGCGGAAAACTCTCCCTGCGCCAGCAGGTAAGTCAGCGCGAACGGAACGGCTGTGTTCACCCAGCTCAGCGGCCGCGACGCCGCGAGAATGCCCCGTAGCACCCGCATCAGTCACGCCCCCAGAACGCGGTGACCACCAGGGCTGTGAACAGTGGGTAGAACAGATCCTCCACCGGAATCCGCCCGATGTTCAGCCCGAGGGTGGTGGCGTGACCGAATTCGTACAGGCCTGCTGCCACCATGAGGTTGTCAAAGACGATGGTGAGCACGAACAGGATGCCGGCCACCGCGGCGGTCAACTTCCAGGGCCGCCGCCTAGCCCACAATGCCGCGGCCGCGATCAAGAACGGGGCAGAAATCAGAAGGTAGGTCACGGGCGCAGCAGTCCTGTCAGGTTCATCGTCAGGTACGTGAGAAAGAACAGGAAAATCGGTTCTTCCAGCGGCAGCTGCGGCGCAAGATCGATGCCCACCATGTAGGGCGAATCGCCGCGCACGAACGTGCCAGTGGCAATGCCGAGTCCGTCCCAGCACAGCAGCGCCGCCACGCACCCCAGAGAGAGCAGCCAGGCCCGGCGCGAGTCACGGAAGAACGCAGTCTTCCAGCGGTGATCGATGATCACCATGCCTGCCAGCGAGAACAGCAGCACCCCCAGGTACGCGAACTGCATTAGAGCGCCTCCGGCAGCGGGCCTGCGCTCGTGTCGCCGCGCAGCCGCTTGATCACGTTCTCGGCGGAGATCAGGCACATGGGCACACCCACACCAGGGGTTGTCGTTCCGCCGGCGTAGTACAGGTTGTCCAGCTTGCGGCTCTTGTTGGACCCACGCAAAAACGCCGACTGCCGCAACGTGTGCGCGGGCCCGATGGATCCACCCGACCACGCGTGGTACCGCTCAGCGAAGTCCGCCGGTCCCAGCGTTTGCTTGACGACGATTCTTCCCTCCAACCCCTCAACCCCGCACCAATCAGCAATCTGCTGGGTGGCAGCGCTAGCAATCCTTTCGACCTGCTCGCTCGCCTGCTCCCGGTACATATTCCCGTGGCCGATGGCCTCCTCCGCTGCGACGGGGACGAGCACGAAGAGGTTCTCATGCCCCGCAGGGGCCACGCCAGGATCGGTCGCACTCGGTTTGGAGACGTAGATGGAACGGGAGGCGCCAATCGGCCGCTGCGGAACGGGGCCATCGAAGACCGCCGCGAAATCGTCGTCCCACTCGCGGGAAAACAGCAGGTTGTGGTGCGCAAGCTGGGGAATCTCCCCCTCCACGCCCAGCATGACCAGCACCGTGCCCAGGCCTGGATCGCGGGGGGCGAAGTAGCTCTCGTCGTAGGTGCGCTTCTTCTTCGGCAGCAGACGGGTCTCCGTGTGGTGCAGGTCCGCGCAGGAGATGACGATGTCGGCGGGGAGGGTGCGGCCGTCGATAAGCGTGATGCCTGTGGCCGCGCGCCCGGAATAGTTGATCGCTGCGACTTCGGTATTGAAGGAAAAGCGCACGCCCTGCTCTACGGCGATGTCGTAGAGCGCGTCCATCACTGCGGCGAACCCACCTAGGGGGTATTGCACGCCCTGGGTGAGGTCGGTGTGGCTCATCAAGTGGTACATCGACGGCGTGCGCGCCGGGTGCGAGGAGAGGAACACTGCCGGGTACGTGAGCATCTGGCGCAGGCGGACGTCGGTGAAACGGCTAGCCACGAAGCGGTCGATCGGCTCGGTGAGATAGCGCGCCAACTCACTGTAATGGCCGGAGATCTGCGTGAACGGCGCGATAGAGCGGAACGTCGTGTACAGGAAGTTCTCCAGCGCGAGCTCGTAGGTCTCTTCAGCAGTGTCGAGGTAGGTGCGCAGCTTTGCTCCGGCACCGGGCTCGATGGACTCGAACAGTTCGGCGGCGTTGTCACGGCCAGAGGTGACGTCTATGGGCGCATCGCCCTCGGGAAACAGCCGGTACGCGGGAGCGAGCGGTGCCAGATGCAGCACGTCGGCGGTGCGCTTGCCGAACAACGCGAAGAAGTGGTCGAACGCGTCCGGCATGAGGTACCAGCTGGGGCCGGTGTCAAAGCGGAAACCCTCGACAGATTCCGTACCGGCCCGGCCGCCATGGGTGGGCAACTTATCCACAACCGTGGTCTTGATGCCCTCTTTGGCCAGCAGTGCGGCTGTGGCCATGCCGGCCACGCCGGCACCGATCACGATCGCTGTTTCGGGGTGGGTCACTGGGTTCTCACTTTCCTGATTGCCCGCGCCGTGAGCAGCAGCTTGCGGTGGTTAGGCACGCTGATTCTCGTCGCGGCCACCTCATGCGCCGGTGTGGCCGCGACGCGCTCGTTCAGGTCGCGGAAGAGCGCTTCGGCCGCTGCCACTCCCCGTGCCGCTGCAGGAGGCAGGAGCGGGATGGCTGTGCGGGCGCGGTCGAGTTCGCGGTTGATGCCGCTGGTGAGGGTGCGCTTTGCGGCGTCGTCAAGCTCCGTGCCCAGGTACGCGCGCCCCAGGCCGTCGCGGTCTTCACCGAGGTCGCGGAGGAAGTTGACCTTCTGAAACGCGGATCCTAGCGCCCTGGCGCCCTCCTCCATCGTGCGACGGTCCTCGTCCGTGGGGTCGTGGCCGTGCAGGAAAACGTCCAAGCACATCAAGCCGATCACCTCGGCGGAACCGTAAATGTAGTCCCCCAAATCTTCCTCGGAGTAATCCGAATGCGTAATGTCGCGGCGCATCGAGGCAAAGAACGCCCGCACGTGGTCATCTTTGATGCCGCAGCGGCGGTGCGTGTTCGCCCAGGCGTGGAGCACCGGGTCGGTGTGAAAACGGTGCATCGGCGCGTGCAAGACCTGCTCTTCGTAGAGCTCCAACAGGGTTTCCGGGCACTCGTTGGCCTCAGCGGCGGTGCCATCGACGATCTCGTCAGCGATTCGGACCACCGCGTACACGTTGCGGATGTCGCGCTTCGTGTCGGCGTCGAGCACCTGCGTGGCTAGGGAGAAACTGGTGGAGTACTGCCCGATCACCTGCGCCGCGGCTCTGTCCGCCATGCGGTCGTAGCGGGCAAGATAGGAATCTGTCACAACGGGCCTTTGCAGCAGAGCAGTAGGTACCTCACCGAGCCTACAGCGCGGGACCGGCTCCCGTTCGGGCCTGCACTAGGCGCTGCGGCAAGCGCTGCCACGGAGGGGAGGAAGAAAATCCCCGCATCATCGAATGCCACCCTCTGAGGAACCGCCGGCGAAGCTGGCGCCGGCCACGCAGGGCTCGGTCGTCCATTCCCACCACAAGCTCGGGCACGAAGCGGATCGTCTCCCCCGGCCGCACCGCAAAAGAGAGCTGAATGTCGTCGTGCGATTCAGTGTCAGCGAGATCCAGCGTGCTGCCGACGGCCTGCCACCACTCGGTGCGAAACGAGCTGTTGGTCCCGAACAACGGCGGGTGGCCCAGGGCAGAACCGACCGAGAGACGGTACATGGATAGGTAGAGGCGGGAAATGAGGTGGGGTGTGCCGTCGAAAAGCGCGGGGCCGGTGATCCCTACGGTGTGGGCAGGAGCGTGACGCCACTGCTGCTCCACCCTTTCCAGATATGTTTCCGGCAGCCACGCGTCCGCGTCGGTGCGAACAATGTAGTCGGCACCTAACCCGCATGCCGCGTTATAACCCGCTGCCGCTGCCCATGTGATTCCACGACGCGCTTCCGTGATGACAGTCGCACCGTGCGCCGTGGCAACCTGCACTGAATCATCGTCCGACCCGTTGTCGACGACGACCGTGAAATCCGCCGCGCGACGTTGCCGGGTGATGCTGCGCAGACAACGCTCGAGCAACTCCGCGTCATTGAGACACGGGATCACCACGGAGATTGTCGGACTAGCCACGCAGCAAGTCTAAGCCAGGGACACAAGCGCGGCCTGGTGCACGCGCAACGAAGCCCCTGGCCAATCATCACCAGGGGCTTCAACGGATCGTGGGCCCTCCGGGGCTCGAACCCGGGACCTGCGGATTAAAAGTCCGTAGCTCTACCAACTGAGCTAAAGGCCCGTAGGGTCCCATGGTAAACCCTTGGGACCCCTCGCAAGTAATCGGGCCTGAAGTTCAGCCGACCTGAGTGCGGGCAGGAACTTAGTCCTGCTTCATCGTGCCGGTCTCTTCCATGCGGAGGTGGAAGTCGAAGGCGTGACGCAGGTCGTGCGGGGTGGACTGGTACTTGGACTTCGCGGCGCGCGCGACGTACTCCTCCAACAGCGGGCGGTAGGTCGGGTGGGCAATCGAAATCATCTTGGCCACGCGGTCGCGCGGAGCCAGGCCGCGCAGGTCAGCGACACCGTACTCGGTGATGAAGACCATCGCGTCGTGCTCGGTGTGGTCCACATGCGACACGAACGGCACGATGGCGGAGATGGCGCCGCTCTTCGCCTCCGACGGGGAGATGAAGGAGGATATGAATGCGTTACGGGTGAAGTCGCCGGAACCGCCCAGGGCGTTCATCAGGCGGGAGCCGTTGATGTGGGTGGAGTTGGCGTTACCGTAAATGTCCGCCTCGATCATGCCGTTGGTGGCAATCAAGCCTGTGCGGCGGATGACCTCCGGGTGGTTGGAGATGGACTGCGGGCGCAGGATGATGGACTCGCGGTAGCGGGATGCCTCGTTGTTCATCTTCTCCGCGTACTCCGGGGACAGGGAGAAGGAGGTTGCGGAAGCCACGGTCATCTTGCCGGCATCGATCAGGTCGACCATGCCGTCCTGGATCACCTCGGTGTAGGCCTGGATGTTCTCGAACTTGGACTCCATCAGGCCCGCCATCACAGCGTTCGGGACATTGCCCACGCCGGACTGCATGACGTAGCCGTCGTAGGCGAGACGGCCAGCCTTGACCTCGTTCTCCAGGAAGTCCAGGAAGTTGCCGGCGATCTGCTCGGAGGTCTCGTCCGGCGCCTTGAAGGGTGCGTTGCGGTCCGGATCGTTGGTCTCCACCACAGCGACGACCTTCTCCGGATCGATCTCGATGTAGGTGGTGCCGATGCGGTCGCCCGCCTTGGTGATCGGGACCGGGATGCGGTTCGGCAGCGGCGGCACGAGCCAGATGTCGTGCATGCCCTCGAGCTCCTCAGACTGCCACTCGTTTACCTCAATGATGATCTTTTTGGCAGCGTTAAGGAACTCCACGGAGTTACCCACGGAGGAAGACGGGATGATGTTGCCGCTCTCATCGATCCGCACAGCCTCAACGATGGCGACATCGAGGTCGCCGAAGAAGCCCTGCTCAACCATCATGCCGGAGTGGGACAGGTGGATGTCCTGGAACTTCATCTCACCCGAGTTGATCTTGTTACGCATCGTCGGGTCGGACTGGTACGGCATGCGGTAACGCAGCGCGTTCGCCTCAGCCAGCACGCCGTCGCACTCCGGAGCAGTGGAAGCACCAGTGAACAGATCGATGCTGAAGTCCTGGCCCTTATCATGGGCGGCCTTCGCCTTCTCCGCGATGGCGGTCGGCAGCGCCTTCGGGTAGCCCGCGCCGGTGAAGCCGGACATGCCGACCTTGTCGCCGTGCTCGACGAACTGGGCAGCCTCGTCGGCGGACATGACCTTGTCCCGCAGCTGCGCGTGCGAAATGCGGTCGCTCATCTTGTACTCCTTGTATGTCGCGTGTGCTTCTTTCACACCATTGTGACGCACCTGGCATTTTTGTGCCACAACTTACTAGGTAGCGTGGTCTGCGTCTCGATCGTGTCCGGGTTTGTGTCCGGCGTGGCCAAGCGGGAACAATGGGCGCTGTGATTACCATTGCCCCCCAACTGCGCATCGGCGGCATCGAACTCGCCTCGCCGGTCATCCTCGCTCCGATGGCCGGTGTGACGGACATGCCGTTCCGTGTGCTGTGCCGCGAGATCGAGGAAGATCTCACGGACACGGTATCGGGACTGTACGTGTGCGAGATGATCACAGCCCGCGCGCTCGTGGAGGGCAACGAGAAGACCCTGCACATGACCACGTTCGCACCGCAGGAGACACCGCGCTCGATGCAGCTGTACACCGTCGACCCGGAGTACACTTACAAGGCTGTCCGAATGATCGTCGAGGGCGACATGGCGGATCACGTGGATATGAACTTCGGCTGTCCTGTCCCCAAGGTGACCCGCCGCGGCGGCGGTTCTGCGATTCCGTACAAGCGCGGGCTGTACCGCAACATCGTCTCCGCCGCGGTCAAAGCAGCGGACGGCCGCGTTCCGGTCACTGTGAAGTTCCGCGTGGGCATTGACGACGAGCACAAGACCCACCTGGATGCCGGCCGCATTGCCGCTGAAGAAGGCGCATCGGCCGTGGCACTGCACGCCCGAACGGCCGCCCAGCGTTACTCCGGCACCGCAGACTGGGACGAGATCTCCCGGCTGGTCGAGCACATGGACGGCACGGGGATTCCGGTGCTGGGCAACGGCGACATCTTCGCCTCCACCGACGCAGAAGAGATGATGGAGCGCACCGGTTGCGACGGTGTCGTCGTCGGCCGCGGCTGTCTGGGCCGTCCGTGGCTCTTCGCCCAGCTCTCCGCCCAACTGCGCGGCGAAGTGGTTCCGGCAGAACCGACGCTTGGCCAGGTCGCCCGCATCATGGGCCGCCACGGTGAGCTGCTCGCTGCCCACAACGGCGAAGAGCGTGGGTGCCGCGAGCTACGCAAGCACGTCGGCTGGTACCTGCGCGGCTTCCCCGTCGGCGGCCAGTTCCGCAGCGAACTCGCCCGAGTCTCCACGCTCGAGGAGCTCCACTCCCACTTATCCACCATTGCCGACTCCGACGCCATGGCCGAGGCCGCTGACGAAGCTCGCGGCCGCAAAGGCTCCAGCGCCAAAGTCGTCCTCCCAGAAGGCTGGCTGGATGACCCCGAGGACGACACTGTGCCTGTAGGAGCGGAGATTGAGAACTCGGGCGGGTAACGTCATAAAGCATGCGAACCGCTTACCGCGAGCACCTCGACGCCTTCTCGCGCGACCTGCAGATCATGAGCGACACTGTGCGCGCGATCATGAAGCACGCGTCGACCGCGGTGCTCGAGGCATCGCTTGACGACGCTGAAGCTGCCCTAACCGCCGCCGACTCCCTCAAAGAGATCCGCGACCGGTGCGAACGCCGCTCCATGCAGCTGCTCGCGCTGGAGAACCCGGTCGCCTCCGAACTGCGGCAGGTCTTCACCTCGATCTACATTGTCGAAGACTTCAACCGCATGGGCACGTTGGCCAAACACATCGCCAACACCGCGCGGCTGCGCCACCCGGACCCGGTGGTGCCGCTTGACGGGCCGGGGGTGTCGTTACGCGAAAGCGTCGTGGAGCTCGCCGGACGCACGGACACGATGAGTGAACTGATCCACGACCAGCTCATCAGCCCCGACGCGGACCTCGCGCTGGAGATGAACGAGCTTGATGACGCTGTCGATGACACCCACAAGCAACTCCTGACCACCCTGACCAGCCGGGAGTGGGAAGGCCCCAACCGCCTCGCCGTCGACTTGGCACTCATCGCGCGCTTTTATGAGCGCTACGCCGACCACTGCGTCAACGTCGCTGCCCGCATCGTTTTCCTCGTCACTGGCCTGACCCCGGAGAACTACATTGAGAGCAAAGACTCCGACGGCCAAGACGTGGAGATGAACGAGCGCTTCAGCAACCTCGAGCGCTACTTCGCCGAAGACTAGGCCGACGACTGTTCCGCACGCCCCGTCAACAGGGCGAAAGCCCTCCGGCCCGAAGACCGAAGGGCTTTACGTGGTATCCCGAAGAAGAGCGATTTAACCGAAGCGACCGGAGATGTAGTCTTCGGTCTCCTTGCGCTCCGGGTTCTCGAAGATGGTGGTGGTGTCGTTGAACTCCACCAGGTGGCCCGGCTTACCGGTGGCCTCGAGGGAGAAGAAGCCGGTCTTGTCGGACACGCGGGCTGCCTGCTGCATGTTGTGGGTCACGATGACGATGGTGTACTCGTCCTTCAGCTCGTGAATGAGGTCCTCAACAGCGAGGGTGGAAATCGGGTCCAGAGCGGAGCAGGGCTCGTCCATGAGGAGGACCTCAGGACGGACAGCGATCGCGCGAGCGATGCACAGACGCTGCTGCTGACCACCGGAAAGGCCGCCGCCCGGCTTGTCCAGACGGTCCTTGACCTCGTCCCAGAGGTTCGCACCGCGAAGGGACTGCTCGGTGATCTCCTTGAGCTTCTTCTTGTCCTTTTCACCCTGGAGGGTCAGGCCAGCGACGACGTTCTCCTCGATGGACATGGTCGGGAACGGGTTCGCTTTCTGGAACACCATGCCGACGGTGTTGCGCACTGCAACCGGGTCAACGTTGTCGGCGTAGATGTCGTGGCCGTCGAGGAGGACCTCGCCGTCGACGGAGGCGTTCGGGATGACCTCGTGCATGCGGTTGAGGGTGCGCAGCACGGTGGACTTGCCGCAACCAGACGGACCGATGAATGCGGTCACGGCCTGGCCGGGGATCTTCATGTTGACGCTCTGCACGGCGTGGAAGTCGCCGTAGTAAATGTCGAGATCGTTGAGCTCGAGCTTAGACATTGTGTTTTCTCCTGGAGAGTGAAAGGGGGTTAGCGGCTTACTTCTTGACCGAGTACTTGGACGCGATGAGGCGAGCAAGCAGGTTCAGGGCGACGACGATGAGGACCAGGGTGAGGGCAGCACCCCACAGGCGGTCAGTAACGGCCTGAGCCGAACCAGACTTCCACATGTCGAGCATGAACAGCGGCAGCGACGACTGCGGTCCTTCGAAGATGTTGAACGCGTTCATCACCTTCGTCGAACCCACGAGGATCAACACCGGAGCGGACTCGCCCATGACGCGGGCGACAGCCAGCATGATGCCGGTGACGATGCCGGACAGGGCCGTCGGCAAAACGATGCGGACGATCGTCTTCCATTTCGGCACGCCCAGTGCGTACGTGGCTTCTCGTAGGTCCATTGGGACGACACGGAGCATCTCCTCCGTATTTCGCACCACGATGGGGACCATCAGCAGGATCAGAGACAGGGCGACGGCGAAACCGGAGCGCTCCTGGCCGAGGATGGTGATCCACAGGGCGTAGATGAACAGGGCGGACACGATCGACGGGACACCGGAGAGGATGTCCACCATGAAGGTGGTCAGTTTGCCCAGACGGTTGCCGCCGGAGTACTCCACCAGGTAAATCGCGGTGAAGACACCGATCGGGATGGAGAACAGCGACGCGATGAGGGTTTGGACGAGGGTACCGACGATGGCGTGCGCTGCACCGCCGCCTGGGGCACGGGTACGCGCGCCACCCATGTCCTCAGTCCACCAATCGACGTCCAAGATCGGGCCAATGCCGCGGCTGACAAGGGTGAACAGCAGCCAGCCGAGCGGGATCAGTGCGAGGATCATGGCCAGCCACATCAGGCCGCCCATGAAGCCGTTGGTGAATTTACGGCCACCAGAAATGTCGGTGAACGGGTTGTCCCCGTCAGAGTTGGTGCGAGCCGGCTCGCGGGTTTCGGTGGCGGTTTCGGTTGCGGTTGCGGTTGCCGCGGCCGAACCAGCGGAGGCGCCGGTGGAGTCCTTGTCGGTCTTTACAACCTTGTCTTCCTTCACAACCTTGTCGGCCTTGTCTGCCTTGTCAGGCTGGCCAGAGTTGCCGGAATATGCAGTGCTCATGGCTACTCTCCTACTTGTTGACGATCGCGCGGGCGATCGAGTTGACGATGAAGGTCAGCAAGAACAGCACCAGGCCGGCAGCGATGTAGGCACCTGCCGAGACCTCGTTGTTGAACTCTGCGGACGCGTTTGCAATCGCGGTAGCGAAGGTGGTGCCGCCGTCAAACAGCGACCCACGAAAGGCACCACTCGGGGACACGACCATGTAGAGCGCCATGGTCTCACCGAGAGCGCGGCCCAGGCCAAGCATCGAGCCGGCGATGTAGCCAGACAGGCCGAACGGCAGCACGGTCATGCGGATGACTTCCCAGCGGGTAGCACCGAGTGCCAGAGCGGACTCGATCTGGCCGGGAGGGGTCTGCACGAAGACCTCACGCGCAGTCGCGGCGATGACCGGGAGGATCATGATCGCCAGGACGATGCCACCGGTGAGGATGTTACGGCTGGTGGCGAAGGCCGGCGAGTTACCGTCCGCAGTGAACAGGAATGTGTTCCCGAGGAAGGTGCCGTGGATCCATTCGTAGAAACCGGACAGTGCTGGGCCGAGGACCTGCGCACCCCACAGACCGTAAACGATGGACGGCACGGCGGCGAGCATGTCCACCAGCGTTGCCAGCGGGCGAACCAGCTGCTTCGGCGCGTAGTTGGACAGGAAGATGGCGATGCCCAGGGCGATCGGCATAGCGATGATCAGGGCGATGATCGAGACCATCATGGTCACAAAGAACAGGTTCGGAATACCGAACTGCATGTTCTCCAGGTTCGAGGTCTGCCAGGGACCGGTGTAGGTGAAGAAGTTCTCCTTGTTCAGGCGCAGCGGCTTGATCGCCTGCAGCACGAGGAACAGACCGACGGCCGCGATGATCACAGTGATCAGCGCCGCGGAAATGGTGGAGAGAGCTTCGAAGATGCGGTCGCCCGGGCGCTTGACGCCAGCGCCTCCGCCGGAGGTGTGGCCAGTTGCGGGGGTGTCAGAAACTGCGGGGTCCTGGCCCTTCTCGCGCGGTGTGGCCTGGGAGGAGCTGACCACCGCATCTTCGCGAGTGGCAGGTCCGGCGCCGCGGTCGTCGTGCTCAGTTGCCGGCAATTCGTTGTCAGCCATAGTGACGAATCCTTTGTGTGAAAGTTCTGAATGCGGTGCTCCGCTCATGCGGGTCCGCAGAAGAAGACATGTGGTTTCTCAGTTAGAACTCAGAAACTCGTTGCCACAAAGACATACCCCCGGCTCACTTCGGTAGCAGGGGGTATGCCGGTCGGCTAGGACCGCAGTCCTAGGCGACCATCAAAAGCGCTTAGCTGATGGCTTCGACAGACTCGCGCAGCTTGTCAGCGAACTCGCCGGAAACCGGGATGAAGCCAGCGTCCTCGAGCTCTTCGTCCTGGGACTCCAGAACGACGGTCAGGAAGTCCTTGACCTGGTTGCGGGTCTTCTCGTCGTCGTACTTGGAGCAGACGATCTCGTAGGTGGTCAGGATGAGCGGGTAGGAGTCAGCCTCCTGCTGGGCGAAGAGAGCGTCAGCGTCGACGACCATGTCGTTGCCCTCGGACTTGAACTCGACCTTATCCAGAGCAGCGTTGACGGTGTCGTTGTTCAGCTCGACCGGGCCATTGCCGAAGTCGACGTTAGCAACGCCGAGCTCGAGGTCGCGGGCGTAGCCAGCCTCAACGTAGGTGATGGCACCGTTGGTGGCGTTGACCTGCTCAGCAACAGCGGTGGAGCCGTTAGCACCAGCGCCGACCTTCTGCGGGAATGCCTTGCCTTCGCCTTCCCACTTGCCGTCGGAAGCAGCAGACAGGAACTTCTGGAAGTTGTCGGAGGTACCGGACTCGTCAGAGCGGTAGATCACGGAGATCTCCTGGTCCGGCAGGTCTGCGCCATCGTTGTTCTCAGCGATCTTCGGGTCGTTCCACTTGGTGATGGTGCCGTCGAAAATCTCAACGATGTTGTCGATGGACAGGTTCAGGTCCTCAACGCCCTCAAGGTTGTAGGCGACAGCGACCGGGCCGATGACCATCGGCAGGTGCCATGCGTCGTTGCCACCGCAACGCTCCTTGGCCTGCTCAACCTCGCCCTTGTCCTCCTTCAGCGGGGAGTCAGAGCCGGCGAAAGCAGCCTGGTTGCCCACGAAGTTCTTGATGCCGCTACCGGAACCGGTTGCGTTGTACGCGAGGTTAGCGCCGTCGACAGCCTCAGCGTAGCGGGAACCGAAGTAGTCCATGGCGTTTGCCTGAGAGGTAGCACCCTCAGCAACGAGCTGGCCGGACTCGCCGGACAGGCCCTCGATTTCACCGGTGTCGGTGCTCTCGTTTGCGGAGTCGTTGGAGTTGTCGCCGTTGTCTGCGGAGTCGCCGCAAGCGACCAGGGAAACGGAGGTCAGTGCTGCAAGGCCGGCGAGAGCGGCGGTGCGCTTGATGTTACGGATCACGGGATACCTTTCCGGTGCGAATTCAGATCTTCTTCTGAGCATCGGTCCCAAGCCGCCGTGGTCACGGATGCGCGTTTTCGCGCGCCAGTCACCGTGGCTGGGTGCTCACGTATGGGAAAGCTACGGGCTGCGCGTTAACCCAACAGGTTCTAAACGGTGAACAATGCGTTAACTTTGTGGTCTCCTGTGAATTAGTGGTGCGTTCTATGTCACAAAGTGCGCTGATTTGAGTAGACAACATGGCGTTCCGCGACGCTAAACCCCATGTCTACGTACCTTTTCACCGCTGGCTCGTTGTCTGACTCCACGTACAGGATGACGCGCTGCGCACCGCCATTCACCAAGTGCTCCAGCCCGGCGCGCATCAGCGGTTCGCCTAGCCCGGTGCCACGGTAATTGCTCGCCAATCCGACAACGTAGACCTCACCGAGAGTGCGGGAATGCCGCTTCGTCCAGTGGAGTCCCGCTAACGCCGGCTCGCCGGAAACATCCCACAGCAGCCGCACGCCGTTCGGGTCGAACCAGTCCGTGTCCATTCCCTCTTTCAGCCGGTTCAGATCCCAGCCGCCTTGCTCGGGGTGCCACGAAAACGCGTCGTTGTTCACAGCGAGCCATTGCTTATCGACGTCTTCGCGCCCCCACTTGCCCACCGCCTCCGCATAACTGATGTCCTCTATATGGGAGCCACCCGCCCGCGATGCGATCTCGCTCAGCAGTTCATCCGTGCCCTGCGCGACTGCTGCGAGCTTCTCCCCCGCGACATCCATGACAAGCAGCTCGCGCACAACATCGAGGTCAAGAGATGCTCCGAGCGCCTGCGCTGCAGGCAGGTTACCGTGCGCCCACAAACCAGCGTCGTCACGGCGCTGCAGCACCTCCCGCGCCAACGCTGCGCCTACTCCAGCACCGCGCCGCGGCGGGTCGACTGCCAGCTCGGCCGATCCGTCGGGGGCGAGGGCGGCGAGGCCAGCAAGGGAGCCGTCGATAAGCGCTGCGATGTGCGTGTGCTCGTCGCCGTCGAGACCGCGGACGAAGGCCTCGGAGAACGCCTCCACGCCATCGTGCTCAGCAGCGCGGGCGAGGATATCGCGCGCCGCCCCGGCTGTGTCAGCGTCGCGGTCGCGGAAGGAAACAGTGGTAATGGAAACGTCCGTCATGCCCCCAGGCTACGGTAAAAGACATGGCGGACGGCACGACATTGGCGCAGCGGCAGACAACGCCGCGCACGGGGCTCAAAGCCGGCGCAGTGGTCGCTGGAGTCCTTGCGGTTGTGCTCGGAATCGGGTTCGTGACAGACGCGGCGGGCACGGCGAGCATCGAGAAGCGCTTGGCGGCGAACGCACGCGCCGCAGACGATTTGGCGGCAGACCCGGAGACGTACGTCGGCGGTTTACCGTTCGCGCAGGTCCGCTTCACCGATGAGGTGCCGCGCGTGAGTTTCCAGGCGCTCGATGTGCAGGTAGACGGCATTGGCATCGCCAATTCCCGCACCGACATCTACGAGATCACGATCCCCGCAGATAAGGCCTACGACGCTGACTTCATTGGTGCGCGCGCCAAACGCGTGGAGAACACGCTGTCGCTCGATGGCGTCGCATTCGGCCAGTTACTGGGCATGACGGACCTGGACATCGCCAACCCGTACAACATCTCCCCGACCGGCGGCAGCGAGGCCGAAGCCCAGCTCTCCGGCACCGTCCCCGGCACAGAGGAGAAAACCACCGCGGTGGTCACCCTGCGTCTGACCGGCACAACCTTCCGCATGGAGCCGAAGCAGCTTATCGACGTCCCCGACGCGCTCACCGACACCGTCACCTCCGCCTACACCCTCGAACTAGACACCCGCGACCTACCGATCGGTGCGCAGGCAGACAAAGTCGACGTCTCCGGCGGCTCCATCCGCTTTTCTGCACAACGCCGGGATGTGGAGCTGACCCAAGACATGCTCTCGCCGGTAGCCGCCACTGCCCGTTAGGTCCCGCGGTGACTACTGTGGGTAGGCATGGACAACACCGACAACGGCACGAACCCTGAGCGCAACGCCTTGGACGGCAACGAGGCAGTCAACCTCGCCGCAGAGCAGTCGAAGAACACTGCGCACCGCAACATCCCGGCGCTGGGGCTCGATGAAATCCCGCTTCCGGACGACACCGCGAACCTGCGCGAAGGCCCCAGCCTGCACGACGGCCTCCTGGCACTGCTGCCACTGGTGGGCGTCTGGCAGGGCACCGGCCAAGCCGTCGACGACAGCGCTGCTGACGGCGACTCCGCCGAATACGCCTTCGGCCAGCAACTGATCATCTCCCACGACGGTGAGAACTACCTGCGCTTCGACTCCCGCACCTGGCGCATCGATGCTGACGGCAACCCCGTCGGCGCTGACCAGCGCGAGACCGGCTTCTGGCGCATCTCCCTCGACGACGCCATCGAGGTCACCCTGACCAACTCCCGCGGCCTGGTGGAGATCATGTACGGCGAGCCCGTCAACGAGCGCGCCTGGCAGCTGCAGTCGGCCTCGACCATCGCCACGGAGACCGGCCCCGCCACCCACGGCCCCGGCAAGCGCCTGTACGGTCTCATGCCGAACAACAACTTGGGCTGGGTCGACGAGCGGGTCGCCGCCGGCTCCACCCAGGACGACATCACCTTCATCCCCTACATGTCGGGCGAGCTCAAGCGCGTGGCTGGTTAACGGTCTCGCTGTGCTCGGCCGTTAAGAAGTGGCTGGGGTTGCCAAAGCTGCGTCGATAAGCTGGCGCAGCTTTTTCTCGTCCTTCTTGGACGGTGCAGGCAGCTCCTCCCCGTCGATCGTGGTGACGCGCACCCCGCCGCGGACGGAGCTGACTAACCATACCTGGTCGGCGCCTCGCAGGTCAGCGACGGTGAGGTCTTTCTCTTTGCACTTCCAGCCGTCACGCTCGGCGTGAGTGAACACGGACGCCTGTGTCGTGCCGGGCAGCACGTCGCCGCCCGTGACCGGCGTCCGCAGCTTGCCGCCGCTGACCACCAGCACAGACGATGTCGCTCCTTCCAGGACGCGGCCGGACGCGTCGACGTAGATGACATCGTCGTATCCGTTCTGCTTCGCCCACCGCAGTGCAGCCATCGCCGCGGCGTAGTTGAGCGACTTCGCGCCGACAGTCAGCCACGGCGCGGCGTCGGCGTCGCTGCCGCTGGCTAAGGTGTAGCCGCGCTGCGCCGTCATCACGCGCACACCATTCTCGCGCTGGTCCAGCTGCTCCTGCGGAATCGGCCGGACCGTCACCCAGGCGCTGGGCACGCCCGTCGACTCACGCCCACGGGTGTAGGTCCACTGGCACTTCGCCTCCACCTCGGCTGCATCGAGTCCGGACTCGCGCACGAAGTCCCCCACTGCCTCGGCTGTCGCCTTCTCCCACGTCGCCGCTTCCGGCGCGGGCAGGCCCAGCAGCTGCGCAGAACTTTGAAAGCGTTGCACATGTGCCGCCAGATTCACCGGTTCACCGTGGCGGATGAGGATGGTCTCAAAGCAGCCGTCGCCGCGCGTGACGGCAGCATCGTCCCAGTACACGTGCGGAAGGTTGGCATTTTGGCGTCGCAGGGAACCGCCGAACGGCTCCACGAGATAGATCACTGGCTGTTGGGCGCGCATACCGGCCCATTATGCCCGCGTAGGATCGGACAGGTGAGTTACCGTTCGCCTATCCTCGCCGTGCGCGGCGCCACAGAACTACCCGACGCGTCGCTTATCGACGCCGCAGGCGTCCCCTCCCACTACAGCGACCCCCTGCGCGAACAACGCGCACTCGAACGCGGCGGGGTGGTCATCGACCGCAGCCACCGCCACGTCATCCGCGTCGCCGGGCCTGACGCGCCGGTGTTCCTGAACAACCTGCTCTCGCAGAAGCTTGACGATGTCTCCCCCGGCTTCACCGCCGCCGCCCTCGACCTGGACATGCAAGGCCGGATCCTCCACCACGCCGATGTCACCCGCACTGAGGACGCCTTCTACCTCGATGTCCCCTCCTACGCCTTCGAGACTTTCCTCGACTTCCTGACCAAGATGATCTTCTGGTCCGACGTCACCGTCGAAGAGGCGGACCTGGCCATCCTCACCGTGCTCGGTGCCCCGTCTTCCTTCGACCCAGGCGTGCTCGCCGCGACTCCCGCGTTCGTGCGCACCGTCGACTGGCGTGGCCCGCGGCGTGTCGACATCGCCGTCCCGCGCGAGGAGTTGATAGACGCTTTCCGCGCGCTTACCGGTGCCGACGGCGCGGCACTGACGCCCGCCGGCATCATGACCTTCACAGCCGAGCGCATCAAGGCCCTCGAACCAGAGCAGCGTGCAGACCTCGACGCCAAATCCATCCCGCACGAAGTGCACACGCTCATCGCCCGGGGCGGCAACCTGGGCGCCGTGCACCTGGACAAGGGCTGCTACCGCGGCCAGGAGACCGTCGCGCGTGTGGAGAACCTCGGCCGTTCCCCACGCCTTCTGGTCATGCTGCATATCGACGGTTCTGCCCCCGTCGACCCCCAGCCCGGTGACACCATCACCATGGGCGGGCGCACCGTCGGACGCCTCGGCTCCGTCGCGCACGACTGCGACTACGGTCCGATCGGCCTAGCGCTGGTGAAGCGGTCTGTTCTCAACGCCCCAGCCACACCGGGCCCCGCCGCGGCTGTCGGTGCGCAGCTGGAAATCCTCGCGGGCACCGGCGCAGACGACGCCGACGGCACAGAAAGCGCCGCCGATCCAATCGTCATTTCCGCGTCCGTCGACCCTGACTCTCTCCCTGCGGATGAGGGCCAGCGGGCGGGGCGGGTGGCCGTCGATAAGCTGCGCGGCAACGCGAAAACGCACCCCACCACATAAAAGCGGGGTGCGCGTAAGCGAGCTTATCGACGCTGCGCGTCGTCCTCCGGATCCCAGTCCGCGTACTCAGCGTACTGCGGGTCTACCTCGTAGTCGTCGGAGTCATCCTCGTCCCACTCGGAACGGGTGGGCTCGCCTGCAAGCTCACGCTGGAGCGAATCCAGATCCATGTCAGGCGTGTTGTACTTCAGCTGGCGTGCAACCTTGGTCTGCTTTGCTTTGGCGCGTCCGCGGCCCATGGCGTGACCCCCTTGAGGTGTCCTAAAGGGCGGCTCGGGAATTCGGCGGCCCTTTTCATATCTTAAAAATTTGTCCTGCAAGCCATAATAGCGTGCGAGTCAAATTAACGCGCACACAGCCGCCGCCTGCGCAAACACGGCCACACGAGCAGCGCAGGAAAATTTTAGAAAGAGTGGGATCCCACAAGCACAGCGCGTGCACCCTCGTCTGCGTCGGTGGTGCCGCGGACTTCGCCAAGCTCCCAGCATTCGACGTGGCGGGCGGTGAGCATCGCCAGCGCGCGGTCGCGGTCCTCCGGCGCAACGATGGCGACCATGCCGACACCCTTGTTGAAGGTCTTCTCCATCTCGGTGTCCGGCACCTTGCCCACGGAGCGGATCGTGCGGAAGATTTCCGGCGGGCTCCATGTCGCGCGGTGCATTTCCGCGACCTTGCCTTCGGGGATGACGCGCTCCATGTTGCCCACCAGGCCGCCGCCGGTGACGTGGCAGAACGTGCGCACCTCGCACTCGTTGGCCAACGCCAAGCAATCCAGGGCGTAGATGCGGGTCGGCTCCAGCAGCTCCTCGCCGAGGGTGCGACCCAGCTCCTCGATGTGGCCGTCCAACGGCAGGCCGGCCTTTTCCAGCAGGACGTGGCGGGCCAGCGAGTAGCCGTTGGAGTGCAGACCAGAAGAGGCCATGCCGATGATGACGTCCCCCTCGCGCACGCGGTCCGGCCCGAGCACCTCCTCAGCTTCCACCACACCGACAGCGGTGGCGGACACGTCGTACTCGTTCTCCCCCATCACGCCGGGGTGCTCCGCAGTCTCCCCGCCGAGCAGAGCGCATCCGGCCTGAACGCAGCCCTCGGCAATGCCGCCGACGATATCGGCAATCTTCTCCGGCACCACCTTCCCCACCGCGATGTAGTCCTGCAGGAACAGCGGCTCCGCGCCGCAGACCACAAGATCGTCGACGCACATGGCCACCAGGTCGATGCCGATGGTGTCGTGCTTGTCCATCGCCTGGGCGACGGCGAGCTTCGTGCCCACACCGTCCGAACCAGCCGCGAGCAGCGGCTGCTTGTAGTTACCCAGCGCGAAGAGACCGGCGAAGCCTCCCAGGCCACCACGGACCTCGGGGCGGGTGGCGCGCTTGGCGTGGTCCTTGATCAGCTCGACTGCGCGGTCGCCTTCCTCAATGTTGACGCCGGCAGCGGCGTAGGAGACTTCCGACTCGGGGGTGGTCATGGTTTAAAACATCCCTTCCTGAATGCGGCGCACGGCATCCGCGTTCACGTTGTTCTCCGGCAGGCCCAGCGGGTAGTGGCCGTTGAAGCAGGCCGCACACAGGCTTGCCGCGGGCTGCTCCGTGGAGGCGATCATGTCGTCGATCGAGACGAATGCCAGTGTATCCGCACCGATGACGCGGCAAATGTTCTCGGCGACAGCGGCATCATCCCCGCCGGCGTTGTTAGCAATCAGCTCGCCCGGGCTGGCGAAGTCAATGCCGTAGAAGCACGGCCACTTCACCGGCGGCGACGCAATGCGCACATGCACCTCGGCAGCGCCCGCTTCACGCAGCATTCGGATCAGTTTGCGCTGCGTGTTACCGCGGACGATGGAGTCGTCCACGACCACAAGCGATTTGCCCTCGATGATCTCGCGCACCGGGTTGAGCTTTAACCTCAGGCCCAGCTGGCGCAGCGTGTCCGACGGCTGGATGAACGTGCGTCCCACGTAGGCGTTCTTCATCAGGCCCTGCGCGAACGGAATGCCAGACTCTTCGGCATAACCGATCGCGGCGGGAGTGCCCGACTCCGGCACAGGCATGACGACGTCCGCATCCACCGGCGCCACATGCGACAACCTACGGCCAATCTCCAGGCGGGCCGCGTTGACTGTCTTGCCCTCGATGACCGAATCGGGGCGGGCAATGTAGACGTACTCGAATACGCAGGTCTTCGGCGCCGGGTCGGCGTAACGTTCGGTGTGGATGCCGGAGGCGTCGATCGCAATGAGCTCGCCCGGCTCGATGTCGCGCACGAAAGAAGCGCCCGTGATGTCCAGCGCGGATGTTTCAGAGGCGATGACCCAGCCCTTCTCCAGCCGGCCGAGCGACAGCGGGCGCACACCGTGCGGGTCACGGGCGGCGTACAAAGTGTGCCCGTCGGTGAACACGAGGCAGAAAGCGCCCTTGATCTGCGGCAGCAATTCGCGGGCGGAATCGAGCAGGGTGCGCTCGCCGGTCACTCCGTCGGCAAGCAAGGCGCTGACAACAGCCGTGTCGGACGAAGACCCCTGCCCGTCGACGCCGTCGCGCGGGACGAGCTTGCGCGCAACTGCCTCATCGCGCAGTGTCGCGTAGTTCGTCAGATTGCCGTTGTGCGCCAACGACACATCGGTGCCGTTCGGCGAAGTCCGGAACATCGGCTGGACGTTCTCCCAGCTCTGCGCACCAGCTGTGGAATAGCGGGTGTGGCCGATCGCCACGTCGCCCTGCAACGCGTCGAGGATCGCCTCATCGAAAACCTGGGAGACCAGTCCGCTGTCCTTGAAGACCACGATGCGCCCCTGGTCGCCCACCGCGATGCCCGCACCTTCCTGGCCGCGGTGCTGGAGGGCGAACAGGCCGAAGTACGTCAGCTTCGACACGTCCTCCCCGGGCGCCCACACCCCGAACACACCGCATTCTTCGCGTGGCTCGGGCTCGTCTGCTTCCAGATTCAGCATCGGGTTCTGCACCTGCATAACTTTAGTGGATCAGCCGCGTAGAGGGGCAATCAGAACCGCACCACGGGCAGGCCAGCAGCCACATCCCCGGCGCGCGAACCGGAGGCGCTCACCCGGCCGTCAGCGACCGCTTCCGCAAACTCAGCCTGCCCCGTCGCCAGCTGCAGCCACACCTCCGGCGCCATCTCCACCACATTCGGCGGCGTCCCGCGGGTGTGCCTCGGCCCTTCCACGCACTGCACCGCCACGAACGGCGGGACCCGAAGTTCCACAGTGTGACCGGGGAGTTCGTCGGCGAGGGCGCGGGCGGTGCGTCGACAAGCATCTGCGAGCTGGGCGCGCGGCGGACGCGGCTGCGACGGATCCTCGATCCACCCGCGCACCGCCTCAACAGCCGCACGCGTCACAACAGGATCATTCTTCGGAGCCATGACGCCCATCCTAGGCCGACTCAGCCTGCTCACCCAGCAAGGACTAAGGTCAGAGCAATGACCGAGAAGGTAACGCCGACCAAAGACCCCTCCATCACCCTGCGCTTCATGGCCGCCCCCACCGACGTTGTGCTCGCCGGATCCCAAGGAGTCTCCGGCGGCCGCGTGCTCGAATGGATCGATAAAGCCGCCTACGCCTGTGCCGCCCAGTGGTCTGCGACCTACTGCGTCACCGCCTACGTCGGCCACATCCACTTCACCCGCCCCATCCCGTCCGGCCACATCGTCGAGGTGCGCTCCCGCATCGCCATGACTGGGCGTTCCTCCATGCACATCGTCAACGAAGTGCTCTCCGCCGACCCGCGCGAAGGCGTGTTCACCCGTGCTTGCGACTGCCTAGTCATCTTCGTGGCCAAGAACCCCGAGACCGGCAAATCCATGCCCGTGCCCGCCTTCGTGCCCACCACCGACGAGGAACGCCGCGTCCAAGAAGCCGCGAAATCCCGCATCCAGCTGCGCGACGAGATCGAAACCGAAATGCTCAAGCAGTCCTACGACGGCGACTCCGGCGCCCCGCGCATCATCCACCGCTTCATGGCAAAACCCACCGACATCAACTGGGGCGGCAAAGTCCACGGCGGCACCGCCATGGAATGGATCGACTCCGTGGGCACCTCCTGCACCATGGAATGGTCCGGCGAACGCACCTTCGCCGTTTACGCCGGCGGCATCCGCTTCTACAAACCCATTTCCATCGGTGACCTCATCGAAGTCGACGCGCGCATGACACGCACCGGCAACAAATCCATGAACGTGACCACGCACGTGCGCGCCGGCGACCCCCGCGGCGGCCGCGACAATCTGGCCACCGCCATCCATGCCACCTTCACCTACATGGCCGTCGACATCGACGGTACCCCCCTGCCCGCCCGCCAGTTCACCCCCGTCACCGACGAGGACAAGGCCCTCTGGGAGCACACGCAGATCCTGCAGGACCTGCGCCAGGAGTACGCGCCGATGCCCCTGGTCGAGCCGAACCCGGCCCGCCAGACCGTCGACTAGACGGCCAGCCCGTACGTTTCTGGCAGCAGGAAGACCGGGGCCTGAACGCTTGTACACAGCGCTCCAGCCCCGGCCTGTTTGATTGGTTTGGCCGTTAGGCGTTCGCGGGGACGAGATCGTGGATGACAGCATCTTCACCCATGAAGAACCGGGCGTGCGTACTGCGCAAAGTCTCAATGTTGTCCGAACGAATCACGACCAGTTCAAGATCGGGGTCAGTCCGCTCTGTTTCCAAACGGATGCACTCGCGCGATGCTTCATGAGCATCCTCATACGGGGTCAGATTGAGCCGTCCCGTTGGACGGTGGTACTCGATCAGATAGGCGATCATGAGTCATCCCCCTCCTTCATCTGTGAGGCAGGTTTCGCTTCTAAGTAGGCAATTTCGGAACTGGTTACGGCCATCAATTCTAGTATCTCTGCCGTCTCTTGGTCAGATCGCTGCAGGTTGCGCAGAACGAGAGCATCCGCGATATCTGCTTGCACACTCAGATCCCGCAGCAACATCTCGCGCCTTTCCTCGATGGACCGGATTGCTTCAGAGAAGAAACGCACCCTTTCAATGATCGCGAACAATTCAGGGAAGTCACTCTCCTGAGGCTCCTCATAACGGATCGAGCGCCCGACTTTGTCTCCAAGAAACTCGTTCAGGCTGGCCCAGCGTGATTGCAATGACGTCCGGAGTTGAATCTCCACTCGGCCAGCTGGCATACGCAACCAAAGATGAATGGCGCGATACCCCTGCTGGGTATCCTGACGGTAATCACGCACATTCACAGAGGCACCCATGTCAGAGAATGCAGATTCAAAACGGCCAGCTAGATAAGTTTGCGCGGTCAAACCCGCCTCGATATCGTATCTGACACCTGCAAAATCCTGTATCGAATCAAGACTCATTCCGATACGTCCCAGCTTTGCGGTGAGCGTGTCTTTGCTCTTCGTGCGATCGCTGCCAAACACACGTGAAATTGAATGAAGATGGTCGCTATCACCATATTCTTCCTGGTAGCGAGCGATCACACGCTCACACGTTTCACGTATAAGCACGATTAGGTCCTGGTGCCAGGCCACGATCTCCGCGTACTTCTCTACATCCAGACCCTCGCCCACCATGAGCGCTTTTCCGGCTCGCTTCATATCGCCCTTCGAGAAAGGCGGCTTACTGTTCAGATCCACTTCAAGCCCCTCCTTAGCTACGTTCAAGTGGATTGGTTTTGCACTTTAAAACGTCTGACCGACACGACTTGCCCTATCGTCGAACGTGCGTTCGATTAGCACTGCGGCTAACCGCCCTGTCGCTCCTAGTCACATGCAGCCAGGACTTCCCGTTGCGTGAAAAGGAAACTCCCCGGCCACCGCTCTTGCGAAGTGAGGCGGGTGCCGGGGAGTATGCGGTTAAAGCCCTGCGTTTACACCGCAGAGTTCGGGGCGTCGGCGTGCGCGAACAGGCCAGGCAGTGTCGCCGACCACGCGGCACGCAGCGCCGCGACAGATACGCTCTGACCGGCGGCTGCCGTGCCGTCGGCGAACGTGATGTCACCGGAAAGGTTCGTCGAGCCGACAATGCCCACCGGAATGCCCAGCTCGGTGGCGTCGGCGACAACGCGGTCGACGCGGTCCGGGCTGCACGCGACGAGCACGCGGGAAGCGGACTCGGAGAACAACGCGGTGAATGCATCCTCGTGCACACCGGACAGATCCAGCTCCGCGCCCTTCTCGGTCTCCTTGATCATCTCGAAGACAGCCTGCGCCAGCCCGCCTTCGGACAAATCGTGGGCGGCGGTGAGGCCGCGGGCGGGTGAACCGTCTGGGCGATCCGAATCTTCGGCGGCTGGGGATTCGGGCGCGAAGAATTCGGCCAGGCGCGCCTCGTTGGCCAGGTCGACCTGCGGCGGCAGGCCGCGCAGCGGCGCACCAGAGATCTCCTGCCACACGGAACCGCCGAACTCGTCGCGGGTCTCGCCCAGCAGCACGAGAATCTCGGATTCACCGTTGTTGACCACGCGCGGGCTGACGGATGCAGCCACGTCGTCCATCACACCGAGCACGCCGACGACCGGCGTCGGCAGGATCGGGGTGTCTCCAGTCTGGTTGTAGAAGGACACGTTGCCGCCGGAGACAGGGATGCTCAGTTCGACTGCGCCGTCGGCAAGCCCGTGGACTGCCTCGCGGAACTGCCACATCACGTCGGGGTGCTCCGGCGAGCCGAAGTTGAGGCAGTTGGTCACGGCGACCGGCCGCGCGCCGGTGACCACGACATTGCGGTACGCCTCAGCCAGCGCCAGCCGCGCACCCATGTTGGGGTCGAGGTAGGTGTAGCGTCCGGATGCATCGGCGGAGACGGAGACACCGCGGCGGGTGGATTCGTCGATACGCAAAACGCCGGAGTCCGCGTGGCGCGCTTGCACCGTGTTGCCGCGCACGTAGCGGTCGTACTGCTCGGTGATCCAATCGCGCGAGCACAATGCCGGCGATGCGACCATCTTCAGCCATGCGTCCGCCAGGTCTTCCTGCTTATCGACGTCACCAGCCACCTGCACCTCATCCATCCACTCCGGACGAGCCCAGGGACGGTCATACACCGGAGCTTCGTCGGCGATCGTGGACGGCGGAGCGTCGAGAACGACCTCACCGTCGTGCTCGATGACCAGGCGGTCGCCCTCGCCGGTGACCTCACCAATCTCAGCGCAGTTGACGTCCCACTTGGCGCAGATCTCTTTGAAACGCGCGACATTCTCCGGCGCAACGACAGCGCACATGCGCTCCTGCGACTCGGAGGCGAGGATTTCTGCGGCGGTCATGTTCTCTGCGCGCAGCGGGACAGCGTCGAGGTTGACGCGCATACCGCCGTCGCCGGCAGCAGCCAGCTCGGAGGTCGCGCAGGCTAGGCCCGCGCCGCCAAGGTCCTGGATGCCCACGACCACGTCAGCGGCGTAGAGCTCGAGGCAGCACTCGATCAACACCTTCTCCGCGAAGGGGTCGCCGACCTGCACGGCGGGCAGCTTGCGCTCCGCACCATCTTCGAAGCTCTCAGAAGCGAGGACGGACACGCCACCGATGCCGTCGAGGCCGGTGCGCGAGCCGAACAGCATGACCTTGTTGCCCTTGCCGGACGCGAAGGCGAGCTTGAGGTCCTCGACCTTGAGCGTGCCCACGCACAGCGCGTTGACCAGCGGGTTGCCGGCATAGGTCTCGTCGAAGCAGGTCTCACCACCGATGTTGGGCAGACCCAGCGAGTTGCCGTAGCCGCCGATACCGGACACCACACCCGGCAGAACGCGCTTCGTGTCTTCCGCGTCAGCCGGACCGAAGCGCAGTTGGTCCATGACCGCGATCGGGCGGGCACCCATGGCCATGATGTCGCGGACGATGCCGCCGACACCGGTCGCCGCACCCTGGTAGGGCTCGACGTAGCTGGGGTGGTTGTGGGACTCAACACGGAAGGTCACCGCGTTGCCGTCACCGATGTCAACCACACCGGCGTTCTCACCGATCCCGGCGAGCAGCTTCGCGCCCATTTCTTCCGTCATCGTTTCGCCGAAGTAGCGCAGGTGCACCTTCGAGGACTTGTAGGAGCAGTGTTCTGACCACATCACGGAGTACACGGTCAGCTCCGCATCCGTGGGGCGGCGGCCGAGGATCTCGCGGATACGGGCGTACTCGTCGTCCTTCAGGCCCAGCGCGGCGTACGGCTGCTCCTGCTCAGGCGATGCCTTCGCGGCCTCGACAGTGTCATTGTGTACGGCCACAGTTACGCTCCAATCTTGGAAATCTCGTTGAGTGCCGAGCGGATCAGCCCCAGGCCATCGGTCGACGGGCCCGTGAGCGTATCGACGGCATGTTCCGGGTGCGGCATAACCCCCACCACACGACGATTCTTACTGGTCACACCGGCAATGGAATTGATCGAGCCGTTGAAGTTGTCCGTGTAGCGGAACACGACGCGACCTTCTGCCTCGAGCTCGTCAATGGTGGCCTGGTCGGCCTGGAACCGACCCTCGCCGTGCTTCGCCGGAACAAGAATCTTGGAGCCGGAGGTGAACTCGTTCGTCCACGCAGTCTCGGTGTTGGCCACCTCGAGGTAGGTGTCCACGCAGTGGAAGTGCAGCCCCTCATTGCGCGTCAGCGCGCCCGGCAGCAGACCCGCTTCGGTGAGGATCTGGAAACCGTTGCAGATGCCCAGCACCGGCATGCCTTTATTCGCAGCGTCCACGACAGCGCGCATCATCGGCGCCATTGCAGCGATCGCGCCCGAGCGCAGGTAATCGCCGTAGGAGAAGCCGCCGGGCACGATCACCGCATCCACACCGGTTAAATCCTCGTCGGCGTGCCACAACGGCTTCGGCTCGGCGCCGCCGTTGCGGACGGCGCGGATCGCATCAACGTCGTCAAGCGTGCCCGGGAACGTGATCACTCCGATCGTCGCGGTCACTTGACTTCCTCCCGCACGATGAAAAAGTCCTCGATAACCGTGTTGGCTAGCAGCGTTTCCGCCACGCGCTGAAGCTCCTCGTCCGTCACGGAGTCCTGCACCTCAAGCTCGAAACGCTTGCCCTGGCGGACATCCGTGACACCATCGACACCGATGCGCCCCAGCGCACGGTGCACCGCCTGGCCTTGCGGGTCCAGAATTTCAGCCTTAGGCATGACATTGACTACGACACGTGCCATGAGAATCCTTCGCGTGAGATCGTTTCTGAAGCTGCCAAAGAACAGCAGAAATACTCGGCCAGTATATCCGACAGGGCCCACACTCCATAGACGACAGAACACTGTTCGTATTGAAATCCGTTTTCAACAATGGTTTGATGAGTCCTATGAAACAACCGCGATTCAGCCCCCTCACACGAGCCCTCTCCGCCACCTCCGCCGCAGTCCTGGCCGGCGCCGCTCTCGTCGGCTGCTCCACCGACTCTGCCTCCGGTGGCGACGGTGTTGAAGGGGCCGGCGGGGCTGACCCGGCCAGCGTCGTGGCCACCACGAAGGTGTGGGCCGATGTCGCCTCCGCCGTCACCGGCACCGACGTCAACGCCATTATTAGCGACGCCTCCCTCGACCCCCACTACTTCGAACCCAACGCCAAAGACCTCACCCGCCTCAAGCAGGCCGGCACCGTCGTCGCTAACGGCGGGCATTACGACGCCGCCCTCTACACCGTCGCCGAGCAAGACCGCGTCATTCACGCTGTCCCGCTGCAGAACCACGGCGCGGAAGAGGAGCACGATCACAGCCACAGCGATCACGAGCACGATCACGAGCACGATCACGACGGTCATGACCACGGCGACCACTCCACCGCCGGACTGCCCCAGGACATCGACCAGCTCGAGCACGTCTGGATGGCGCCGAGCAAGGTCAAAGACGTTGCTGCCCAGGTTGAAGAGAGGGTTGGGGGTGACGCTGGGAGCGTCGAAAAGCGAATGGGCGCGATCGAAGACCGCCTGGCCGCGTTGCCCCACGTGCACGTGGCTATGACGGAGACGATCGGCGCGCCGCTGATTTGGGGCACGGAGCTGCACGATCTCACCCCGGAGGAGTACTCGCGTGCGGCCCTCAACCACTCCGAGCCGTCAGTGTCAGCAGTGGCGGACTTCATCGAGCAGATTGAAAGCGGCGATCTTGACCTGCTCATTGTCAATCCGCAAAGCAGCAACAACGCCACCGACCGCCTGGTGAAGGCAGCGGAGGAGAACAACGTGCCCATCGTCGAAATTCGCGAGACCCCGCCGGAGGGCACGAACTTCCTCGATTATTTCGAGCAGGTCGTGGGCGACATCGCCGCGATTGCCGAGAAGGCCGAGCCGCAGCCCGAGACCGAAATCGACAGCCGCGTCGGCTAAGCTCCCCCACGTGATTGCGCAGTTCACCGGCGCCGCTGTCGCGCCATTGTGGTCGGGGGTGGACCTGACCGTCGAGCGTGGCGAATTCATCGCCGTCCTCGGCCCCAACGGCGTGGGCAAATCGACGTTGCTGCACACCATTTTGGGCACGCGCCGCCTCACCGCCGGAGAAGTCGACGTCCGCGGCCGCGTCGGGTTCATCCCGCAGCAGCAGATGTTCCCGCAGGATCTTCCGGTGCGCGGGCGCGACCTTGTTTCGCTCGCCCTCTCGCATGGGCGTCGGCCGTCGCGCAGCGCTGTCGACGAACTACTCGTCGCTGTCGGCGCTGAACGGTTCGCCGACAAGCGTGTGGGCCTGCTTTCCGGCGGGCAGCAACAACTCATCCGCCAGGCTCAAGCGTTGGCGAAACAACCCGAGCTTTTGCTTGCCGACGAGCCCCTCCTCTCCCTCGACCTCGCCCGCGAACGGCAGACTGTGGCACGGCTGAAAAACTTAGACGCTGCCGTGCTGTGCGTGACGCACTCGATCAACCCGTTCCTTGATGTGGTCGACCGCGTTCTCTACCTGGGCCCGAAAGGCCATGCCGTCGGCACTGTCGGCGAGGTCATGCGCTCCGAGGTGCTCAGCGAGCTCTACGGCACGCGTGTCGACGTCATCGAAGCGAACGGACGCATGGTGGTGCTGTAATGGACGGATTCTTTGAGATGACCCAGTACCTCCTGGGCATGGACTTCGTGCAGGCAACGCTGGCTGCGTGTGCACTGCTGGGCGTGCTTTCCGGTGTGATGGCGCCGTTGATCGTGCTGCGGCAGATGTCGTTTTCCGTGCACGCGACCTCAGAGCTGGCGCTCATGGGGGCCTCCGCGGCGCTCCTGTTCGGTCTCAACGTCGGCGTAGGCGCTGTGGCCGGAGCGGTCGTCGCGGCAATCGTGCTGGCGGCGCTCGGCTTCCGTGGACAGCAGGACTCTGCGGTCGGCGTGGTCATGAGCTTCGGCATGGGTTTGTCCGTGCTGTTCATCCACCTCTACCCCGGCAATTCCAACCGCGCGCTGTCGCTGTTGACCGGCCAGGTTGTCGGCGTGTCCGGGCACAACGTCGCCCTGCTTGCGGTCACGACGGTCGCCGTTGTCGCCGCTGTAACAGTGCTGTGGCGGCCGATGCTCTACGCCTCTGCCGATCCCATCATGGCTGCGGCATCGGGCGTGCGGGTGCGCGCCATGTCCATCACGTTCGCGGTCCTCGTCGGCATCGCCTCGGCGCAGTCGGTGCAGATCGTCGGCGCCCTGCTGGTCATGTCGCTGCTGATCACACCCGGCGCAGCAGCATCTCAGATCACAGCGAACCCGGTTCACGCGGTGGGGTGGTCGGTCCTGTTCGCCGAGGTCGCCGCCGTCGGCGGAATGATCCTGTCGCTGGCGCCGGGGGTACCGGTCAGTGTCTTTGTCGCCTTCATTTCCTTCGGGATCTACCTGGTCTGCCGCGTCATCGGCGGCGTGCAGCGGCGCCGGATTAGCGCTTAGGCTTCTTCAGGTCCCGGTAGTTGACCGGCTTCAACCCTTCGTCGGCAGCCTCGACGGCAGCCTGGACGAAGTCGTTGCGCACCTTTTTGGAGTCCAAGTTGCGCCCCGAGACCGACAAGCGCACCGTGTTGCCGCGTTTCGCGCTGCGGACCGCCGCGTTGATCACGTTGCGGCGCCACCAGCCAGCTGCGCCGTAACCTTCACCCACCGACAGGTTGCGGGCGTACTCGATGTCGCCGCTGCGCAAGAAGTGAATGCCGCGCTCAGACGCGGCGAGCCGGAAGTCGAAGTGCTGCAGCGCCACGAGCGTCCCTTCCGACATCCGCCAGCGCGGCGGAGCGAAGGTGTCCAGCTCGAAACCGAGCTTCGCCATTTGCCGCGTCGCACCTTTGAGACGCAGGCGCGCTTCATGCTCCTCCAGCGCGGCGAACTCGGCGCGGCGACCCTGCACGGGCTGGTCGAAACCGTTGAGGATCAGGCCCCGCCCGGTTTCCATTTGGTCATGCAGCCACCCGCGGGTCGACTTGTCTTTCGCCAGGTGCCACTTCTTGTCGATGTGCGGCGCCACCAGCAACGACACTGGAATTTCGCGTTCATCTAAGTCGGCTACGAGCTTCTGGACGTCTCTACGCGTCTCATCAAAAATCGACGAGACAGAGACAAGCAGGTAGCCGGGCATAGGCACTAATTATTCCACAGCGCCTGCGGACGTGCCCGGCCCGACCGCGACTGCGCCGGCTGTCGCCAGGGTCCACGCGTATTCGAATGCGGTCTGCTTCCACTTCGCGTACCGGCCCGATACGCCGCCGTGCCCGGCCGCCATCTCAGTCTTGAGCAGGAACTGCCCTCCCGTGGCGGTGTCGCGCAGCTTGGCGATCCATTTCGCCGGCTCCACATACAGCACGCGCGTGTCGTTGAGACTGGTCACCGCGAGGATGTCCGGATAGTCCTTGGCCTCGATGTTCTCGTATGGCGCATACTGCACCATGTAGTCGTAGACCTCCGGGTCGTGGTACGGGTCGCCCCATTCTTCCCATTCCCCCACGGTCAGCGGCAGTTCCGGCATGAGGATAGAGGTGAGAGGGTCGACGAACGGCACGATCGCCTGGATGCCGGCGAACTTCTCCGGGGCAAGGTTCGCCACCGCGCCCATGAGCATGCCGCCAGCGGAGCCGCCTTCCGCGACGAGTTGATCGTAGCTGGTCACGTCCGCGTCCACGAGGGCGTCAGCGCAGGCGATGAAGTCGGTGAAGGTGTTCATTTTCTCCAGGCCTTTACCGTGGTCGTACCACAGCCGGCCCATTTCGCCGCCGCCGCGCACGTGCGCGCACACCCACACCATTCCGCGGTCGAGCAGACTCAACCGAGCGACGGAGAAGCCCGGGTCCATCGACGCTTCGTACGAGCCGTATCCATACAGCAGGCACGGCTTGTGCTTATCGACGCCCACTTCGACATCCCGCCTCCTCACCACCGACATCGGAACCTTCGTCCCGTCGCTAGCCGTGGCCCACATGCGCTCGGCGATGTAATCGGACGGGTCGTAGCCGCCTTCGATCTCCTGCTCCTTGAGCAATGTGAACTCGCCAGTAGCGACGCGGTAATCCAACACCTGCAACGGCTGCGTGTAGGAACCATAGGTCACGCGCACAACCGGGGTGTCCCATTCCGGGTGGCCGCCCAAGCCAGCGGTGTAGAGCTCTTCAGAGAACTCCAACTCCTTGAACTCGCCGAAACCGCCGGTGAGGCCGGCGACGGCGAGGCGGCCGATGCCGCCGCGTCGATACGCGAGGAACATGAAGTCGCGGTAGACGTCGGTGCCTTCGATGCGGCGCTCGTCGTCATGCGCGATGAGCTCGTCGAGCTCGCGGATCGGCGGCAACCCCGCATCCACCTGCTCGGGGACGGGGCACGTGCCGACGGCGAAGTTCGGGCCGTGCGCGTTATGCGTGATCACCCAATGCTCCCGCTCACTGTCTGCATCACCTGTATCACCGAGGACGGCCAAGTCGACGAAGTACTCCACACCGGACTCGCGGGGCCACAGCAGCTGGAACTCGCCTTCAGGGTCGGACATCGGCAGCACGCGGTTTTCCGACGTCAGTGTCGACGAAGCAATAAGGAACAGGTAGCGCTCGGAACGGTCTGCGGCGATGCCGACACCGAACTTCTCGTCATCCTCTTGGTAGACCAGCACGTCATCGGCGGCGTCTGTGCCGCGGCGGTGGCGCCAGATTTGGTGGGGGCGCCACGCGTCGTCGACACGCGTGTAGAAGAGGTAGTCCTCCCCCGCCCACGTCGCGCCGTAGAAGACGCCGGGAATGACGTCGACGAGCAGTTCGCCCGTCTCGAGGTCTTTGATGCGCAGGTCGAAGCGCTCGTCACCAGCCGTGTCCACCGAGTACGCCAGGTAGCGGCCCGACGTGGTCACACTGGAGGCGCCCATGGAGAAAAAGTCGTGGCCCTCGGCGAGAGCGTTGCCATCGAGGATGGTCTGCTCGCCCGGCAGACCGGAGCCGTCAGCGGGAAGGGTGGGGGCGGTCCAGGGATCGGTGGAATCGTCGACACGCACGCGGCAGCTGATGCCGTAATCCTTGCCTTCCTCCGTGCGGCCGTAGTACCACCAGTCGCCCTGGCGCTGCGGCACGGACATGTCGGTCTCTTTGACGCGCGACTTGATCTCGCCGTAAATCGCGTCGGTGAGCTCGGTCAGGTGCGCCGTTTGCTCCTGCGTGTACGCGTTTTCCGCCTCCAGGTACGCGATGGTCTCCGGATTGTCCTTGTCGCGCATCCATTCGTAGTCGTCGACGAAATCACGACCGTGGAAACTGCGGGTGACGGGGTGCTTCGCTGCTTTAGGTTGCTGCATCTAGATGAACTTCTTTCCGCTCAGACGCTCGTAGGCCTCGATGTAGCGCTCGCGGGTGGCCTCCACCACCGAGCCCGGCAGCTCCGGCGGCGGTGTGCCGCTATCCGCATCCCAGCCGGACTTCTGGCTCAGCCAATTGCGCACGTACTGTTTGTCGAAGCTCGGCTGCGCCTCCCCTTCCTTATAGGAATCCGCGGGCCAGTAGCGGGAGGAGTCCGGGGTGAGAACTTCGTCGGCAAGCACCAGCGTGCCGTTGTCATCGAGCCCGAACTCAAACTTCGTGTCCGCGAGAATGATCCCGCGCGACTCCGCGTACTGCGCCGCCTTCGTGTAAATCGCCAGCGTTGTCTCGCGCAGCCGCGACGCCAAGTCCTCGCCGAGCTCCCGCGCCATGTAGTCGTAGCTGACGTTGACATCGTGGTCGCCCTGCTCCGCCTTCGTCGCCGGCGTGAAAATCGGCTCCGGCAATTTCGACGCCTCCACCAAGCCGTCGGGCAACTCAACGCCACACACCGAGCCCGTCGCGTCATATTCCTTCTTGCCCGAGCCAGTCAGGTACCCGCGCGCCACGCATTCGAACGGCACCATGTCCAATCGCTTCACGACGAAAGCACCCCCCAGCACATCCTCCGGAATCCTCCCGTCATCCAACGGGCCGGCGAGGTGATTCGGGAACTCCGCGAGCAGGTCAAAGAAGAACGCACTGGTCAGTGTAAGGATTTTGCCCTTGTCGGGAATCTCCGGGTCGAGAGAATAATCGAAAGCTGAGATCCGGTCAGTGGCCACCATCAGCAAGGTGTCCGTGTCGATCTCGTAGATCTCGCGGACCTTGCCGGCAGACAAATGCTTGTAGTCAGAAAGCTCAGGACGCATGCTGGCGACTCTACGCCGGTTCACTTTCCCACGTCCCACCACCGGCCTTCATGGAAGGGCGTGCGTCGTGTGCACGCCCGGGAAAAACTTAGCCTCCACTATTTAAAATGAGTGGGAAAAATTCAGTTAGTCAGCGACGCAACTAAAACTGTTTATAATTACCGCCATGACCCAGATCACACACAAAACCGTTCGCCCTGCACTGCTGTCCGTCCTCACTGCCTCCGCACTGACGCTGAGCGGCTGCTCCATGATGGAGCTTCCGTTCGGCCCATCGGGCAACGAGGAGTCCACCGAAGGTGAAGACAACACCACCGACGAAGGTGCCGAAGAAGGCCCCGCCTCCGCTGAGAGCGAAGAGCCCAGCACGGAGGGGACCTCCGGATCCTCCAACTCCGAATACCCCGGCGCACCCGCCGGCTTCAGCCCCGCCAACGACGGCGACAAGGCCAAGCTGGGCGAGCCCGTCGACATCGTCCTGCCCGGCTACGAGTCCGAGACCCCGCTGTTCTTCGAGGTCACCGTCGACCCCGCTAAGGAGATGACCGTCGACGAGGTCCAGACCAACGCCGGCGGCGGCCTGACCGGCCAGGACTACACCGGCTTCAAGTGCTTCATCGCCACCATCAAGTACCTCGGCGCCGGCGAGAGCGACGCCGCCAAGGACTCCGAGATCTTCACCCCGCCGAGATTCAGCCCGACCGGCCCGCAGGGCCGCCAAGCCAACTACATCTCCGGCGACAACGAGACCCTCTGCGGTATTCACGAGTCCGACCGCATGCCCTCCAGTACCAAGGACATGCAGGAAGGCAAGGAGTACAAGCGTGCCACCATCACCTTCACCGAGTCCAGCGGCGCCGGTCTCGAAGCCACCGGCGTTGAGATGAACTTCGGCAAGTCCGACTCCACCTTCCCCAACGGCAAGGTCTACTTCGAGTAAATCCCGCCGGTGCTGCGCCGACGCAGCACCGGTCATTGCAGCACCCGCAGCTGCTACAGAATGTCCCCCGGGGCGTAACCCGCCGCCTCGGGGTATTTCTGTGCCCAGACCTGGATGCGGTCGAGCACGTTGTCCACTTGCGACTCGGCTGCGCCGATGAAGGCGTGGCGGTCAGCCAGGGCTGCTTCGAGGTCGTGGTGGGTCAGGGGGAGACGGTCGTCGCTAGCAAGCCTCTCAATGAGGTTCTGCTCCGCACCATTTTCACGCATGTCCAGCGCCATCGCGACAGCGTGCTCCTTGATCACTTCGTGCGCTGTTTCGCGGCCGATGCCAGCGCGTACTGACGCCATGAGAATCCTCGTCGTGGCCAAGAACGGCAAGTAGCGGTCAAGCTCGCGAGTGATCATCGCCGGGAAAGCGCCGAACTCCGCGAGGACGGTCAGGAAAGTCTCCATCATGCCGTCGATGGCGAAGAAAGCGTCCGGAAGCGCAACGCGGCGCACGACCGAGCAGAACACATCGCCCTCGTTCCACTGCTGACCCGCCAAATCACCGACCATGGTGAGGTAGCCACGCAGAATTACCTGGAACCCTCCGACGCGCTCGCAGGAACGGGCGTTCATCTTGTGCGGCATGGCCGACGAACCGACCTGCCCCTCTTTGAACCCCTCAGTGACCGTCTCGTTGCCGGCCATGAGACGGATCGTCGTGGCCAGGCTGGACGGGCCGGCGCCGAGCTGCACCAGCGCAGATACCGCGTCGAAATCCAGCGAACGCGGATAGATCTGGCCCACAGAATCAAAGACGCGCTCAAAACCGAGATGCTCAGCGACGGCGCCCTCGAGCTGGTTGAGCTTCGCTTCATCCCCGCCGACGAGATCGAGCATGTCCTGCGCCGTGCCCATCGGCCCCTTGATGCCGCGCAACGGGTAGCGGCCCAACAGGTCCTCGATGCGGTCTAGGGCGACGAGGATCTCGTCGGCAGCTGAGGCGAAACGCTTGCCCAACGTCGTTGCCTGCGCCGCGACGTTGTGAGACCGGCCCGCCATGACAAGCGAGCGGTACTCCGCCGCCCGGTTGCCGATCGCGTTGAGCACCGCGATCGCACGGCCGCGCACCAGCTCCAACGAGCGGTAGATCTGCAGCTGCTCAACGTTTTCCGTCAAGTCACGGCTGGTCATGCCCTTGTGGATGTGCTCGTGGCCAGCGAGAGCGTTGAACTCCTCGATGCGTGCCTTGACGTCATGGCGCGTCACGCGCTCCCGCTCCGCAATGGAGTCCAGATCGACACGGTCCACCACAGCCTCGTACGCCGCGATGGCATCCTCCGGCACATCGATGCCCAGGTCGCGCTGGGCACGCATGACTGCGATCCACAGCTGACGCTCGAGGACGATCTTGTGCTCGGCGCTCCACAGCTGCGCCATCTCCGGCGAAGCGTATCGGTTGGACAGGACGTTGGCGTTCTTTGGCTTGCTATTCGGGGTAGTCACGCCTGCCAGTTTAGACCCGGTCCGCCGCCCCACCGGCCAAAAGCAGGCGAAGCGGAGAGCTAGACCGAGATCTCGCCGTCGACTGCCTTGCAGGCAATGTCCTTCCGGTAGAAGGAGCCGGGCAGCTCGATCTGCTCGATGGTGCGGTAGGCGTCTGCGGTAGCGTCGGCAAGAGTGGCGCCGGTGCCGACGACGTTGAGCACGCGACCGCCCGCAGAGACGTATCGCGCCGCAGCATCGTCGGTAGAGGTAGCGGGTGCGGCGACGCCGGCGTGGAGGACGCGGGAAGGATCGTCGAGAAGCGTGGGGTCGGATGTGGTGATCGGGTCGCCCTTGCGCGGCGACTCCGGGTAGCCCTCCGCGGCCAGCACGACGGTCGCGGCGTAGCCGTCCTTCCACTTCAGCGGCGGAAGGTCGGCGAGGGCGCCGGTGGCGGTGGCGTACAGGACATCCGCGAGCGGGGTGTCCAGCAGGGCGAGCACGGCCTGGGTCTCCGGGTCACCGAAGCGCGCGTTGAACTCCACCACCGACGGGCCATCGGCACCCCACGCCAACCCGGCGTACAGCAGTCCCGAGTACGGGGTGCCGCGGCGCACCATCTCGCGCGCGACCGGCTCGACGACCTCAGTGACGATGCGCTGCACACCGTCCTCCGGTAGCCACGGCAGCGGAGCGTACGCGCCCATGCCGCCAGTGTTGGGGCCTTCGTCGTTGTCGTAGGCACGCTTGTTGTCCTGAGCGGGCAGCAAGGGGACGACAGTCTCGCCGTCGACAAGGCAAAACAGCGACACCTCCGGCCCAGACAGGAACGTCTCCAGCAGCACTGGGTTACCGTCGGCGATAACGGCCTTAGCGTGCGCGACAGCCTCGCGGACATCATCAGTGACCACGACGCCCTTGCCGCCGGCGAGCCCGTCATCCTTCACCACGAAGTTGGGGCCGAAGTTCTTCAGCTCGACCTTCACCTGGTCCGGATCGGTCACGCGCTTCGACCGCGCCGTACGCACGCCCGCAGTCGCCATGACCTCCTTGGCGAAGACCTTCGACCCCTCCAGCCGCGCTGCCTCCTGCGACGGTCCGAACACAGGAATGCCAGCCTCCCGCAGCGCGTCCGCGACACCGGCAACGAGCGGTTGCTCAGGGCCAATGACCACCAGGTCAGCATCGATATCGCGGGCAAGCGTGACGACGGCAGCGCGATCGTCGACAAGCACCTCATGCCTCTCCGCCTGCATGCCGGGGTTGCCGGGCGCCACATGAACCTCGTGGCCGGACAGGGCATGTACAAGGGCGTGTTCGCGGCCGCCCGAGCCGATAACAAGGATGCGCATGCGCCCAATTCTATCGCTACCCTGGGCGGGTATGAGCACAGTATTTACCAAGATCATCGACGGAGAACTGCCCGGCCGCTTTGTCTACCGCGACGACCACGTCGCCGCCTTCCTCACCATCGAGCCGGTCGCGTACGGCCACACGCTGATCGTCCCGGTGAAAGAAGTGGACAAGTGGACCGACCTCGACCGCGATACGTGGGCGCACGCCAACGATATCGCCCAGGAAGTCGGCCAAGCCGTGATCAACGCGTTCGGGTCCGAACGCGCCGGCTACCTCATCGCCGGTTTCGAGGTCCCGCACGCCCACATTCACGTCTTCCCCGCCAACGACATGTCCGGCTACAGCCTGCAGAACATCATGCGCGCCGACGAGACCGACGACGCGAAGATGGACGACGCCGCTGCGAAACTCCGCGAGCACCTGGGCACAGGCGAGGACGGCCGCCGCGTCTAAACCCGTCTAGGCGTCGGTGTGCGCGCCCGCCTTTGGCAGGCTGATCGTGAACTTCGTGCCCACGCCCTGCTCCGAAGCCACACTGATCGCGCCGCCGTGCTGCTCAACGATCGATTTGGTGATCGCCAGCCCCAGCCCTGACCCGCCGCCGCTCTTGGAGCGGTTGCGGGAAGTGTCGGCGCGGTAGAAGCGCTCGAAGATGTGCGCGGCGTCCTCTTTGCTCATGCCGATGCCATCGTCAGCGACGTCGACGTACACACGGTCGAGGTAGTCGCGCACCGTCACGGTGACGTTGGCATCGTCGCCCGCGTGCTTGAACGCGTTGCTGATCAAGTTGAGCACCACTTGGTGCAAGCGGTCTGGGTCGCCTGAGACGAGCGGAATGTCGCTGGATTCGTGCGTCACGGCCAGGTTGCGGCCGCTGAACGCCGCGCGCGCAGAGTCCGCGACGGAGCAGACGAGTTCGAGCATGTCCACGTCGCGCATGTTCAGCCGCGCCCCCTCCGCGCGTGTGAGCGCGAGCAAATCCTCGACGAGCAGCTTCATGCGGCCGGACTCTTCGTCGATCTTGGACAGGACCATGTCGGCGTCATCGGTCGCCCCGGCGCGGTACAGCTCGGTGTAACCGCGCACGCTGGTCAGTGGGGTGCGCAGCTCGTGGGAGGCGTCGCCAACGAAGCGGCGCATCTGTTCCTCTTTCTGCCGCGACTCGTCGAGGGTCTCCTGCAGTTGGCTGACCATGGTGTTCATTGCGAAGCTCAGCCGGCCGTATTCAGTGTCGCGCGGCCAGGCGGGTGCGCGGCGGTTGATGTCGCCGTCGCCAATCGCGATCGCGGTATTCTCCAGCTCTTTGAGCGGCAGCAGCGCGCGGCGCACGTAAATCGTTCCTGCGGCACCCATCATCGCCAGCACAATGACGCTTATCGACGCCAAAATCACCGCCAACCCCTCCAACATCCTCCTCTCCCCATCAAGGCGTTTGGCTACCGCGGTGATCGTCCCGTCAGGCGCCTCGATCGCGATGATGCGGAACATGGGCGGGTTGGGTTCCTGCGGGCCCGACGGGTCGACAGGAAGAGCGCGCACGGTGTGCGGCATCCGGTCGCGCTCGACATTGGGCAGGTCAGGGATGCGGTCGGAAGTGTTCATCATCCTGTACCCTCCGGCGGGGCTGAAATAGATCAGCATGAACTCCGTCGGCAGATTGGATGCGGTGGTCACATCCGGGCCCATTCCGCGGCTTAGGCCCCAGCTGTCGAGGCCGCGGTACAGGTCAGTGTCGACACGCTCGTAGATCTGGTTGCGGGTCAACCCCCACACTGCGACTGACATGCCAGCGAGACCCAGACCCGAGATCACCATGAGAATGATCAGCAGGCGGGTACGCAGGCGCAGGTGAGAGACCCGGCCCGTCGCGATCCGGGTGAAAGTGGTGCTTCGCTCCAACGACTAACCCTGTGAGACCTTCCGCTAACCCCGGCCGGCTAGCTCTGCTGGCGCGGCGTGCGAAGCACGTAACCCACACCACGGACCGTGTTGATCAGCTGCGGCTCGCCCTGATCAACCTTGCGGCGCAGGTAGGAAATGTAGGACTCCACCACGTTGCCGTCGCCGCCGAAGTCGTAGTGCCACACGTTGTCCAGGATCTTCGCCTTCGACAGCACCACTTCCGCGTTGAGCATGAGGTAGCGCAGCAGGTTGAACTCCGTGGGGGACAGCTCGACGATCTCGCCGGCCTTGGTGACTTCGTGGGTGTCGTCGTTCAGCGTCAAGTCGGCGTAACGGATCGTGGAGTCCCCGGTCTCGGTCTCGGTCACGTTGCCGCGGCGCAGAATCACGCGCAGGCGAGTGATGACTTCTTCCAGCGAGAACGGCTTGGTCACATAGTCATCCGCACCGATGGTCAGGCCGTGGATGCGGTCCTCGACAGCGTCCTTCGCCGTGAGGAACAGCACGGGCGCGTCGAGGCCCTCCGCACGCAGCTTGCCCAACAGCTCGAAACCATCCATGCCCGGCATCATCACGTCGAGGATGTAAGCGTCCGGCTTGAGCTCCCGCGCCATCTCGAGAGCCTGCTGGCCAGACTCGGCCGACTCGACCTCAAAACCCTGGAACTTCAGGGAAACGGTGAGCAACTCGACGATGTTCGGCTCGTCGTCGACAACGAGCACCTTGACGTTCTGCGGGGTAGGCGTATCAGCCATGGGTGGTTCCTCTCTTTCCGTTCGCGCGACAAGCACGCGCGTTTCCAGAGCAAGTAAACAACGTCTTGCTGAACGTTTGCTGTACGTCCACTGTACGCCTAATCCGCATTCAGTCCGTGTTCAATCCGGGGCATGTCACCAGCGAAACCGGTTCCCTCGCGGCCAAAAGTGACCCTGGGGCCTGTGGATAGAACAAAGTTATCCACAATTTTGTTTTCGCAGCTCTGCCCCCGCCCGTCCCCTTTCGCTCTTAGTGCCCGCGTCACGCACGCTCGCCGAGCAGCGCATTGTCGCTTCAACAGCGCCCGTGGAAGTGCCGGTTCCCTCGGAGGTGAAGATTTTTCGCGCTTTTTTAGCCCCTTTACCTGGAGTTTTGAGGGGTCTAGCGTGTGCTCCATGGGACTCGACAACCTCATCTCAGCACTAACCACCAACGCTCTTGACCACTTGAAAGACTTCGACCGCCAGAAGCTTCTCAGCGCAGGATTCTCCGAAGCAACCATCCGCAACTGGAAACGCGTCCACGAGGCGTACTACGGTCCCACCACCTCCCCCGCTAAGCAGAGAACGGCGGGGGAAGTGGCGAGGAGGCGGGGGTTGAGCGTCGATAAGCTTGCGCTCATTGAGCGCCAGATCGCGAAGATCAAATGCCCCAAAGCACGCAACAAGCTGCGCGTGCGGCTGCTCGAATCCGCGGGCGACTACCGGGCACTCAACGCGCTGGTAAAGAAGCTCCTCCCCGGGGCCGACACGCCGCCGCAGAAGCGGATCACCATCTCCGGCTCGCGCCACGGGCGGCGCACCATGATCATCACCGCAGACGAGCACGACATCGCCGACCTCGAAGCAGCGTTGATGAACAAGGCCCTCGACGCCACACGGCCCGTCGCCGGGCAACTGCTCGAACGCTTCCTCGACCTGATACGCAACGGCGGCGGAGTCCCGTACGCCGTGCCCAGACCACTGTTGCTCATCCCGCTGCCCGAATGGACGAAGATCCTCAGCGGCCACGGCGACGACGTCACCCTCGGACTGACCAACGGCACCACCATCACCGGCGCCGAGTACCTTGCCCGCTACCACGCGAAACCTGAGTGCGGTCTCGAGGCCGCCCTATTTCACCCCACGGAAGGCGCAGTGAACCTCTACCGCGACGAGCGCTTCGCCAACCAGAAACAGCGCGACCTCGCCGCCGCGACGCAGCCCGTCTGCACCAGCCCCGACTGCCGGCACGCCGCCGACCACTGCGAAATCCACCACATCACGCCGTGGAAAGACGGCGGGGAAACCAACATCGGCAACCTCGCACCGTTGTGCCGCTACCACAACCGCGTCAACGACGATGACCCGCAGCGCGCCACCCGCGGCCGCATCGAAATGCGCGGCGGCACCCCAGTATGGGTCTCCCCCAGGGGTTACGAACGCCCCAATAACCGACACCCGTACGGCGCGATGCGTTCACTGTTCGGCCCGCCCCGCGCTGGCGCGGAGACGGTGGGGGCGACGGCGGCGTAGGCGTCGATAAGCAAGAAGCGAGCTGGAGACGAGACTTGAACTCGCAACCTACGGTTTACAAGACCGTTGCGCTACCGATTGCGCCACTCCAGCAACCGCACCCGCACAAAAACGGCAGGCGCTGACCCGAAATCATACAAGGGGCTGACCCCGGGGGACAAAAGACGGGTTCTTTCACACGGAAACCTGCCGCGGCAGTTAGTGTGTCGGTGTGACATCGGTGTTGAAGAACTTGCGGGAGGCGTTGCGCTCTTCCGGCCCTGTGGCGACCATTGACCAAGCCCGCACGTCGCCCCCGCCGTCGGTGCTCGCGCCCGTCGACCTGACCGACCCGGCACAGGTCGCCGCGGTGATGACCATCGGCGCGCGCGTCGGCGAGATTCTCATCGCCAACGGCACAACCAGTTCGGACGCGAAAGCGCAGATCCACGCCGTCACATCGTCGTACGGCCTGCACTACTGCCACGTGGACATCACGCTGAACACCATTACCGTCAACTCGCTGATCGGCACCGCCCGCAAGCAGCCGGTGGGCGTGTTCCGCGTCGTGTCCGACATGTCGGAGAACTACTCCAAACTCCAGGAAGTCGACCGTCTGATCCGCTCGATCCGCGCCGGTGCGACGCCGCCGGAGATGGCGGAGAAGATTCTCGACGACCTGTACAACGCCAAACCGCCCTACCCGCTGTGGGTCTCCATCGCCGGATGGTCGATTATGGGCGCGGCCATCTCGATCTTGCTCGGCGGCGACTGGTTCATGTCGGTGCTGGGTGCGTTCACCGCCGCCCTGATCACCTCGATCAACGCGTGGCTGGGGAAGAAAGAGCTGCCGTACTTCTATCATTGCGTCCTCGGCGGTTTCGTAGCCACGGTGCCCGCCGCCTTGTTCTACACCCTGGCCGCCCGGGCTGGCACAACCATTGTGCCCAGCCAGGTCATCGCAACAGGCATCGTGGTCTTGCTCGCCGGTTTGACACTGGTGCAATCACTTCAAGACGGTGTCACGGGATCACCAGTGACAGCGTCGGGGCGTTTCTTCGCAGCGCTTCTCAACACCGGCGCGATCGTCGCGGGCGTAGCCATAGGCATTCAAGTCGCGGACCTATTCGGTGCCGGTTTGCCGCCGATCGAGACGCAACCGCCAACTCCGACGTACAGTTCCGCCGCCGTGCGCATCTTCGGTGGCACAGCCGCCGCCGCCGGTTTCGCGCTTGCTGTTTACGCCGAACGACGCGCCATCGTGGTCACCGCTGTGACCGCTTTCATCGGTGGCTTCGCGTACTACGCCGTGCTCATTCCCTTCGGCTCCGGCCGGTTGTTCGCCACCGCGATTTGTGCGGTCATGGTCGGCTTAGCCGGTGGTTTGCTCGCCCGCCGCTTCCTGATCGCCCCCCTGATCACCGCAGTCGCCGGCGTGACCCCGTTCCTGCCGGGTTCAGGTGTCTACCGCAGCATGTACGCACTGCTCAACGAACAAACCGTTCTTGGTTTGAATAACCTCTTCTTGGCCATCGGCACGTGTCTGGCGCTGGCCGGTGGCGTGGTCCTCGGCGAGTGGTTCGCCCGCCGCCTCCGCCGCCCGCAGCTGTTCAACCCGTACCGCGCCTTCCGCGCCGCTGGGCGCGTGACGTTCCAGCAGATTCGTCGCGCCGAGCAAGCCGCTTCTCGACGACTCAGCGAGCAGGCCGCCCGCAACCTGGCCAAGAACCAAGCCAAGAACCAAGCCAAGAACCAAGCCAAGATTCAGGCCAAGACCCAATCAAAGAATCAGTCGAAGTGAAGTGCCTGGGTTTAGTTCCGATCGTTTCTAGAGGAGGATTGGATCATGCCTAGGAAGTTCAGTGACGAGTTCAAGGACAAGGCGGTGCGGTTAGCCGAGGAGCTCGTTGAGCTTGAGGGGTGTTCGAAGTGGGCGGCGGCGGAGGAGATCGGCGAGAAGCTCGGCGTCTCGGCGCACACGCTCAACAACTGGTTGAAACCTGTCAAAGCGTCCCCCGACGTTCAGCGGAGCACTGGCGAGTCGGTCGACGACGAACTGAAGCGTCTGCGGCAAGAGAACAAAGAGCTGCGCAGGGCAAACGAGATCTTAAAGACCGCGTCAGCTTTTTTCGCAGCGGAACTCGACCGTCCCACCAGAAGATGATCGAATACATCGACACGTATCGCGATCGCTTCGGGGTCGAGGCCATCTGTCGCACGTTAAGGCAGACAGAGTGTGGGTTTATCACCTCTCGCGGCTACCGAGCAGCGAAAACACGAGCCCCGTCAGCCAGGAGCTTGTCAGACGCGCTGCTTATCCCCGAATTGGTGAAAGTCTTCGAGGACAACTTCAGCGTCTACGGGGTACGCAAGATGTGGAAGGCCATGCAGCGCGCCGGCTGGGACATCGGTCGTGATCAGACCGCCCGGTTGATGAAACTCGCCGGCATCCAAGGCCGCAGAAGGGGCCGCACTCCGATCACAACGCTTCGGACTGATGTCCCGGATTGTCGTCCTGATCTGGTCAATCGTGACTTCACCGCGTCAGCGCCGCACCGGCTGTGGGTCGCTGACATCACCTACGTGCGTACCCTGTCCGGGTTTGCGTACACCGCGTTCATCACCGATGCGTACTCCCGCAAGATTGTCGGGGTTGCCACCAGGGCGAGCATGCGCACCGATGAGCTGCCTTTGGAGGCTTTTGAGCATGCTCTTTATCACGCAGGTGATCTTCGTGCTGAAGGACTTGTCCACCACAGCGATCGCGGCTCGCAGTACGTGTCGATCCGTTACGGTGAAGCGCTCGCCCAGGCGGGTATCGATCCGTCTGTCGGCACCGTTGGCGATTCCTACGACAACGCGTTGGCGGAAACGGTCAACGGTCTCTACAAGACCGAGCTGATCTATCCCCACCGGCCGTGGGCGTCGGTTGGGGAAGTCGAGATCGCGACCCTTCGCTGGGTGTACTGGTGGAACAACCACCGCCTGCACGAGTCATTGGGATACATCACCCCACAAGAGATGGAAGACGCCTACTATCAACAATCACACGCCCACCCGTTGGGCGTTCAATAAGCGGAACGAAAACCAGGACGCTTCAAAGGGGCAAACCAAGACGCATACCGGAGTTCAGTTCAAATCTAAGTCTGAACCCAAGACGGCGCCCAAGACGGAGCCCAAAGCGCAGCCTGACGTCCGGCCGACTGATTAGACACTAACCACCTTGGATCCAACGCCCCGGCGCAGGTCCCAGCGCCTAACGGGATAGCGTAGAATAGACAGGTCTCTACCCGCCGCAGTTGCCCGGCCAGAAACCAGGAGGTTTTCACGTGCCACCCAAGATCACCGATAGCCGCCCGAACCCGGACGCCGTCCACACGGTTGAGGAGCAAACTGCTTCTGGGGCTCGCAAGGTTGTGGCCACCTACTCGGAGAATCTTGTTGACGGCGTGACCCTGATGTGCATGCTCGGCATCGAACCCGAGGGCTTGGTGTACAAGCAGTTCGCTGAGGATTACGAGGCAGAACTGGAGCAGTCCGGTTCTGCATCCGCGGACGACAGTGACGACGGTGACGGCACCGCAGCCAAGAAGGCGACGAAGAAGTCTGCGAAGAAAACCGCCAAGAAGGCGGCAAAGAAGTCCACCAAGAAGGCCTCGAAGAAGTCCACCAAGAAGGCGACGAAGACGGCCAAGAAGGCCACCAAGACTGCCAAGAAGACGACAAAGAAGGCCGCGAAAAAGTCTGCGAAGAAGACCACTAAGAAGGCGGCGAAGAAAACCGCAAACTCTTCCGGCAGCGACAGTTAAGGGACTGGCAGTCTCATGAGCGGCGACAACCAGTTTGTGGTGGTGGCAAACCGCCTCCCGGTCGACCGGGTGGACGGCCAGTGGGTGGCGTCGCCAGGCGGGCTCGTTGCGGCGCTCGCCCCGGTGCTCAAGCGCAACAGCGGCTGCTGGGTCGGATGGCCGGGCGAACCTGACGCCAGCTTCGAGCCGTTTGAAAATGACGGCATCACCCTCCACCCGGTCGAGTTGGACCAGGATGATTTCGAGGAGTTCTACGAGGGCTTTTCCAACTCGACGTTGTGGCCGCTGTACCACGACCTCATCGTGAAGCCGACCTACGACCGTTCGTGGTGGCAGCGCTACAAAGCTGTGAACGAGAAGTTCGCGCAAGCAGCAGCAAGCACTGCCGGCAAAGGCGCGACGGTGTGGGTGCAGGACTACCAGCTGCAGCTGGTTCCCGGCATGCTTAAAGAGCTGCGCCCAGACCTGACAATCGGATTCTTTCTGCACATCCCCTTCCCCAACCCAGACTTGTTCCGCCAGCTGCCGTGGCGCCGCGACGTGCTCCGCGGCCTGGAGGGTGCAGACCTCATCGGGTTCCAACGCAAGCGCGACGAGATGAACTTCACGGACCTCGCTGCCCAGGACCCGCACGCCACAACGCCGCGCACCGGCACGTTTCCCATCTCGATCGAGACCGGTGACGGTGGTTTCAGCCCGGCGGATGAGAAGGATATCTCGCAGGTCCGCGGCTCCCTGGCGAACCCGCGCACGCTCATGCTCGGCGTCGACCGGCTCGATTACACCAAAGGCATCCTCCAGCGTCTCACCGCGATCGAAGAGTTGTTGCAGGAGGGCCGGCTCGATTCCGTCGCGATGATTCAGGTGGCTACCCCCTCGCGCGAGCGCATCGCCAGCTACAAGACCACCCGCGCAGGTGTTGAGGAAGCAGTCGGCCGCATTAACGGCCGCTACGGCAAGCTCGGCCGCCCGGTCGTCCACTACGAGCACCACTCGGTTCCGAAGTCTCAGCTGCGCAGCTACTACTCCGCCGCCGACATCATGCTGGTGACACCGTTCAAGGACGGGATGAACCTCGTCGCGAAAGAGTACGTCGCCTGCCACCCGGACGGTTCCGGGGCGCTCGTGCTCTCGGAGTTCGCCGGAGCGGCCGTCGAGCTGGACCAGGCTCACCTGTGCAATCCGTTCGATATTGAGTCGGTGAAGGGGGCGATTGTGGAGGCCGTCGATAAGCAAGGTTCGACCGAAGCGCGCGACGCGATGCGTGCGATGAATGAGCACGTGACTACTCACGATGTCGCTGCATGGGCGGAGTCTTTCCTCGACGAGTTGGCCCGCGCATGAAGCGCGGAGCTGCTGCCATCGCCGTCGCTGCCGCCGCCGCGCTCGCCGGCTGTTCCGCACCGACCCACCCGCTGGCGGGCACGACCTGGGAGATCGTCGCCGTCTACACCGACCCCGACTTCCCGGGCGACGTGCCGCTCGACGCCGCCGGCCGCGCGGTCATCGTGTTCGGCCGCGAGTCGCTCACGGCTCGGACGGGGTGCGCGCCGCTGCAGGCGGGGGCGTCGATAAGCGATAGCGACGTGCAGCTGCGCGGCGTCACCACCGGCAAGCTCGACAGCGACTGCGCCGGCGGATCCCGCCGCCTGCACACCCAGCTTTCTGAGATCCTCGTCCCCGACGCGGAGTTCGACCTGCGGCGGTACGGTGAGGATGAAATCACCCTGACCGCCCGCCGCGGTGACGGGATCGACCTCAATCCCCCGACGATAAGGCTGGTCGCACAATGACGGACGCGTTCGACCCACGCCCCGCACTCGACTCTCTTGCGCGCACCAAGAAGCTGCTGGTCTGCGTTGATTTCGACGGCACGATCTGCGAGCTGCACACCGATGCCTACGCCGTCACGCCCAACCCGGACGCGATCGCCGCGCTGGAGGATTTGTCGCTCATGCGCGATACGACGGTCGCAGTGCTATCCGGGCGCCACCTCGATGGGCTGCGGATCGTGTGTCCGCTTGACGCGCCGGTGATTCTCGTCGGCTCACACGGTGCGGAGCCGACGGAGGGTGGGCCGCAGCTCGATGGGGCGCAACGCGCGTACCTTGACCGCGTCAGTGCACAGCTGAGCGAGATCGTCGCCGGCAGCGCCCCAGCGTTCGTGGAAAATAAGCCGTACCAGCGCGTTCTACACGTCGCGAAGCTCGCGGAATCCGATCCCGCGCGCGCCCAATCGCTTATCGACGCAGCCCTCGCCCTCTCCCCCGACACCCTCCACGGCAACGCCGGCTCGCCCGGGCACAATGTCGTCGAGTTCTCCGTCGTCGACACGACAAAGGGCACCTGGCTCGGCGCCGAGAAACAAAAACACACCGCGACCCTGTTCGCCGGTGACGACGTGACTGACGAAACCGCCCTGACCGTTCTCGACCCCGCGGCCGGCGATGTGGGGATCAAGATCGTCCGCAGTGCAGCCAGAGGTACCGCTGCCGATGCTGCAACTGTCGATAGCGCCACAGTAGATACCGCGGCGCAGTTCCGGCTCGGCGGTGTCGCCGAGATGGCCGACTACCTGGTCACTCTCGCGGCGGCGCGACGGTCCGCCCTGGGCTGAACCGGGTCGGCAGGATGACGCGCGGGATGTCCGCGTCCGGGCTCGCACTGAGCGCCCCGGATGGAGTGGCGGTGTCGTCGAGGTGGGCGTCGATAAGCTTGGCCAGCACTTTGCCCACCGTCGCCCCTTTGCGCTTGTTCGGCTGAATGACGGTGGTGAGGCCGCGCGTGAGCGCCGGCGCGACTCCGTCAAACCCCGTGACAGAGACATCCCCGGGCACGTCCCATCCTTGGGTAGCGCAATAATCCAGCACGCCCAGCGCCATGGAGTCGGTGGTGCAGAGGATCGCGGTGAGGTCGGGGGATGCGTCGAAAAGCTCGCGAGCGGCATCGACTGTAGTCGCATGGTCATTGAAATGCCTGGTCACGATCGGCGCCCCGGAAATCTCTGCGCCTGCGAACACATCGAGCGCACCGAGGATGCGCTCACGCTGCACGTGCATGTCCGCCTCCGCGACGTCCGCCGCGGTGACGGCGCCTTCGCGTGACTCGTCCGAGAACAGGCGTTTCGCGGCAATGCCGATCCGCTGGTGCCCGGCCCCCACAAGCGCTTCGGCGGTCGCACGGATCGCGGCCCGGTCGTCGATGCCGACGAACGCGTCGCTAGTGTCGTACGGCTGGTCACACACCACCACCGGCACGCCGCGTGCACGCACGGCATCCAGGTGGGGTTCGGCAGACGGAACGGAGTAGACGACGAAGCCGTCGACAAGCGCACTGGCGACCAGCGGTGACTCGCCTCCATCCGGACCAAGCGGGATGAGCGTGAGCGCGTTGTGCGTGCCCATCGAACTCTCACCGAGCCCCGCGAGAAAGTCGATCGACGCCAGATCCTCGAACGCGAACGACATGTGCTCGGTGAGAATCACCCCGATCGCCCCGACGCGGCGCGTGCGCAACGACCGCGCCATCGGGTCCGGACCGGTGTACCCGCGCGCAGCCGCCGCAGCGAAAATGCGCTCCCGCAGCACATCTGACAACTGGTCGGGCCGGTTGTACGCGTTCGACACCGTCGTCCGCGAGACCCCCAACTCAGCAGCGATGGATGCGAGCGTGCCCTTCTTCTGCATCATGCGACTACCGTACTGTCTATGGTGAACAGGGTGATTGTGAACCGCCGTACCCTTACCAGCAACGGAACCGAGCGCCGCTACACGGAGGTGCTGCCGGACTCGCCGCGCCCCGGCGCGCCCGTGGTTTTGTTTCTGCACGGTTCGCTGCAGTCGGGCAGCGTCGCGCGCAACTTCACGGGCAACACGTTCGACGAGTTCGCCGGCCGCGGCTGCGTGGTGCTGTACCCCGACGGCGTGGGGCGGCACTTCAACGACCATCGCGTCGGCTTCCATGAGCAGGCGCGCCGCGAGCTTGTCGACGACACCACCTTCCTCACCACCCTGATCTCCCACTACGAAACCGACCGGGTGATTGGCTGCGGCTTTTCCAACGGCGGCCAGATGGTGCAGCGTTTCGCGCTCGAGCGCCCAGGAGTGCTCAGCGGCATCGCGTGCTTCGGCTCGCCGTGGCCGACCGCGGACAACGTTCTGCCCGAGCTGCGCCCGTTTTACGACGCCTGGTCCCCCACCCCCGTCCTGTCCCTCCAAGGCACCGCCGACCCGCTCGTCCCCTACGACGGCGGCATGTCCGGGATCGGTGACGCGAACCGCGGTCAGGCTCGTGCGGCGCTCGATTCGGCGCGTTTCTTCGCCGCTCTCAACGGGCTGGGCGAAGACATCGAGCCGGTTTCCGCGCAGCCCGTCAGCGGCGTGCGCGTGGACCGTTTCGGCCCCGGCTCCCCCGCAGTCGATGCTGCCAGCGGTGCGGCACCCGTCGAGCTGTGGACCATCGAAGGCATGGGCCACCTCGTCCCCAACCCGAAGCAGATGAGCGACAAGCTCGGCCCCGGCACTGACAAGGTGGTCGGCGCGGAGATCGTTGCGAACTTCTTCGGGCTGTAGCGCCAGCCCGAACTACTGCATGCGGCGCTGGCGGGCGAACTCGCTGAGCACCACGCCCGCGGCAACGGATGCGTTCAGAGACTCGACCCAGTCGGCGGTGGGGATCGACATGATGACGTCGCAGTTCTCGCGAACCAGCCGCGAGATTCCCTTGCCTTCAGAACCAACGACGATGACCACCGGGTCGGTGGCGCCGTCGAACGTGTCCAGGGTGTGCTCGCCGCCGGCATCGAGCCCGACGACCATGTAGCCGTTGTCCTTGAACTCCTTGATGGTGCGGGTGAGGTTGGTGGCGCGGGCGACGGGGAGGCGGGCCGCGGTGCCGGCGGAGGTTCGCCACGCAACGCCCGTTACCTGGGCAGAACGACGCTCCGGAATGATGACGCCGTGACCACCGAACGCGGCCGCCGAACGAATGACGGCGCCCAGGTTGCGGGGGTCGGTGATGTTGTCCAGGACGACGAACATGCCGGTCTCGCCACGGTCGCGCACGCCCCCGATCAGATCGAAAACGTCAGCGTACTTGTACGGCTGGATCTTCAGACCGATTCCCTGGTGCAGGGTGTTGCCGGTCATGTTGTCCAGGTCGCGGCGGGGTACCTCGTGGACAGGGATGCCGCGGGTGTTGGCCATCTGGACGGCCTCGCTCAGCCGGTCGTCGTGGCCGGTGCCCTGCGCGATGAGCAAAGCTTCCGACGGCACCTTCGCATGCAGGCACTCCACCACGGGGTTGCGGCCGACGACCAAGTCGGCCTCCTCGCGCTCGTGTCGTCCGGAGTCGCGGCGCTGCCGCTCCAGCTTGCGCTTGTGCGCAGCGTGATAGACGCGGTCCTCCGCTTTCGGGGTCGGGCCCTTGCCGGCCAGCCCGCGGCGGCGCTGACCACCGGACCCCTTGGTCGCGCCCTTCTTGTTCTTCTTCTGCTTGTCGGGCCGGTCGTACGGTTTAGCCATTGTTGTTCTCCTTCAGGGACCATTGTGCGCCGTCGGCGGTGTCCGTGACCTCAATGCCGGCTTCGGTGAGGCGGTCGCGCACAGCGTCGGCAGTTGCCCAGTCCTTGGCGGTGCGCGCCTCAGCGCGGCGGTCCAGCTCGGCGCGCACAAGCACGTCCAGCGCCTCAGTCACTCGGGCGGTGTCGGCGGAATCAGAGCCGGCGCCGGCACGGTCAGCCCACTCAACCGGATCAACACCCAGCACGCCTGCCATAGCGCGGACTGCTCCGGCGAGACGCGTCGCTTCGTCGGTGTCGCCGGCGGCGAGCGCCTTGTTCGCGGCGCGGACCGTGTTGTGAATCTCGGCCAAGGCGCGCGGGACGCTGAAGTCCTCGTTCATCGCGTCTGCAAAAGCGTCAGTCCACTGGCCCGGTTCAACGGGGGCGAGGGCGCTGGCCCGGGTGATGAGGTCCTCGATGCGTCGATAAGCAACTGCCGCTTCTTGCAGCGCTTCCGGCGAATATTCGAGCACGCTGCGGTAATGCGCGGAACCCAGGTAGTAGCGCAGCTCGACAGGGCGCACCGCCTCAAGCATGCGGTCAATGGACAGCACGTTGCCGAGCGACTTCGACATTTTCTCGCCGGCCATGGTGACCCAGTGGTTATGCATCCAGTAGCGGGCGAAGCCGTCGCCGGCGGCGTGCGACTGAGCCTGCTCATTCTCGTGGTGCGGGAACTGCAGGTCGAGGCCGCCGCCGTGAATGTCGAAGGACTCGCCCAGGTACCACGTCGACATCGCGGAGCACTCCAGGTGCCAGCCCGGGCGGCCGTCACCCCACGGGGTAGGCCAGCTCGGCTCACCAGGCTTCGCCGCCTTCCACAGCGCGAAGTCGTGCGCGCCTCGCTTGCCGCGGTTGTCTGTCTCGCCCTGCTCCATGTCCTCGACGCGGTTGCCGGACAGCGACCCGTAGTCGCCGCCGGCTGCGACCCACGCCGCAACGTCGAAGTAGACGGAACCGTCCGCCGCGTACGCGTAGCCGTTGTCCATCAACCGCTGCATGTAGTCGACCATCTGCGTGACATGCCCCGTTGCGCGCGGCTCAACACTCGGCGGGAGCACGCCCAACGTCTCATAGGCGCGGCTGAATTCGCGCTCATACGTGGACACCCACTCCCACCAGGGGCGGTCGTGTTCCGCTGCCTTGGTGAGGATCTTGTCGTCGATGTCAGTGACGTTGCGCACGAATGCCACATCGTTGCCGTTCGCAGCGAACCAGCGGCGCACGATGTCGAACGCGACGCCGGAGCGCAGGTGCCCGATGTGCGGCGACGACTGAGGGGTTGCGCCGCACAGGTAGATGGACACGTGTCCCTCTCGGAGCGGATCGAAGTCGCGGAGCGTGCGGGTGGCGGTGTCGAAAATCTGCTGAGTCACGTACCTAGTCTGCCAGATGCGCGCTCTCAGGCCCGCTTATCGACGCCGTCGCCCCCTCAAGGCTGCTCCACCAACGCCGTCGCAATAGCCGCCCGGCCTTCGCCCGAGCCGGTGAACCCCATGTGGTCGGTCGTGGTCGCACTGACGGAGACGGGCGCACCGAGCGCCTCGGACAGGGTACGCTCCGCCTCTTCGCGCATCGGCCCCATCTTCGGGGTCTGCGCGATCAGCTGGGCGGACACGTTGACTACGGTGTAACCGGTCGACTCCACAAGCTCACGCAGATCGGTGAGCAGCTGCACCCCCGTCACGCCCGCGTACTCGGGGCGTCCGACGCCGACGAAGCTGCCCAAGTCCCCAAGCCCCGTCGCCGACAGCACCGCGTCCACGATCGCGTGCGAGACGACGTCACCGTCGGAATGCCCTTCGCACCCGTCCACCCCCTCGAAGTTCAGTCCGGCGATCCAGCAGGGTTTACCGGACTGGATCTGGTGGGCGTCGAAAGCTGTGCCGACACGCAGGCGCGAAGTACTCATGCGCTCCGATCCTAGCCACAGCTGGCGGTTAGCTGCCGGGGACGGTGAAGACGGTTGGTTCTGCCTCGTCCGTGATGCGCTTGGCTAGGACCAGGTCGATCGGCGTGGTGATCTTGAACGCCATCGGGTCGCCCTGCACGGTGGTCACGGGGACGCCGAACCACTCCATGAGGCTCGCGTCGTCCGTCGGCACAAAAGCAGCAGAGCCCTTACCGAAGTAAGCCTCGTTCGCGGCGCGTAGCGTCTCCAGGTCGAACCCTTGCGGCGTCTGCACGGCGCGCAGGCTAGAGCGGTCGGGGGTGTCCACGACGGTGCCAGCGGCGTCGACACGTTTGATGGTGTCAGCGACGGGGAGGACGGGAATCACTGCGGGCGCGCCAGCGAGGACCTCCATGGCCACGCGGGCGATCATGCCCGGCGGTGTCAGGGCGCGAGCGGCGTCGTGGATGAGGACGGCGGAGGTGGCAAGCTCGTCGATAAGCGAAACTGCTTTGATGCCCTCCCACACGGAGTCTGCGCGCTCGCCGGCGCCGTGGATGAACTGGACGTCGTGCCCGTGCAGCAAACGGCGCGCCAGCGGTTCCATGTCGGGGCTGACGATGACGCCAATGTGGTCGACGATTTCGGACGTCTCCATCGCTGCGACGGAGCGTTCCAGCAGCGTGCGCCCCCGCAGTGGAACGTACGCTTTCGGGATGTCGGCGCCGAGGCGCGTGCCGCGGCCGGCTGCGGCGACAAGGGCGACGACGCGGCGTTTAGTCGTCCTCATCCGGGTCGTCAAAGCTCAGGTCGTCGAGGTCGACATCATCGTCCGGGTCGATGTCGTCGCTCGGCTTAGCCACAAGCCCCTGCTCGACGTGGCGGGCGATGATCGACTGGATTTCCTTTTCCATGTCGTCGGCCTTCGCCTCATCGATCGGCTCCGCAAGCGCGAGCTCGCCGACGAGGATCTGGCGGGCCTTGCCCAGCATGCGCTTCTCACCAGCGGACAGGCCACGGCCCTGGTCGCGGCGCCACAGGTCGCGCACAACCTCGGCGACCTTGTTGATGTCGCCCGATGCCAGACGCTCCTGGTTCGCCTTGTAGCGGCGGGACCAGTTGCCCGCTTCCTCAACGTCGGTCTCGCGCAGCACGGAGAAGACTTTGCGCAGGCCATCCTCGTTGACCACCTCGCGCACACCGACCAGCTCCGCGTTCTTCACCGGGACACGCACGGACAAGTCGGACTGCAGGATGTTCAGCACGAGGAAGTCGAGGGTCTCCCCGCCCATCTCCCGCTGCTCGATGTCCGCGATCCGCGCAGCACCGTGGTGTGGGTAGACCACCACTTCTCCGACCTTGAAATCCACTGGCATCTCCTTGCAGACAGCTCGGGCACACTGACCAATAACTCCACGATTCTAACATCGCTACCCGGTCCGCGATTGCGCAGTGTGCTTGACGACGGCGCGCTGCCACCCCGGAAACCCGGCCTGCACCGCGGGTACACCACACCCGGTTACCCCCGGTTGACCCCTGTTCTGGCGTGGGGAAGATCGCCGGGGCAGCACAAAACTGTGAATTAGGGGCCAGGAAAGACTAAGGTAAACCGGTGATACGCCCAGAATTCCCCGTAATTCGTGATTGTTCGTAATGGAGGACATCGACGTGAAGTCCCTGAAGTCTGTCGCCCGCCGCGGCGGCGCAGTTTCTGTTGCAGCTGTTTCCGCGCTGCTGCTCGCAGCGTGCTCGGCAGGCCAGATCACCCAGACCTCTTCTCAGGTTGCGGCCGTCAACGGTGCCAGCGCCCAGACTGAGGACGGCTCCGTCACCGTCCAGGACGTCACGGTCCTCCTCGACGAGAACGGCGAAGCGGCCCTGAAGTTCACGGCATCGAACCAGGACTACCAGATGCACGAGCACAAGCTGCAGTCCATCGAGGTCGACGGACAGTCTGTGCAGATGGATTCGACGGAGCCGATGGGCTACAACTGCAACATCGTCGGTGATTCCGCCGACGGCCTGGAGCAGATGCCGCAGTCCACCGACACCACGGCCTGCGTCGAGTACGTCGAGACCGCCCTGGACAACAAGGACTTCGCCTACGGCGGCAACATCCCGGTGACGTTCACGTTCGACTCCGGCACCATCGATATCACCGCTACCGTGGCTGCGCCGACACTCGAGTCCGGCGACTCCGTCCGCCAGCCGGAGCTGGAGGAGTCCGGCCACGGTAGTGCCAAAGAAGCACAGTAACTAGCCTTTGGCCAAGAAGCGCACCGTCTACACCTGCTCTGAGTGCGGCTATTCCTCCCCGAAGTGGCTCGGCCGCTGCCCGGAATGCGGCGCGTGGGGCACCCTCGCCGAATCAGCCGCCCCTGTTTCCGCGGCCTCCGGCGCAGGTTCGGCGCGCCCGCGAGTGTTGACGCCGTCGTCAGCGGCGCAACCCATCACCAAAGTCAACGCCACTGCGGCGCATCGCTTATCGACGGGCATCGGCGAGCTCGACCGCGTCCTCGGCCGCGGCATCGTCCCCGGATCGGTGGTCCTGCTCTCCGGCGAGCCGGGCGTGGGAAAGTCGACGCTGTTGCTGGAGGTGGCGTCGAAATGGGCTTCCGCCGGTGCCGACGGTGCCGACGGTGAACCGCGCACCGCGCTGTACGTGACCGCCGAGGAGTCCGCTTCCCAGGTCCGCGGCCGCGCTGAACGCACCGGAGCCTTGCAAGACCGGTTGTTCCTGGCGGCGGAATCGAATCTGGATGTCCTGTTCGGCCATGTCGACCAGGTCAAACCCGATCTGCTCATCGTGGACTCGGTGCAGACGATGCAGGCGCCGGGTGTGGAAGGCGTCGCTGGCGGTGTGGCTCAGTCCCGCGCGGTCACAGCCGCGCTGACAAGCCTGGCGAAGTCGACGAATCTGCCGATCCTGCTGGTCGGCCACGTCACCAAGGACGGCAACGTCGCCGGCCCGCGTGTGCTGGAGCACCTGGTCGACGTGGTCCTCAACTTCGAGGGTGACCGCCAGACGAGCCTGCGCATGCTGCGTGGGCTGAAGAACCGCTTCGGCGCGACCGATGAGGTTGGCTGCTTCGAGCAGACCGCCGACGGCATCCGCGAGGTCCCCGACCCGTCGGGGCTGTTCCTTTCCCACCGCGGCCAGACCCCCGACGGTTCTGCGGTCACGGTGGCGATCGACGGCGTGCGCCCCATCCTCGCCGAGGTGCAGGCACTGACCGTAGACCCGGTGAATAAGTCGCCGCGCCGCGTGGTCACCGGCCTGGACTACAACCGCGTCCCCATGGTGCTCGCGGTCCTGCAGGCCCGCTGCGGGGAGCGCACCAATGACAAGGACGCCTACGTCGCTACGGTCGGCGGCGTGCGCATCACGGAGACGGCCACTGACCTCGCTGTCGCGCTGGCCACCTGGTCGAGTTTGCACAACACGCCTCTGCCGCCGCGCACCGTCGTCATCGGTGAGGTCGGTCTGGCGGGCGAACTGCGCCGCGTGCCTTCCCTGGACCGCCGCCTGGCAGAGGCGTCTCGTCTCGGTTACGAGAACGCGATCGTCCCCGGCGGCTCCAAGAGCGCGGAGAACCAGCACGGGATGCGTGTGGCGGAGGTGGGGTCGCTGAAGGAGGCGATTGGTGTCGTCGGTAAGCGTATGCTCGAGTGATTATGACCAGCATGCGCGAAACTCTCCTGCGTCTCGCCCCGGGCACTGAGCTACGCGACGGGCTTGAGCGCATTAAGCGCGGCCACACGGGCGCGCTCATCGTGCTTGGCGACGGCCCCAACGTCACCCCCATCTGCGACGGCGGGATCGAATTCAACGTGCCATTCTCTCCGACGCTGCTGCGGGAATTGTCCAAGATGGACGGCGCGGTCCTCCTGTCCGAGGACGGCACCCGCATCACGCGCGCGAACGTGCAGCTTGTGCCGTCGCCGACGTTCCCGACATCCGAGACCGGCACGCGCCACCGCGCGGCTGAACGCACTGCGCTGCACACGGGCACGCCGGTGGTGTCCGTGTCGGCGTCGATGAATATTGTCACCGTCTACGCCGCCGGGAAACGCCACGTCATCGAGGAGCCCGGTGTGATGATGACGCGTGCGCGGCAGGCGATTGCGACAGTGGAGCAGTACCGTTCGCGCGTGGATAAGGCGAACCAGCGCCTCGCGGTGGCCGAGATGAACCGCTACGCCGCTGTCGAGGACGTCCTGCACCTGCTGCAACGCCAGCTGCTGCTGCAGCGCGCCGCCCGCGACATCGACGACCAGATCATTGAGCTGGGCACCGACGCCCGCCAGCTGCGCCTCCAGCTCAGCGAACTGCGCGGCACGATCGACGATGACATTGAGATGCTCGTGTGCGACTACATCGTCACCGACGGCGTTCCGCACGCCGAGCTTATCGACGGCGCCTTGCGCGACCTCGAGAACCTCCCCGACTCCGACCTCCTCACCTCGGCGGCACTGGCGCGCCTGCTCGGCTTGCCCGCAACGGAAGAGAATTTGGTCGAATCGGTCACCCCGCGCGGCTACCGCGTGCTGTCGCGTATCCCGCGGGTGCAGAAGCTCCTCATTGACCACATCGTGGAAGAGTTCGGCGACCTGGACGCCATCCGCGCAGCCGAACCGGAGCAGCTCGCGGTGGCGGAGCATGTCTCGCCGCTGTGGGCGCGCCACATTGCGGAGGGTCTGCGCCGACTTAGCTAGTTGATGTTGAAGGTGACGCCCTCGGAAGCGTGGTCTCCGAGCGAGACCGAAGCGACGTAGGCGCCCGGCGCGACCGGCTCACGTGCCGAGCACTGGCCCGGCGAGGACCCCAGGCGCGACCAGGTTGCGCTGAAGTGGCGGGACTCGCCGGCGGGGAAGGTCTGCTCACCGTTGATCACCGGGTCGTAGCAGTCGGTGTCGCCCCAGACGGGCTGGAAGCCTTCGCGGCCGATGGCGTAGACCTCGAAGCGCAGCTTGTCCTCGGTGGCGTCGATATCGCAGTCGGCGCCGGTGGGGTTTTTCACCTCGACGGTGATGTCCGGCTGGTCCTCCGGGTCCGAGCTGTCGAAGGCGGTCTTGTTCACATTCACGGTCAGCTGCAGGTCCTCGAGCTCGCAGGTCTTCTTGGAAGCCAGTGCAGCCTCGTCGGGCTTGTCGGATTCGCTTTCGGACGGCTCCGTAGAGTCTTCGTCCTTGGACTTGGTCTCTGCCTCCGTCTCCGTGGCGGATGCGCCCGGGTCCGGTTCGGTCGGGGTGGTCACCATTGTCTCCGGCGCGGTTGTGGTGGGCTGTTCCGGCTCGTCGGAACCGGAGCGTGCGAACGCCGTTAAACCCCACACCACCAGGGCAGCCACAGCGAGGAGGATGACCAGCGCAGCGACCCTGCGGCGGACGTAGACCTCCTGCGGGAGGCGCTGCGGGGACCGCACGGGGCGAGTGTCCGTGCCTCGTGCAGAGTCACGCGCGTCACCGCGCTCCGGGCGCCGCGGCTGGCGCGGGGTGTAACTGTCTCGTCGGGGCGGTTGGTGGCTCACGCCTGTAGATCTTATCGGCCGAAGTGCTCTCCGACGGGTGTGACGCGGCCATCCTCAAGCCGGTATCGCGCGGCGACAATGCCCAACGAGCCGTCAGCAATGCGATCCTCCACGTCCGGGATGCGGTGCCGCAAGTGCTCGGCGGTGACCGTCGCATGGGTCTCTTCGATGACAGCGCGGTCGGCGTGCTCAAGCTTCTTGGCTTCGATGACACTCGGCGCGATCTTTTCCACGAACACGCGGGTGAGGTCGGTGGGCATCTCCCCTTCCTCGAAGGAGGTGGCGGCAGCACCGATCGCTCCGCAGCTTTCGTGGCTGAGCACGACGATCAGGGACACCCCGAGATTCTTCACCGCGAATTCCAGGGATCCGGTCACGGCGGCATCCACGCACCCTCCGGCGGTGCGGACGACGAAGAGTTCGCCGAGGCCGGCGTCGAAAAGCATCTCGACAGGCACCCGCGAATCGGAACACGCCAGCACTGCCGCGTACGGTTCTTGGCCGGCGCGCAGTTCTTGGAGGCGGGCGCTGTTGTTGTTTGGACGCTCAGAAGTTTCAGTGGCGAAACGTTCATTTCCTTCGAGTAGGTGCTGCCAGGTCTCTCGCGGTATTTTTCGGAATGCCATGGCCACTATTATGGCACTGTGATTGATCCCGCGAAAGTGACCGAGTGGTTCCGCGCGAACGCCCGCGATCTGCCGTGGCGCGAGCCGGGCACGCCGCCGTGGGGCGTGCTGCTCAGCGAGGTCATGAGCCAGCAGACTCCCGTCGCCCGCGTCGCCCCGCAGTGGCGTGAGTGGATGCGGCGCTGGCCCACGCCCGCGGATCTCGCCGCCGCGCCCACCTCTGAGGTGCTGCGCGCGTGGGGCACGCTCGGGTATCCGCGTCGCGCGTTGCGGCTCCAGGAATGCGCCGCCTCGCTTGTCGACGTTCACAACGGGCAGGTGCCCAGCGCCGTCGATAAGCTGCTGGCGCTACCGGGGATCGGCGACTACACCGCGCGGGCCGTGGCGTGCTTCGCGTTCGGGCAGGCCGTGCCCGTGGTGGACACGAATGTGCGCCGAGTTTACGCTCGCGCCGTGCTGGGGCGGCCGGTGGCGAAACCGCAGAAGGCCGAGTTGGAATGGGTCGGGGAGTTGCTGCCGGACACGGACGCGGATGTGTTCTCCGCGGGTCTCATGGAGCTCGGCGCCCTGGTCTGCACTGCGACGAACCCCGCGTGCGAGTCCTGCCCACTGATCAGCGACTGCGCTTGGGTCGCCGCCGGCTCCCCCGCCCCCACCGAGGAGGAACTGGCGGGCAAGAAAGTGCAGAAGTTCGTCGGCACGGACCGGCAGGTACGCGGGAAAATCATGAAGGTCCTGCGCGAGGCCAATACGCCCGTCGAGCAGGGCGTGTTCGACGTGGTCTGGCCAGACGCGCCGCAGCGCTCCCGCGCGCTGTACTCGCTGCTGGAGGACGGGTTGGCCGTGCAGGATGCCGACGGCCGTTTCCGCCTGCCGTAGCCGCCTGAGCCGCCTGCCGCGTTCTCAGGAAACGTTTAGCATTGTCCGCATGGACCTCTACGAGCTCAACTACAAAGCCCTAGACCTCAGCGAGAAATCTGCGGCCGGCATGCCGCATGACGAGTACCTCGCCGAGATTGATCCCCTCATCGCCCTGATGGCCCAAGATGGCACACCCGAGGGCGAGGAGCTGGCCTACCGCACCCGCCTCGATGCGATGTACGCACGGGCAGCGCACGATCCGGTCGGTTCAATAGACGAGCTCAAAGACCTGTACGCGATGCACCAACGCGAACCGGACCGCTTCCGCGCGCACCACTACGCCTCCTCCGCAACCACGGACCCTGCGCAACCTCTCAACGAAGACGGCACCCCCATGCCGAATCTGTTCCGGATCTTTCTGGACTTCATCATCGCGCGCATTCCCGGCCGTGAGGACGGAACCGTGAAGAAGTCGGAGGAAGCACTCGCTTTCGCTGAAGAAGTCTTCGACGACCCGGACGACATCCTCAACCTGAGAATCGCCCACCACCAGAACCGCAACGAAAGCGACCGGGTTATTCCCTTGTTGGACGGGTACATTCCGGGTGCAGGGGATGTCGATAAGCTGGGGGCCGTTGAGTGGCTGCGACGCCACGACATTGCAGCCATGGCCTATCTTGAGCAAGACATGCTGGACAAATGCGACGAGATCGTCGACATCATGGTGGACTCTGGGCACGTCAGCACAAACCAGCCGGCAGCGATGATCGCCGAATCGCTGAGCCCGCTGGCCTCCCACATCGACTACGAGAAGTCTGTCCGGCGCGCGCAGATCGCCCTCCAGCTCGCCGTCGCTGACCCGCACCTGAACGAGGCGGTCATCCAAATCGCGACATTCCTGCTTCAAGGCGGCCTCGCTGACGAAGCGTTCGCGCTCGTCAGCGCCACGGAGCCGTTCATCGACGACACCGAAGGCGTCGCTGGAGCGTTGTTCATCTTCTTCCGCACCGCTGCGGAGAACGGCCACGGCGAACGCGCCATGGTGCGCTACGCCTCACCGCGGTGGCAGCGGGACTTAGGTGTTGGCCCGAACCCGACAGTGGCCGCACTCACCGATGACTTCGGCCGAGTGGCCCTACGCGACGCCGCAGAAGGCGACGCCCGCAACGGCAACGACTTCTGGGCGCGCTACTACAACGAACGCCACCGCGTCCCCACCCTTGACGCGGATCACTTTGAAGACACTGCCATCTCAAAGCTTGAAGACGACTCCCCGCGCGACATCTGCTTCCACCCCGTCGACGCCGATTACGACCCAGAGCTGGTCACCTACGCCAAAGCCCGCATCGACGGAAGCTACGACGGATCCCAATACCCCACCCGCGCCGACGCCGACCCGCGGATGTCCGAGATCCGCAGCCGCGAGCCGCAATCCATGGACGACATCACCCAGATGTTCCGGGACATGATGGCTCTCGCGCAAGACCCCACCGTCGACCCGCAGTTGCGCAGCACCATCGAGATCAATCTCCTCTTGGAGGGGCTGTTTCCGGAGGAGTACCTCGGGGACGTCGGCAAGCACGCGCTGCCGTTCGTGGCCTCGTTCGATCCGGACACCGCTATCGAGAAGACCTGCGGCCTGCTCGCACGGCTCATCGAGCTCGACGAGGAGGACTCCGGCCGTGCCCATGAGCTCCTCGATTTCGCTGTTTCACTCGCCGCCGCAGAGAAGATTTCCTACCCGCTGCTGCGCGACCTGACTTCCGGCACGATTCAAACAGGGCGCCAGATGGATGCCATCGCGATGATCGACAAGACACTGACTGAACAGCGCGTTCACCCGGACGTTATCGACGACCCGGAGGCTGCCGAAGTCATGCTGCGCCCACTCAAGGGCATTCGGCTCGGACGCCTTGGCAGTGAGCTACGCGGTGCGCAGGAAATCCTCAGCGCCGCCTTCCTCGCCGAACGCACAGGCGACGTCACGCAGCACGTCGTGCTCATCGGCACCGCGCTCAACCTGCTTATCGACGCCCAACTCGCCTCCCCCGCCGAAAACCTCGCCGGTACCGCCGAACACCTCCTCGACACCACCGCAGACACAGCGGAACCGTGGGCCCGGCTCGAAGCTGCGGCAGCAATGGCACGCTTCATCACGCGCACCGGCGACGACTTCTTCGCCCAGGAATGGCCTGCCACCAGTCAGCGGTTCCAATCGCTCACCGAGGAAGTCCTGCGCTACGACGAAGACGCGCCGCAACTCCTGGTGAAAACCTACGATTGGATCTCCGACCTAGTCGAACTGCTCAGCAGCACCGGCCGCCATGCAGAGTCCATCGCGCTGACGACCTGGGCAATCCCCGTGCTCACGGAGGTGGGAAACCCCATGGTGTCCACACTCATTCGCGGCCGCAACGCCTTCGCGCTCGGCAGCGCCGGCCACCACGACGAAGCAGCGCTGGTTTTCGAGAACGTTTGGGAGCGCGCCCGCGACATCGACCGCTCCGACATGATGCTCTGGGTGGAACTCCACCTTGACGAGTTCAGCGACCGCACCGGCGCACCCGCCTACGGCAACCTGCTTGCCCGCCTGCGCAGCGAAGGCAGCGGAGGTAGTTAAAGCCACGTTATTTCTTCCAGCGGCCGCGATAGGTCAGCCCGCCGGGCAGGTTGACCCAGACGCCGCCGCGCGAGTTCACGGTGACAGGTCCGAACTTCTTAGACAGCGAGGCACCCGAGCCCGACGTGTTCACCCAGGTGTTCTTGTTCAGCTTCTTCTTGCCACGGTACGTGATTCCCATGGGTCATGATCGTACGAGACGTGGCGGCCACCGCGCCCGTCAACCCGCACTCTTTCTCGATTTTCCAGCGGGCGCGTAAGGGGCCTGGCTAGGATCCTGGAGTATGGCACATGTTTTCCCTCGGCTAAGTTTCAAGGCGGCGGTGGCGACTACTGCTGCGACGTTGACGCTTGCGGCAACGGGTGTGCCGGCAGCGGGTGCTCATGACGCGGTCGACCAAGCGCATCGCGGTCTGCAGCACGCGGCGACCACTCCGTCCGGCAACCCGACCAACGCGTACGACCCGTTCTACGACGACCCGGTGCCCGCCGACCAGCTCGACCGGCCCGGCAAGATCCTGCGCACCCAGCCGGCACCACACCTACTGAACATTCTCGGTCCGGAGTTCCCCGGCTACGCCGAGCGGATCCTCTACACCTCCACGACTGTCGACGGCCGGATCGTGCCGGTCAGCGGCGTGGTCATCGAACCGGCTAACCCGTGGCAGGGTGGCGGCCCCACCCCGACAGTCGTGTTCGGCCCCGGCACCCGCGGCGCCGGCGACACCTGCGCGCCGAGCCGTGGGCCATGGATGCTCGGCCAAGTCGACCCCAACCTGCCGGCTGTGGCGACGAACTACGAGATCGCCCACTACCACGCCGCATCCCTGCTGGGCATGCGCGTGGTGGTCACCGACTACATCGGCCTGGGCACACCCGGCGCGCACACCTACGTCCTCCACGACGAAGAGGGCCACGCCATGCTCGATGCCGCCCGCGCCACGACCACGCCCGGGGCTCCGGTCGGGTTCTGGGGTTACTCCCAAGGCGGCGGTGCCTCGGCGGCCGCAGCGGAGATGGCCAGCACCTACGCGCCGGATCTCAACGTCAAAGGCGCCTACTCTGGCGCGCCGCCGGCGGACCTGATCGAGTCCATCCGCGGAGTCGACAACTCCTCCATCGGCGCCGTTATCGGCTACGCGTTGCATGGGTGGACGGAGAGGTATCCGGAGTTTGGGGCGGTCGTCGATAAGCATGTCAATGCGCGTGGCCGCGAATTCATCGCCACCACCCGCGACTCGTGCATGCCTGACGGCGCGCTGCGCTGGGGCCTGCAGGATTCGCGCACGATGACCACCTCAGGGCGCAGCTTGGGCGACATCGTCACCTCGGAACCGGACATCCGCCGCGAGCTCGAAGCGCAGAAGCTCGGCCGCCGCAAACCCGCAGCCCCGATCATGGTGTCCACGCCCGGCAACGACGACCTTGTGCCCAGCGGTCAGGTAGTGCAGATGGCGCGCGACCACTGCAGCCTCGGCGCGCAGGTCACCTTGCTTGACGACGCCCTACCCCCACTCACCCCGGGCGTGAAACTCGGCGCCAACCACGCCGTAGGAATTTTCAGCCAAGCTCCCCCGTCCATGACCTGGCTCATGGACCGCTTCAACGGTCTGCCAGCCGGAACGAATTGCGGCACATTCTAGGTCTCCTGGACCGCCCTAAGGGCTGGGTGGGACCTGGCGTAAGGCGCGACCGAGGCGCAGATATAGATTGCATGTGGCCGTCGCCCGGTGCCTATAACACCAGGTCATATTCTCTTGCCACAGTAAGGATGCAATCTATATCTTGAGCGGGGCGTGAAACGCCGAAACCCGCGCTTCCCCTCTCTCGTCTAGTGAGGGGATGCGCGGGTTGTTCGGCTCGGGCTGACGGCCCGACGGCTTAAGGGTTAGGCCTTCTCGCCGTCACCATCGGACAGATCGTCCGGGTCCGGGCCGTCAGTGTTGTCGGTGCCGTCGGCGTTGTCGCCGTCATCACTGTCGCGACCGTCACGCGGGCGGTCAAGCAGGGCGGTGCCGGGGGCGCCGTCCTCACCGAAGTTGCTCTCAGAGTCAGCATCGGCGTCAGCGTCAGCCGCAGGGTCCGAGTCCGGGCCGGGCTCGTCGGTCTCATCCGGGTCAACCGGCGTGGTCGCGCGTACCTGGTAGTCCTCCTGGCCGTCCTTGGGAGCGATGTCGCGGACATCATCATCCTCCAACTCACCGAAGGTGTCCTCCGGCAGCGGCTTCGGCTTCGGGGTGAAGGTGAACTCGGCGTTCTCGTAGTCGCGCGGCGAGTCGGTCTTGCCGTCCCAGTTGGTCACACCGACCTCGATGATCTCACCGGCACCGATCTCGCCGAAAAGGATCTTCTCCGACAGGACATCCTCGATTTCGCGCTGGATGGTGCGGCGCAGCGGGCGCGCACCGAGCACGGGATCGAAACCGCGGGCTGCCAGGAGGTTCTTGGCATCTTCGGACAACTCGATACCCATGTCCTGGGTCTCGAGGTTCTTCGCCAAGCGTCCAGCGAGCAGCTCCACCATCTCGACGATCTGCTCCTGGGTGAGCTGGTGGAAGACCACGATCTCGTCGATACGGTTGAGGAACTCGGGGCGGAAGTGCTTCTTCAGCTCGTCATGAACCTTCTGTTTCATGCGCTCGTACTGGGCATCCGAGTCGGTGGCGCTGGCGCCACTGAAGCCCAGTCCGACAGCCTTGGAGATGTCAGACGTACCCAGGTTGGAGGTGAAGATCAGCACCGTGTTCTTGAAGTCCACGTTACGGCCCTGGCCGTCGGTGACGTGGCCTTCTTCGAGCACCTGCAGGAGGGTGTTGTAAATCTCCTTGTGGGCTTTCTCGATTTCGTCGAAAAGCACGACGCTGAACGGCTTACGGCGGACCTTCTCCGTGAGCTGGCCACCCTCTTCGTAACCGACGTATCCCGGAGGCGCACCGAACAGGCGCGACGCGGTGAAGCGGTCGTGGAACTCACCCATGTCCACCTGGATCAGGGAGTCCTCGTCGCCGAAGAGGAACTCAGCGAGCGCCTTGGACAGCTCCGTCTTACCCACACCGGACGGACCGGCGAAGATGAAGGAACCGGACGGACGCTTCGGGTCCTTCAGGCCGGCACGCGTGCGCCGGATAGCGCGGGAGACTGCCTTGACGGCGTCGTCCTGGCCGATGATGCGCTGGTGCAGCTCGTCCTCCATGTGCAGGAGGCGCGAAGACTCGGACTCGGTGAGCTTGAACACGGGGATGCCGGTCCAGTTGGCCAGCACGTCCGCGATCTGCTCCTCGCCGACCTCAGCGATGTCCTCGAGCTCGCCGGCGCGCCACTGCTTTTCCTTCTCAGCACGCTCTTCACCCAGCTTGCGCTCGGTGTCGCGCAGGCCGGCAGCCTTCTCGAAGTCCTGGGCGTCGATAGCCGCTTCCTTCTCGCGGCGCACCTCGGTGATGCGGTCGTCGACATCGCGCAGACCCTTCGGGGCGGTCATGCGCTTGATGCGCATGCGTGCACCGGCCTCGTCGAGGAGGTCGACAGCCTTGTCCGGCAGGAAACGGTCGTTGATGTAGCGGTCCGACAGGTTCGCAGCTGCGGCGAGCGCGTCGTCGGTGTAGGAGACGCGGTGGTGCGCCTCATAACGGTCACGCAGACCCTTGAGGATCTGGATGGTGTTCTCCACCGACGGCTCGTCGACCTGCACCGGCTGGAAACGACGCTCCAAGGCGGCGTCCTTCTCAATGTGCTTGCGGTACTCGTCGAGCGTGGTGGCACCGATGGTCTGCAGCTCACCGCGGGCCAGCTTCGGCTTCAGCAGCGATGCAGCATCGATGGCGCCTTCTGCAGCACCCGCGCCGACGAGGGTGTGAATCTCGTCGATGAACAGGATGATATCGCCGCGCTGGTTGATCTCCTTGAGCACCTTCTTCAGACGCTCCTCGAAGTCGCCGCGGTAGCGGGAACCAGCCACGAGGGAGCCCAAGTCGAGAGAGTAGACCTGCTTGTCCTTCAGGGTCTCCGGAACCTTGCCGTTGGCGATGTCTAGGGCGAGACCCTCCACGACGGCGGTCTTGCCCACACCCGGCTCACCGATGAGCACCGGGTTGTTCTTGGTGCGGCGCGACAGCACCTGCATGATGCGCTCAATCTCCTTGTCGCGTCCGACGACAGGATCGAGCTTGCCTTCCTTGGCAGCGGCAGTGAGGTTGCGGCCGAACTGGTCCAGCACAAGCGAGTTGGAGCGCTCGCCCTGGTTGCCTCCGCGACTGGAGCCCATGCCACCCATGCTGCCGGAGCCAGCACCGGCGCCGGTCAGGCCCGGGCCGCCCTGCTGGCCTTCGGCGATCTCGGGGTTCTGGCCCTCGCCGCCCTCATAACCAGACAGCAGCTGAATGACCTGCTGACGCACGCGCGGCAGATCCGCACCGAGCTTGATCAGCACCTGTGCAGCTACGCCTTCACCCTCGCGGATGAGGCCGAGGAGCAGGAACTCCGTGCCGATGTACTTGTGCCCCATCTGCAGTCCCTCACGCAGGGAGAGCTCCAGTACCTTCTTGGCACGCGGAGTGAACGGCACGTGGCCGGTGTGTGGCTGGGAGCCGCGCCCGATGATCTCTTCGACCTCACGTCGGACGTCGTCAAGGTTGATGCCCATGGATTCAAGGGCCTTGGCGGCAACGCCCTCGCCCTCTTGGATCAGGCCGAGCAGGATGTGCTCGGTACCGATGTAGTTGTGGTTCAGGTCGCGTGCTTCCTGCTGGGCCAGCACGATCACGCGCCGTGCACGGTCTGTAAACCGCTCGAACATGTGGCAACCCCTTTATGGCTAAAGACAGCTAATTTTTGTTCCACCCACCATAACGCGCAGCTGCCAAACCCCTTCCCTGCTTGCAGTCTCATTCCGCCACGGAGACACAAAAGTCCAGCTCACAGTAGTGTTCGCCAGTAGCGAACAGCCCTCGATCGCCTTTTAGCAGGGATCCAGGGCGGGTTGGTCCCCCTATTCCAAGGGCACACCATTACCGTCGCGGTCGTAGCCCGCCGCGCCAGTGAGGACCAAGATCATTTCCACCAACGGCCAGATCGCTAACGCAATGCCCATAGGGATGGCTACGACAAGCCCGATGATCGTGATCGCGAAGAAGAACGTCGCGGCAAGAAGGACCAGTTTTGCTACTCCTCGGCCCGTCTGCCCCATGTAGAAGTTTCCGATCCCGAATTCACCGAGAAAGAAGAACAGCAAAGCAGCGATGACCTTGTTCTTCGGCTTAGTGGGGTACGGATACGGCTGAGCCATGTACGGTGCCGGCGGATGATACGCCGGCTGGACGTAATGCTCCTGCGCATACGGCTCGGCGAAGTACTGCGGGGAGGAACCATAACCGTAGCTCTCGTGGCCCGGGTGAGCGCCCGTGACAGGCAGGCCATCACGGTCATACTGCTGGCCGTAGGGGTAGCCGTTCCACATGGAGCTCATGGGGGGAGAACCTTTCATCAATCGCTAACCGTTTGAAAGTGACTACTTGCGATAATAGGTGCTGTTGCAAAGTTGGGGCAGTAGGAAGACCGGCGTGAAATAATCAGAGCCATGGGCATCTTCTCCGGTCGTCATTTCCCCCGTGACATCATCCTGTGGGCAGTGCGGTGGTACTGCCGCTACGGCGTGAGCTACCGCGATCTGGAGGAAATGATGACTTCAGCGGGGCGTGCCGGTCGATCACACCACGATCTACCGCTGGGTCCAGAAATACGCCCCTGAGCTGGACAAGCACACTCGGTGGTACCGACAAGTCCCGGATTGGCAGGCCCGGTCCTGGCGGGTGGACGAGACCTATATCCGGGTCGGCGGCAGGTGGTGCTACCTCTATCGGGCGATCACCGCCGGTGGCCAGACCCTGGATTTTTACCTGTCCCCAAAGCGTAACGTCGCCGCAGCGAAGCGTTTCCTGGCCAAGGCCCTCAGATCCAATGCGTCAGCCGGGTCCCCGCGGGTCATCAACACCGATAAAGCACCCTCCCTAGCCAGGGCAATCGCCGAGTTGAAGTCAGAGGGAATCTGCCCGCCAACAGTAGAACACCGGCAGGTGAAATACCTCAACAACATCCTGGAAGGCGACCATGGTCGGCTGAAGCGGATCCTCGGACCGAAGGGGGCGTTCAAAAACCGGACCTCGGCGTACCGGACGTTGAAAGGGATGGAAGCGATGCACTCATTACGGAAAGGCCAGGGCGCGATGTTTGCCTACGGGCAACCGAACCCGGATGCGGTGATCGTCAACCGGGTGTTCGAGGCTGCCTGAGAACGCCGACCCGCAGCGAGCATCAGAGGATGAAGACTGGGTCGTCACGGCTCTCCGCCTGAAGTTTGCAACAGCACCCTTGATACCGCCTATTCTGCCCCGTTTTGCTTGGTACTCGGACTTGCTAATGAAGTTCCTGCGAGTCCAACGTGCGATGGATGACGCCGTGGACTGCACCTCGGAGAACGGCAATGGCCCCCCGAGGGCATCGTCAAAGGAACGGTGCACTTGGTGGCAGTGCTGAACGACGATCCGGTGCCAATCGTCCATCGGTATAGCGGGATCATGTAGGCCATAGACCTCCCGACGCGCAGCATCAAACATCGCGCAGTTGCGACCTAGACCGCTGGATCGTTCCGGCTTGCGTGGAAGCTGACGGGGCGTGTGGATCGTTCCCAGCTCGCGCAGTCCGTACGCGCGATCTGTACCCCAGATAACGTCAGCATCTTCGTGCAGAGGGTTCCGGGTCAACAGTCCGGTGTGCGCCGGGTCTCCGTCGAGGGACCGGCGCAGCCCCTCAGTGACTCGGGCGAGATAACGCAGCGGATCGACTCGACCAGCGTCCGTCCGGCAGACCGGGGCGTTGAGCCACCACCCGACGTGCCCGTGCCCCTTGTTGCCCTCCACGACCCAAGACGGCATTGGGTGTTCGCTTGGGCGCTCAAAGGCCCTCAGAACGGTGTCTGGCCGGTCTACGTCGATCACTACGGCAGCTACGAGGGCGCGCGGGCTGGATTCGACGTACTGCCGTGTGAGAGCGCGTTCCCGGCGCTCACGCCACACGCCCAGATCGAGGTCATCGGTCGCAAGCGGATACCGAGACAAGTAACGCTCACGCCATTGGTCGGGCGTAAGGACCGCGTCACTCGTCATCATACGGCCATAGTTTCACAGATGTTGTTCGTATTGGGGTAGGACACGAAGCTACTCAGATAGTTCGGGGTTCCATCGCCACCCATGCGCGTACACCAGTGCCGCAACCGACGTAGCAGGCACGTCGAGTTCATCGTGTGCGACCTGTGCAGCACGCTTGGTCGGCGCAACCACCCGCGCACCTCTGCTGTGCTCAGCCGCGACCTCGATGGCGACACCGAGCATTGTGGTCTTCCCGCTGCCTGCTGCGCCTTCCACGATCACCAGCGGATCGGTCGAGGCGACCGCCGCCGCCGCGACCGTCTGACCCTCGTCCAGCCCTGTCGTTTGTGCGGCTTCGGTCACGTCGGGGTGCTCCACCTCCCGATCCGGCGTCGCGGCGGTGAGCTGGTCGCGAAGCGCGGTCTCGGCGGCGACGACCTGCACGCTGGTCAGATGGGCGACATGCTCCGGCGTGGGTGCTCCCGGCGGGAGCACGGAGAAGCAATCAGAGACAGCAAGATCGGTCGCCAGGGTGATGAACTCGCGCAACTCGGCGGGTGTCGCCTGCACACCGTGCTCGGTCGTGATCCTGGTGACGTGCTCCTGGACAGTGTGCCGCGTCCACGCCGACGACCCGGCCGCGCACCGATCCAGCGCCCGCGATGCAACCTCCTGCACAGCAAGGTCATCCAACAGCGCCAGGCGTTGCACGGTCTTGCCTTCAAGATTGGTGGGGTCGTAACCGGCATCGCGCAGTTCCTGCACCCACCACTGCTCGTCATGCAGGTCGGTGGGCTTCTTGCCAGGGCGTTGGTGCGTCCATGCGATGCCCTGCATCCGCGCCGTCACGACCGGGCCGAGAACTTCGCCAGGATGCGCGGCTTCCCACTTGACTTCAAGCCGGTCAAGGTTGCGCCTGATCTGTGCTGAGCGCTTCGACATGACCGCGTTGAACGACTCCAACTCGACTACTTCACCGGATGCGGCGTCGAGGGTCAGACCGTGATCGGCGAGCGCCCGCACGAGCTGCGGGTGCGCAGCAATCACCACAGTGCCCAACGCGCGGATCGCACCCTGCTGCTTGAACAGCGCGGCGGTGTCCAGCGCCCGCCACTTCCCAGCGGTGAACACCCTCGTGCCGATCTGCATGTGGATATGCCGGTGCGGATCACCCGCCCGAGAAGTCTTGTGCCGGATACCGACCACCTGCATCTGTTCGATCGGCACGACCTCCCGCGCCTCACGCGGCCCGACCCTCGTCACGGAGTGCTGACCGAACCATCGCCGTATCTCCGCCAGCGCGTCCTGCTGCGCGGCGTCGAGTGCCTCGGAGACTCCGGGATGGAGGGCGGTGGCGACCGACAGGCTCTTGGGGGCGTTGATCGTCATCTCCGCGAACAACGGCGACCCGTTCGTCCCCTTAGCGGCCGCACGTGGGGTACCCATCGACTCGCCCGTGATCGGGTTGATCCAGTCCACCCAGCCCTCGTACTGATCCGCTGTCAGGGAACGGGCGGCGGTGACCTCGCCGCTGGCATCGAGCACCGTGTATTCGGCCACGGCGTCGTCCGCGCCGAGGTAGTACTCATCGGCGCGGGAGCGGTCGGCCTCGACATAGCGGCGCGCGGCAGCACCAGAGCCGTGGAACAAGATCACCCCGCCCTTCATTCTGGCCTCCCTCATGAGTCGTCTCATGAGGGAGGTGCGCACCACGGCCCCGCCGTGGCATACGTGCATCCAGTAGTTAGGCGTCAGCAGGTGGAAAGGGCGAGACGCAGCAGGTCGGAGACTCGTAAGGCGAGTCTGCGACGCGGGTACTTGCAGTGGAGCGCGCGGCTGTCAGACGGACGGAGTGGAGAAACGCGGCTCGTGGTGGTGCCTGGGCGCTAAGGCTTTGACGTTCCCTTGGATGTGGCGAGCAGCGTCCGTGCAACGGTGACGAGGTGTGCCAGGTCTTCGTATGCGGCCCCGTCTCTGGCCTGGACGGACATGCCCTGAATCAGGGCTCCGATAGTGCGAGCGAGTCCTGTGACATCGGTCGTCTCAGGGAGTTCACCGTCAGCGATGGCGTCGGTCATGCGCTGGCGGAGGCCGGTGAGGGCTTGGTCTCGTTCTGCTCGGCAGATTGCTGCGGCGGCCTCGGCGTCCTGCCCCGTGGCGAGCAGCCCGGTTGACACCAGGCATCCAAGGCCGGGCTCGGTCGTGAACTCGCGGGCGGCTCGGTCGAGGTACTCGATGACAGCGTCGGCGAGGGGGATGCCCGGTCGGATGCCGAAGCCGTACTCCTCCTGGTAGAGCCGCACCGCTCGTTTGAAGAGGCGTTCCTTGGAGTCGAACGCCCGGTAGAGCTGCGGTGCTGTCAGCCCGGTCGCCTCCTGTAACGCGGTCATGCTCGCACCCTCGTAGCCCCGTTCCCAGAACACCATGAGGGCACGGTGGAGTGCCTGCTCTGGGTCGAACGTCCGTGGGCGTCCTGCCTTGCGCATGGTTTCCATAGTGACTGCTATGATACCCTAAGCCCGATTACGTAACTATCACTACGGAGGAATCATGACCCGATCCACAGCTCTCATCACCGGCGCATCCCGAGGCATCGGCGCTGCCACCGCAGCAGCGCTCGCCCGCGACGGCGCCGCGCAGGTCTCCGCGTTCGGCAGGATCGGCACCCCCAAGGACGTCGCCGACATCATCAGTTTCCTCGCCAGCGATCGCGGGCGCTGGGTCACCGGGCAGACGATCGACGCCACCGGCGGCTCCAGCCTCTGAGCCCGCACGAAATGAACATGACCAGAACCGAAACCTCTGTCCACTCCCATCCTGTACGTCCTGGCCTCGCGCTGGCGGGGTTTGTGCTGCTGGTGTTCTGCACCGCCAGCGCCGAATACCTCGTCGCGGGAGTCCTCCCGCAGCTCGCGGCCGATGTCTCGGTCTCCATCGCAGCAGCGGGCCAGACCGTGACCGCCTACGCGCTCGGTGTTGCCATCGGCGGGCCGATCGTGACCGTGCTGACCGCGAAGCTGCCGCGCAAGGGGCTCGCCATCGGGCTCGGGGTGCTGTTCATCGCGGGCACGGTGCTGACCGTTCTCGCGCCATCGTTAGCGTGGATCATCGTCGGCCGCGTGGTCTCCGCGTGCAGCCAGGCCACGCTATTCGCCATCAGTCTCACGACTGCGACCGCCCTGCTCGGAGCGGAGAAACAGGGCCGGGCGATCGCGATCGTCACCTCCGGGCTCACGGTCGCTACCGTGCTGGGCGTGCCCCTCGGGGCATTCCTGGGTGGCGGCACGAACTGGAGGCTCCCGTTCGCGGTGATCGCCGCCGCCGCGATCCTCGGCACCCTGCTGCTCGTATGGACGATGCCTCGCACTCCCGCGCCGACCACCGGCGTGCGCGATGAGATCCGCGCCCTGCTGCGCGGCCCGGTACTCCTGGCCGTGGCGACCACGGTGATCGGGTTCGCCGGAGTCAGCGTGGTCTTCACCTACCTCGTGCCGCTGCTGACCGACGTGACCGGCATCGCAGCAGGAGTGATCCCCGCACTGCTGCTCGCATACGGCATCGGCGGCTTCATCGGGAACCTCATCGCCGGTCGCCTCACCGACCTCTCGCTCGGCAAGACACTCGTCGGGGTGTTCCTCGCCCTCGTCGTCACACTGGCCGCGTTCCCACTGCTCGCGGGATACCGGGTGCCGATGATCGGACTCGTGCTGATCCTGGGCTTGCTCTCCACCGCGACAATCGCCCCCTTGCAGTCGCTCGTCCTCCGCCACGCGGGAGCCGCGCCAACCCTGTCGCTGGCGGTCAACGTCGGCGCGTACAACCTCGCCATCGCGATCGGCTCCGCCCTCGGCGGCGTCGGTGTCGCCGCAGGGCTCTTGCAATGGGGCGGCTTCGGCGGGGCCGGTTTCGCCATCCTCGGCCTGATCCTCACGACCGTTGCACTCCGCGCTAAGCCACGACCTGACACGACCCCCACTGATTCCGCGACCGAGGAGACACACGCATGAAGATCGCACCCATCACCAGCTACGGCGGCCCCGAAGTCCTGACCGTCCAGGACGCGCCGATCCCGGAACCCGGCACGGGCGAAGCTCTGGTCGCAGTGATCGCCTCCACGATCAACCCGGTTGACGTGAAGACCCGCACGCCTGGCACACCGCAACAGGCTGGCCGCTTCCCGGCGGTGCTCGGCTGGGACTTGGCGGGCATCGTCATTACCGCGCCCATCGAGTCGGGCTGGTCGCCGGGCGATCGGGTCATTGCCATGCACCCACCCCGGCCGGACGGGTCGGGAAGCTGGCAGCAGTACGTCACGATCCCCGCCCAGTTCCTCGCGCCTGCGCCGGAGTCCGTCGATCTGCCAACGGCGGCGACCTTACCGCTTGCTGCGTTGACCGCCGACCAAGCGCTGCAACGGCTCGACCTCAAAGACGGTGAGCGGCTGCTTATCACAGGTGCCGCAGGCGGTGTCGGTGGCATGGCGGTGCAGCTCGCCGCACGCGCAGGGTTCACGATTGCGGGGCTGGTCTCACGTCCGGAACACGAGGCGGCAGTCCTCGAACTCGGGGCCGCATCCGCGCACTCGAACCCGACGAGCATGAGTGCGTTCGATGCAATCTTCGATACCGCAGGCATCTTCGACCACCCTCACCTGCTGCGCGAGGGAGGCAGGCTCGTCACCATCAGCGACGACACCATCCCCGAAACTCTTGAACAACGTGCAGTGATCGCGGTGCATAACTACGTCCAGCACGACTCGCAACGGCTCCGACAACTCTCTGACCTTGTGGACTCGGGCAAGCTCACACTGCGCGTCGCCGAACAGTACCCGCTTGCTCTGATCGAGCAGGCACATAGAAGCGCCGAGGTAGGCGGTCTACTCGGCAAAGTCGTCCTCACGACGTAGGGCAATACGCATGTGTCGAGCTATTCCAGCTGGTGCGGGTCGAGGTGCTCACAGAGCGTCTACTCCGTCCAGGTTGTGCGCAGTGGAGTCAACGGAGCAGCCAGGACTTCCCTACCGCCAGCAACTCGAAGTGTGACTGAGCGCCGGGTGCCCTCGTCCATTTGACGCCCAAGTGCTCGGCCAGCCGTACCGGGGTGTAATCCCCGGCGCACATCAGTCGCCCGTATCGACGCACAACGCGTATCCGCATCAACAGCTCTATGCGCGGCGCAGGGTGAGCGGCGCGTCTGCTGACGGGTCGCCTTTGTAGGGATGCGCTGGTGCGCGTTCTGGCGTGGGTTCCGGTGGCGCACCTCCTTCACGGGAGGTGCCACCGTGACCGAACACACCCCACCCACGACAGGCGACGATGCCCCAGCCCCGGATGGCTCGCCGCGCCACGGGTTCGAGACGCCAGAGGGCTTGCGTGCCCTGCTGATCCGGTTGCACGAGGCCAGGCCTGGGGCCTGGCGCGGTGACCGTGAAGCAGCGGAACTGATGCGGTACACGGCAGGGTGCTGTTGCAAAGTTGGGGCAGTAGGAAGATTGACGTGAAATAATCACAGCCATGGGTATCTTCTCCGGTCGTCATTTCCCCCGTGACATCATTCTGTGGGCAGTGCGGTGGTACTGCCGCTACGGGGTGAGCTACCGCGATCTGGAGGAAATGATGACTTCAGCGGGGCGTACGAGGGTGTCCGATTCTTTGTGTGCGGGGGTTTGGTTTACAAGTAGTCGGCGAATCGGTCGGGGTATGCCACGGCTAGTTGGTTGATGGCTTGTTTCCACCCGGTGGCTTTCGCTCCTTCAATATAGCCATTGCATTCGATGT
>NZ_JAGPZA010000010.1:0-86714 GCF_024454095.1 Corynebacterium sp. CCUG 69979 | reverse complement strand
GGCATGGAGGTAGATTACCTTTCCCCGACTCAACACAGCCGGACTCAGAGGTGTCTACCAAACAGGGGTCAGGTCCGTTGGCTGCGCAGTGGTGGGCGGGGTCTGTGGTGTTGAACTGCATGTGTGTAACCCCAGGTGTGACAAGTCCTGCTTGTCCGGTGTCGGGGTCGTAGTCCATATGTCCTTTGCCCCAGGTACCGTCACGGTTGTCGTTGTTGCATCTGTGGTGCTCGCGACATAATCCGGTGAGGTTATCCATCGTGGTCAGGCCACCCAGGATCCAGGCGAAGATGTGGTGGGCTTCGCATTCGGTCAGTGGTTTGGTGCATCCGGTCCAGGAGCAGACCCCTTGGACGGCGAGCATCGCGATGCGCTGCCCGATCGAAGCAGTGCGGGTTTTACCCATCGACAGCGGCACCGCAGTGACGGAGTCGAGCTGGAGGATGAAGTTCGCCTGGCCTGAATCAGCGGTATCCAGGGTGCCCAGGCCGAGGCGGGCCATGTCGATGACATCAATGTCGATACCGGTGTTGGTGGCGAACAGGCCACCGCCGGCGGCGTAGCCGTCAGTATCGGCAAGGTCGTCCATTGTCATGGCGATGACGACAGATGCCGCACCACCGCTGAGCTTCTGCTGGCCTGATTCGAAGGCTTTGAGGATGGTGGTGAATTGGTCGTAGTGGCGTTGGGGTGGCGTGCGGTAATCCGCCACACCACTGGTTTCGCTGGTGCCATCGGTGCCGCGCTGAGCATCACCGGTGTTGGTGTTCGGGGCGAGTCCTTTATCCAGGTGCGCTTTGAATAGTGCGGTATCACCGGCGGTGGCGGTGATGGTGATCTCGTGGGTGCCGTCAGCTTTGCGGTGCCCGATGTGGACCGCGCGGTTGGCAAAGCCGGCGTTCGGGTTGTTCCGTGGGGCGTGCTTACGGTTGGCGGCGTCGACGTTGCGGCGCACGAACATCCGGAGGTCTTGTACGTCCCGGGTGGCGGCTTCATCCATGGCTTGGGCGTGGATGCGGGTGCGTTCCCCGCGGGCGGGGGCAAGCAGCTTGTCGAGTTCGCGGCGGATGATGTTCTGCTTCTCCGCGGACACCCCGGCTGCTTTGGTGCGTGCTTCTTCCTGGCTGCGGCGGGCTTGCTCTTCAGCCTCATGGCGAGCGTGTTCGGTTTCCTCATTATCCGTGCCGAACTCGAGCTCAAACCCTGAACCACCGGAACCATCATCGTCACCACCGGTGTCAGCCGGTTCAGGATCAAGTGTCACTGGTGGGGCGAAGAGGTCGCGTCCGCGGGCGAGCCGGTCGTAGGCTTCCCCAGCCGAGAGCCCTAGTCGGGTGGTCAGGTAGGCGTTGGGGTGGACTGCCCCGACGAGTCGTCCGGCGTTGTCACGGTCGCACAGGTAGGCGAATGAAGCGTCGATAAGCGCTTTGGCGTTAAGGTGCTCCTCGAGCTTTTCCATCTCGGCGGCCACATCATGCAGCGACAGTAGAGACGGGTCGGCGAACTCGTCGCGAAGCTGCGCTAAAACATCGCCGATAGTGTCCACAAGCTGTGCGATGCGCCCCGTCATGGTCCCCTCCCCTCGATACTGTGTGCAGCGTATCAACCGTTGCCACCATTGTACCCACCCCCAAACCATGAGCGCAAGACTGTTCGAAAATATTCATCAGAACGTCCGCAGCGCGATCAAGGATGCCGAGAGGGAGACAGAGGCTGGGGACGGCCAGCACATCTATCGGATTGAACGTGGCTGACGCCGGATTGCGTGGGACTGGCCTGTAGCGCCTAGCCGCCCAGGAATTCCATCCATTCGTCCCATTCACGCTCCATTTGAGCCTGCCCCAGAATGTAGTTCGTGTTGAGCTTGGTCACATTGCGTTCTGATGCATCCACGCTCATCTGATCCGGAAAAAAGACCTTCGCTCGGCCATCTTGCTCTAGCTCCAGAATGCGTTTCTTGGACGCGTTGTACCGCCCCGGCCGGACAATTAATGCCTCTGCGACGGCGGGATGCTTATTGAACAACCTGCGGGTCGCGATCGGCCGTGTCACCGTCGGCCGGACGTAGTCCCGTTCCTTGGTGGCGAGAACGAGGAATTTGGTGAAGCCGGCTTTCTCGGCGGCGTCGATAAGCAAGCCCCCCGAATACCCCAACGCACCGTCGACGTACTGGATACCGTCGATCTCTGCCATCGGCATGATCTTCGGCAGCGTGGACGACGCGCGCGTGACTTTGCCTACGGTCTCGATGTTCGCGAGATCCTTCTTCGTCCACTGCACGGTGTGGCCAGTGTCGGCGCGGACCGCCTCAATGTGAACCTCAGTGTCCGTGTTGGACAGGAACGCGTCCCAGTCGAACGGCAAGACATCGTTGGAGCGCTCATAAATGAACTCGGCGTTGAAGTAACCGCGACCGCGGGCCAGCGATTTCCAGCCGCCGAACTCTGCATTGGCAGCCATATTCGTGAACGCCTCGCGGGCACGGTGTGCGTCGCGGGACACGTAGTTGATCGCATGCCCCGAACCAGCCGACACTCCCCCAGCCCAGCCAAATACGACGTGTTCCTGGATGAATCTGACGATGGCGGGAGCGGTATAAGAGTTGCGCATCCCACCACCCTCGAGAATAAGGGCAGTGTCGGTGGCATCGATCATAACTTGCTAGTTTACGCGCCGGACCCCTCGAGGAAAGCCTTCATAGCGGGCCACTCGCGCTCCAGCTGCTCTTCACCAGCGGCGAAGTTCTTCTCCAGCTTGTGCACCTTGAACTCAGCGTTTTCCACCATCATGTTCTCCGGGAAGAACGCGTACGCATTGCCAGCGTTCTCCAGCTCAACGATGCGATCCTTGGCGCGGTTGTACTTGTCTGGGCGCTCGATCGTACGGCGCGCGACCTCGGGATACTTAGGGAACATACGGCGGATCATCGCTGGACGGTTGACCGGCTCGCGCACATAGTCGCGGTCCTTGGTGCCCAGCACCAGGAACTTCTTGAAACCAGCCTGCTCGGCAGCATCGATGACAAGGCCACCGCCGTCACCTAGAGCACCGTCGACGTACGGCACGCCGTCGATGTGCGCCATCGGCATCAACATCGGCATCGTGGAAGAGGCGCGGATGACCAGGTTCATGAAGTCTTCGTCGAAAAGCTCCTCGTTGTGCCATGCGACTGATTCGCCAGTGTCCGCACGCACGGCTTCGATGTGGAGCGGTGTTTCAGCCTGTTTGAACGCGTCCATGTTGAACGGCAGCTCACCGCCGCGGTCCTGGAACATGAATTCTGCGTTGAGCAGACCGCGTCCCAGTGCGAGCGAGCGCAAGCCGCCGATCTTGGGGTGGCCCATGAAGGTGGTGAATGCCTCGCGGGTGCGCTCCGCATCCCCGGACAGGAAGTTCACGGAGTGGATGGCGCCGGCGGACACCCCGCCTACCCAGCCGAATTGGACACCTTCCTCAATGAGTTTGATGATCACCGGGGCGGTGTAGGAGTTACGGGTTCCGCCGCCCTCAATGACGAGAGCAGTATCACGTGCGTCAATCATGGTTCACCAGTGTACGGGGTCACAGGCCGCCTGCGGACCATTTAGGGCGTGAGCGCCCCACCTGTAACGCCGAGGGTCTCACCGGAGATAAAAGAGGCTTCCTCAGATGCCAAGAACACGTAAGCACCAGCACATTCGACGGGCTGACCTGCCCGTCCCAGACCGGATTCCTGGCCGAACTCGGTGAGCTTGTCCATCGGCTGGCCGTAGCTCGGCTGCAGCGGGGTCCACACCGGACCCGGCGCGACAGCATTGACACGGATGCCCTTTTCCAGCAGCTCCATGCTCAAGCCCTTCGCCATGTTGTTCATCGCGGCCTTGGTCACGGCGTAGTGGTTCAGGCCCGGCGTCGGGTCATACGCCTGAATGGAGGAGGTGAAAAGGATGGACGAGCCGGGTTTCAGGTGCGGCAACGCCGCCTTGGTCACGCGGAAGGAGCCGTAGATGTTGGTTTTCATCGTGGCATCGAACTCTTCATCGTCGATGTCCAGGAACGATTCGGCGAAGATCTGGCGCGATGCGTTGTTGACCAGGATGTCCAGGCCACCCAGCTCGTCGAGGGCCGTCTGCACGGTCTTGGTGCAGGTATCTGGATCCTGCAGATCGCCTGGGATGCCCACAGCCTTGCGGCCGGCCTCCTCAATGGCGGCCAGCACGCGGTCAGCGTCGACCTGCTCTTCTGGCAGGTACGCGATGGCAACGTCAGCACCCTCACGGGCGTAAGCGATGGCGACGGCAGCACCGATGCCGGAGTCACCACCGGTGATCAGCGCTTTGCGGCCTTCGAGGCGGCCACGGCCCACGTAAGACTCCAAACCGATGTCGGCGGTCGGTTCCATTTCAACGTCCAGGCCCGGGTGGGGCTGGCGCTGTTCGGGCGGGGAGATTGTCGGGTACTTGCTGCGGGGGTCAATGAGAGACATGACACCCACCGTACGCAAGAACGTTAGTCCCGGTCGCCGCTGCGCTTGACGCTCTCCTGCTCCTCCATCTCGCGCTTGGACTGTGCATCCTCGTAGACATCCCGCGCCAGCCGGTGCAGGAAACCCACGATCTTATACCGGAACAGCACGGCGTCTTGCGACCTCGGCGCCGCCTGCACCATCTCTTCCGCGTTCCACCCCATCTGGAGCTCTTTGGCCCGCAAGATCTCCGCGTCGAGTTTCACTCCGAGCAGCAGCACAATATTCATTGCCCAGACCATCACGAGCATCGCCAGGACAGACCCGAAGGCCCCGTAGGCGCTCTGAAGCCCGAAGTTGGACACGAACCAGTTGAACAGCGCCCACAGCAGGCCAATGACCACAAGCGCCAGTGCAGAGCCGACGGTGAGTAGGCGGAACCGCCCCGGCCGCACATTCGGTGCGAAGTAGTACAGGCAGGACACCAATGCGATCGCGGCGAGAATCACCACTGGGTAGCGCAACCAGTTCCAGACGGGGATGAAGATCTGGTTGAGGTAGTCCACCACCCCTTGGAGCCGCAGTGGCTCCGCGATGGGCCCTAATACCGCGTCCACGATCGATGTGCGCAGCACTACACCTGCGACCATGATCACGCCACCGAGCACCATCAGCACCGTGATCCCCCACATGGTCAGCCAGGTCACCGGTAAGCTGCGCCCCTCGGTACGGGTGTAGATCACGTTGCAGCTACGGGAAAACGCCCTCACATACGCCGACGAAGAGAAAAGCGACACTAATAGCGAAATGATGATGGCCACGGTGCTCTGCTCCGGGGTACCGGCGACGTTGAGGAGAAGGTCGAGTGCTTGCTCTCGCAGCTCTTCAGGCACCGTGTCCTCAATCACCCCGCCCATGAACTCGCGCAAGTCATCTTTGTCTGACGGGAACATCAGCGTGACCAGCGAGTAAAACGCGAGCAGAGTCGGCGCCATCGCAGTAATAGTGAAATACGTCAGCGTCGCACCCCGGTCCATGAGCGCGATCGGCCCGAAATCGAGCACAGTGCGCGCGATGACGAGCTTCCAACCCTTCCAGCTCAGACGGTTTCCCCTTTGCAAAGCCTTGGGGTTCTTGTCGGGCGGATCCACCAGGACTGTCTCGCCCGGCCCGTAGGTTTGGACTAGTTGCGCAGGGCGCGCGATGATCTCTTTGTCTGCGCCCTTTGCGCTGTCGTCCTCGCTCATATCCCTCACCTTATCTGCCCGGCTCACACGTGCAGCGCATGTTCACAGCAGCTTTGCGCCAGGTTTCTCGGTTAAAATTAAAGACATGGTTCTTGTGGCAAGTGATCCCATCATCAGCGGGGATACGGCCTTTGGTCTCGGCTTCCTGTTCATGATGCTGCTCGGTGTGGCTGCGGTCGTCCTGTTCTTCTGGGCTCTGTTCAGCATCATCCTGGATAAAGGCCTTCAACTTGCGCCCAAGCTGCTCTGGGTCATTGTGGTGCTTTTGCTTCCGGTCATCGGGCCCTTGCTGTGGATCTTTCTCGGCCACAAGGTGGGGCGCCACACCACCCCACTCCAGCCTGGACAAGAACCGCCACCGTGGGAGCGCAAGGACTAAAGGAAGGTTATATCCATGGGCACTACTGAATTCGGTGAACTCGGTTTCAATGTTTCTTGGCTAGAAGTCCTGATCCTCGGCGGCATGGCCCTCCTCGCAGTGGCTTCTTTTGTTCTCTTTGTGTGGGCGATCGCGTCCATTATCAGAGCTGATTATCTCGATGGGGTCTCCAAACTCATTTGGGTCATCGTCTGCGCCCTCTTCCCCCTCATTGGCTCCTTGGTGTGGCTTTTGGCGGGGCGCAAAGGATCGGGGCGCACAGGATCCGGGCGCAGCGTCGACCCGAACTACATGCCGAGGTAGCACATGGGTCTCTTCGACCGTGTCCGCACGCTCTTCGGCCGTGATACCGTCCCGCTCGTTGCCATGCCGCGCGACCCCCGCGAAGTGGAAGCACGCTCACTCGAGGTTCACACCGCGAACTTGAGCCCCGACACAGATGAAATCATTGTCATCATCACGCTAGACGAAGATGCGTTCCAGGAGCTTTCGCTTATCGACGCTCCCTTGCGCCTCACCTCCCCTACATCCCGTCCCGTCACATTCGTGACCGGTATCACCGGCGGTGCCCCCACGTTGGACCCGAACTACGGCTGGATCATTCCCGTCACAGACGCGACCCGCGAGGAGCTCCACGCTCTCCCGCCAGGTCCGGACGAGCATGAGTTGGCCACGATTCACGTGGGACTCATTGTGCTGGAGTAATGCGCGCTACTTCAGCACGTGCTTGAACAGCCGCTTACGCTGCCTGCAGCCTGGTGAGGTAACCAGAGCGGATCTGCACCGTGCGGATTGTTGCGGACATCAAGGCGAGCACCGCGAGCACCCAGTACGGCAGGGATGGTCCGACAAAGCCGCTCAGCCACTCAATCAACGGCGGGAACCCGAAGCCGATGTAGGTGGCCACGTAGTAAATGCCGATGACAGAGCCGCGCTTTTCGGGCGGGCTGAATGTATCAACGTCAAGAAGCCCTTCGCGCAAGCACAGCCCGTACGCGAGGCCCAAGAAGACCGACGCCACGATGAACATGACCATCGATGGGCTTGCTCCGCCGAGCGCCACCAGCGTCATGCCCGTTACCGCGCACAACGCACCGACGACACCGGAGTACGGGCCGAAGTTCATCTTCCGGCCGATCGCCTGGATCACCAGACCCGACCCGAAGGCGGTCACAGCGGCAACGCCCGGCAGGAACGCCCCAGACTCGAAGTACTGTCCCACGCGTCCGGACAGGGTGACAATCGCACAGGTCATGCATGCGAAGACCCACAGACCCATGGGGAATGCAGTCGCCAACGCCTTGCCGGCGGACTGCTCCACCGCCGGCGCCAGCTCATCTGCGTCGTGAGCGCCGTCTGCATCGTCTGCATCGTCGAGCGCATCGCGCTGAATGTCTTCCTCATCCACCTCTTGGTGCAGGACTTCCCGAGTGTGCGGAACATCGCCGACGATGAAGGAGAACACGATCGCGCACAGCGAAAGCAGGATCGACGCCACGTACGGGATGTAAATGGCGTTGCTAGCGCTGACCGTGTGCGCGATGATCCCGGAGGCGATCGGCCCCAGCATGAAGCCCGAAGTGAGGAAGATGCCAGCCAACGTCGTGCCTTCTGTGCCGCGCAAACGCCCGGCCCAGGCAGTGCCCGCGCTGACCACCAGGCCCACGCCGAGTCCGACAACGAAGCGCGCTCCCAGCAATACCGCCGGGTGCTCCTGCCAGAACATGAGCGCGATGTTGCCCAGCATGGCCACGGTCGCGCCGACCATCACCGCCGGGCGTGAACCAAAACGGTCCGCGATGAGGCCGCCAGCGATCAGGCACGGAAACAGACCCAGGGCGTAGATACCGTACGCACTGTTGACTAGCAGCGTCGACATGTCCTGGTTTTCCCGGAGTACCACGAGCACGGACGCGAAGTGGTTCGCGGCCCATCCGGCAGAGATGAGGAACGCTACCACGCTCATGAAGACAGTCTTGGAGTCTTTCGGCGTGAAGGTGCGGGTCATTGCAGGTGCCTCCTCCCGCGGAACAATGCAACGGTTGTGACCCGGGTAACTCTACTCCCGCTAATATCTACTTTCCAACAGATTTATAGAATGGGTGCTTATGACCATGCCCTGGGACCGTCCCGCTTCCCCTCCCCCAAGCGCCCTTTCGCTTATCGACGCCCTCCGCACCGCCCAAGAAATCTCCTGGGCCCGCGAAACTACCCGTGAGCTCGACGCCGATATCGCGGCCGCCGTGGACGAGGCCACGGAGCGTTTCGACCGCTTCGCTCCGTGGGTGGCCGAGCACTATCCCGAAACCCGCGCTGGGTCAGGCGCGTTCGGCCCCGGCATCATCGAATCTCCCGTCAAGGAAGTACCGGACACCAAGGACTATCTCTCCCGCATCCTCGAGCGCGACCTGTCGGGGCCACTGTGGATCAAGCGCGACGACGCCCTGCCGATCAGCGGCTCGATCAAAGCCCGCGGCGGGATCCACGAAGTCTTCCGCCTCGCTGAGGAGCAGCCCGGTGTGAAGATCACTGTTGCTTCCACGGGCAACTTAGGGCTGTCCATCGGCACAGTCGGCCCGCAGCTGGGCTTCCCCACCGAGGTGCACATGTCCGTCGACGCCAAACAGTGGAAGAAAGACCGGCTGCGCGCTGGCGGCGCGACCGTCATCGAGCACCCTGGACTGTTCACGGACACCGTCGCGGCGGCCCGGGCGACTTCACAAAGCACAACTACCGAAGCCGGATCGGCGTTCTTCATCGACGACGAGAACTCGCTCGGTCTGTTCACCGGTTACGCCGTTGCTGGCCGTCGCCTCAAGGCCCAGTTCGATGCCCTCGGCAAGGAGTTCACGCCGGACTCCCCGCTTATCGTCTACCTCCCCTGCGGTGTCGGCGGCGGCCCCGGCGGGGTCGCGTTCGGTCTCAAGCAGGCCTTCGGCCGCGCGGTGCAGTGCCACATCGTCGAACCCGTCACCAGCCCGTGCATGGCTCTCGGCCTCGCCGCCGGCAAAGGCGCAGACATCTCCTGCGCTGACTTCGGCTTGAGCGGGCGCACCATTGCCGATGGTTTAGCTGTGCAGCGCCCGTCGCCGCTCGTCGTCAAGCACGCGGATGCGCTTTTCGACGGCATCCACACCCTCGAAGACGTGACATTCCTCGCCGGAGTCAACTGGCTCGAGCGCACCACCGGCATCGTTGTCGAACCGTCCGCGACAGCCGGCCTGACTATCCCGTGGCGACTGCCTGATGTGCCCGACACTGCCACGCACCTGGTCTGGCTCACCGGTGGCTCGCTTATCCCCGACCAGGACCGGGAACGACTGCGCGGACAAGCGGCCACCGCCGCTATCCAGGCTGCACGTTAGGCAGAGTCGCTGGCAACGCTTTCTCCGACGCGCTTGCCGGAGTGGATGCAGCCGCCCAAGAAGGTGCCCTCCAGGGCGTTCTTGCCGTGGTAGCCGCCACCGCCGAATCCGGCGACTTCACCGCAGGCGTAGAGGCCGGGGAAGACGGAGCCGTCGTCGTGCAAAGCGCGGCCGTTCAAGTCTGTCTCAATGCCGCCAAGGGTCTTGCGGGTGAGAATGTGCAGTTTGACGGCAATGAGCGGGCCCTTCTTCTCGTCCAGAAGGCGGTGAGGTTCGGCGCAGCGCACGATCTTGTCGCCCAGGAAATTGCGTGCCGTGCGGATGTAGTTGATCTGCGCGTCCTTGGAGAAGGTGTTGGTCAGCTGGGCGTCACGCTCGACGACCTGCTTGTGCACGAGGTCGTAGTTCACCTCGATGGCCTCATCGTCTGCATTTTCGGCAGCCAGCTCGTTCATCTTGCGCACCAGATCTTCAAGGTTGTCGGCAATGACCCAGTCCGCGCCGTTGTCCATGAACGCCTTGACGGCCACGTGCGTGCCGGGGCCGAGCTCGCCGGCGAGCTTCTTGAAGGACTTGTCGGTCAGGTCCGGATTCTGCTCAGAGCCGGAGAAGATGAACTCTTTGTCGGCAATGTGCTGGTTGAGAAGGAACCAGGAGTACCCGTGGCCGGTGCGCCCTATGTGGGCCAGGGCGGCAATGTTGTCCGAGCCCGGGAACAGGTTCGTGGGCAAGCGCTTGCCAGTCGCGTCGAGCCACATTGACGATGGGCCGGGAATGATGCGGATGCCGTGGCCCGGCCAAATCGGATCCCAGTTGATCATGCCCTCCGGGTAGTGCCACATGCGGTCGGTATTGACCAGGTTCGCACCAGCTGCCTCCGCGATGCCGATGCCTCGGCCGTCGACGAACTCAGGCACACCCGTGACCATCTCCTCCGGGCACGGGCCCCAACGGTCGTCCGGCCACATCTCGCGGACCTTGTCCAAGTTTCCGCCAATGCCTCCGGTGGAGATGACAACGGCGTCGCCGCGGATCTCAAACGGTTCCACCTCATCGTTGTTGGAGGCGAAACCGCGCTCGGAGGAATCGTCGGCAAGCACCATGCCTTTGACCCCCACTGCCCTGCCGTTTTCCACGATGATTTCGTCCATGCGGTGGCGGTTGCGGAACTCCACCTTGCCCTGCTTCTCGGCGGCCTCGAGCGGCTCGAGGAAGACGCGGACGACTTCGGGGCCGGTGCCCCATGTGAGGTGGAAACGCGGCACAGTGTTGCCGTGCCCAGATGCATCACCAGAGCCACGCTCAGCCCACCCGACGGTCGGGAGCACACGCAAACCCAGCTCGCCGAGGTAATCGCGCATCTCGTTAGCTGCGAAACGAACAAACTCACGGCCCCACCTGCGCGGCCAATAGTCGTGGTTGCCCTCGCCACCAGGCCCGGTCGCATCGTCGTAATCAGCGGAGTTCTCCCAGTCCGCCCACGCGAGGTCTTCGAAGTCCTTCGCCCCCATCAACTTCTGCTCCGGGGTGCCCACCATGAACAGCCCACCGAGCGACCAGAACGCCTGACCGCCTAGGTTCACCCTGCTTTCCTGATCGATGAACACGACTTTGCGGCCAGCCTTCACAGCTTCGTGGCCTGCGACAAGTCCGGCCAGGCCAGCACCGACGATAATGATGGAGTCAGAAGTTTTCATGCCAAAAAGAATACCGGCTCCTCGTGAACCCGTGAGCAGATTGAGAACGAGTTTGAGGGCGTTATAGAAACTGATCACGCATGTCACCTAGCGTTCACTCTGCATACCGCGCGCCGGTAGAGCCGGGCAGGTAACGTGACCTAGAAGCTTGCGCGCATGAAAGTTCACGCGCGCGACCTGTGCATGCGACTTGAAAGGTGAAACAACACGATGAAGATTGCAGTTCTCGGCGGAGACGGATTCTGCGGGTGGCCGTCCTCCCTGCACCTTTCGGATCTCGGGCACGACGTCACCATCGTGGACAACCTTTCCCGCCGCGCCATCGATGAAGAACTGGGCGCTCAGTCCCTCACACCCATCGTCTCCATCGAGGAGCGTCTGGAAGCGTGGAAAGAGGTCTCTGGCAAGACGATCGAGTTCCGCAACATCGACGTCGCCCAAGACTATGAATCGCTCAAGCGATTCATAGAAGAGGAACGCCCAGACACCATCATCCACTTCGCCGAGCAGCGCGCCGCACCGTACTCGATGAAGAACAACCGCACGAAGCGCTACACCGTGGACAACAACGTCAACGCCACCCACAACCTGCTTGTAGCGGTTGTGGAGTCCGGCCTGAACATCCACATCGTCCACCTGGGCACCATGGGCGTCTACGGCTACGGCACTGCCGGAATGGAGATCCCGGAGGGGTACCTAGACATCAAGGTCGACGCTGGTGAAAACGGCATGATCGACCAGCAGATCCTCTACCCCACCAATCCGGGCTCGGTGTACCACCTGACCAAGGTGCTGGACCAGAACCTGTTTGCCTACTACGCCAAGAACGACGAACTGCGCATCACCGACCTGCACCAGGGCATCATCTGGGGCACCCACACCCCGCAGACGGAGCGCGACGAGCGCCTGATCAACCGCTTTGACTACGACGGCGACTACGGCACCGTGCTCAACCGCTTCCTCATGCAGGCAGCCATCGGCTACCCGCTGACTGTGCACGGCACCGGCGGCCAAACCCGCGCGTTCATCCACATCCGCGACATGGCCAAGTGCATCCAGCTCGCGGTGGAAAACCCGCCGGAGAACGGCGAGCGCGTGAAGATCTTCAACCAGATGACGGAGACCCACCGCGTCCGCGACCTGGCCCAGCTCGTCGCCGAGATCTCCGGCACTGAATACACGCTCGTGCCTAACCCGCGCAAGGAGGCCGACGAGAACGATCTCTTTGTCTCCAACGACACCTTCTTGAGCCTCGGCCTCGAGCCCACGAAGCTCGCTGAAGGCCTGCTGCAGGAGGTGGAAGAGGTAGCGAAGCGCTACGCCGACCGCGTGGACCGCTCCAAGATCCCCGCCCGCTCCCTGTGGACCGAGAACCAAGCTGAGGGCGTGCCGGAGACGGAGCGCTAGCTCAACCCCCATGCGCATTGCCATCTTCACGGAGGTCTTCCTCCCCAAAATCGACGGTGTGGTCACCCGCATCATCCGCACCGTGGATCAGCTGGCGGAGATGGGCCACGACGTAGTCATCTTCGCCACCGGTGATGCCCCTGACACCTACGCGGGGTTCCCTGTGGAGAAGGTACCCAGCATTTCCCTCCACTGGATTTACCCGGAGATCAAAGTCGGTTTGCCGATGCCGCGGGTATCCAAGCGCCTCAAAGAGTTCGGCCCGGACATCGTGCACATCGTCAACCCTGTCGCGTACGCCGGATACGCCGCCGTTGTGGCCCGCCGCCAGAAGATCCCTCTCTTGGCGTCCTTCCACACGGATGTGCCCGCCTACACGAAGGATCTGGGCATTGGCTTCGTGCATAAGCAGTCGATCTGGCTGATCAAGAACTGGCACAATCTCGCGGGAATGAACCTGGTCACCTCTGACCCCATGATGGACACTGCCGCAGGCTACGGCTTCAAGAACGTGGCGCTGTGGCCGAAGGCTGTCGACACCGTCGGTTACCACCCGGACAAGTACTCGGAGCAGATGCGGGCGCGTCTCACTGACGGCAATCCGGAGGCTCCCCTACTGCTCTACGTCGGGCGCATGTCGGCGGAGAAGAATCTGACCATCCTCAACGATGTCATGCCGCTGCTGCGCGACAAGATCCCCGGCGCGCGCTTGGCCATGGTCGGCGAAGGCCCGCAGTACGAGCAGATGAAGAACGCCTTCAACCCCGAGTTCACCCACTTCACCGGCTACATGTCGGGCGAACCGCTCGCGCAAGCATTCGCGTCGGCGGACGTGTTCGCGTTCCCCTCGCTGACCGAGACTCTCGGCCTCGTCGCGCTGGAGTCATTCGCGTCTGGTGTCCCGGTTGTCGGTGCCCGCGCGGGCGGCATCCCGTTCGTCATCGACGACGGCGAGACGGGCCTGCTCGTGGATAAAGAGGCCTCAGCCGCGCAATGGGCGGACGCGTTCGCGCAGTTGCTTATCGACGACACCCGCCGCCACACCATGGGAACCCTCGCCCGCGAAGAGGCGCAGCGGTGGTCGTGGCGCGCGGCCACAGAAAAGCTGGTCGAGTACTACGAGCAGTGCATCAGCGGGCACGCCAAATAATTTTTCTCTCGACGTGTAACCTTACGCTTCTATGCAAAGTCTAAGGATCAGGACATCAGTTGATGATGTCGCTGTACGAGACGTTCACTTTCCCGAAAGGAAATCCTCCCTCTCATGTTCAACGAATCTGTCCACCTTTTCGCCCAGACCTACAGCGAGTACGGCACCACCACCGACGTGGTCATCCCCGAAGGCTTGCTCATCGGTTTGGGAATCGCCAGCCTGATCTCCTTCATCGTGTGGCTCTGGGCGGTCATTGACTTCGCCCGCACCAAGCCGATGGATAGCACCTCGAGGATCATCTGGTTGGTCGCCCTTCTCTTCGCTGGCATCTTCGCCGCGCTGGTTTGGCTGCTGTGGGGCCGCCGGAACAAAGACAAGTGGCGGGCTAACGATGTCACCCAGACTGCACCGGGCGGACCGAGCGCTCCGGGCGGCTACCAGTACTAGTAGCTGGCTGCTAGTCGAACTCGGCCGGGTCGATTGACCCGGCTTTCGTTATTTCTCCAGGTGCAATTTCGAAGAACCGGGCACCAGACCCTGGGGTGGTCTCTACGTGAATGAGCCCCTCATTCGCGCCAATGAAGACGGCTTCACCCGGGGCCAGCTCCAGCGGCGAGGATGCCTCAGTCGCAATGGTCAGGGTGCCTTCCACCACCAGGACGATGGTTGGTTCCCCGCCGTCGATGCGGACCAATGTGCCGTTTTCTTCTTCGTCGTCAGTTTCGTCGAAGTAGCGGGTGACCCGGAAATCCGGGATGCCAACGTCGAAGTTGCGCGTGTACAGGCTGAGTGTTTCTGTGGCCTTGCCGTGGAAGGTGGGGTCCTCCAGCGGCGTGAACTCCAGAATGCTCAGCAGTTCTGCCTGATCGATGTGCTTGCTGGTCAATCCGCCGCGCAGCACATTGTCGGAGTTGGCCATCACTTCCACACCGAGGCCGCTGATGTAGGCGTGTAGGTTACCGGCCGGCAAGAAAAGCCCGTCACCTGTGTCCAGCTCGACGTGGTTGAGCAAGAGCGCGGCGAGGATGCCCACATCGCCGGGGAACTGCTCCCCAATGAACTCCAGGTTCCGGGCGATGGTGATCAGTTCCGCGTCATCCGTCTCACCGTCAGCGAGGGCTTGCGCCCGCTGAACGACAGCGTTGGCCAACGGGGCAGGGTCATCCAACGACAGCCACCCCTCCAGCACCGTGTGCAGGCGTTGTTCCTCGCTCATCGTTTCGTCGGCGAGAACCTCTTGGGCGGGGTTAAGCGCCGGGAGCGTAAGAACGTCGATAAGCGCCCGGGTTTTGGCCACCGGGCGGAATCCTGCGAGCGCACGGAACGGAGACAGCGCGATGAGGATCTCCGGCTTGTGGTTGTCGTCCTTGTAGTTACGTGCGGGCGCGTCCACGGGGATGCCGGCGGCGTTCTCCCATGCGAAACCCTCCCGCGCCTGCGCAATGGACGGGTGCGCCTGGATGGACAGGGGCTGCGCGGCCGCGAGAATCTTCACGAGGTACGGCAACGTGCCGGAGAAAGTCTCCGCGCACTGCGGGCCGAGAATCCCCGCGGGGTCGGCGGCGATGACAGCATCGAGCGGGCCGGCGTCGGTCAAAGACGGCGCGCTCGGGTGCGCACCGAACCATAGCTCGGCTTCCGGTTTGCCTGAAGGTTCGCGGTTCTGCAGCGAAGCAATGCTGGAGTCATCGCCCCAGGGATAATGTTGCAGCTGCCCTGTCAGTTTGAGCACTAGCGGATGTCCTGCGGATCCTTGCGCTCCGGCAAGATCTTCGGGCGTACGCCCGCGATCTCCTCGACGATGCGCACAACCTGGTTGGAGTAGCCGAACTCGTTGTCGTACCAGACGTAGAGCACCAAGTGGTTGCCGGTGGCGATGGTGGCCAACCCGTCCACGATGCCGGCGTGGGTGGTGCCCACGAAGTCGGTGGAAACAATGTCCGGGGACTGGATGTAGTCGATCTGCTGGCGCAGGTCCGAGTCAGTGGACACGCGACGCAGGTAGTTATTCACGTCGTCCTTGTTCACCTCGGAATCCAGATCGAGGTTGAGCACAGCCATGGACACATCCGGGGTAGGAACGCGGATGGCGTTACCGGTGAGCTTGCCCTCAAACTCCGGCAGCGCCTTGGACACGGCCTTGGCTGCACCGGTCTCGGTGAGCACCATGTTCAGACCGGCGGCGCGGCCGCGACGGGCACCCTTGTGGAAGTTGTCAGCCAGGTTCTGGTCATTGGTGTAGGAGTGGACGGTCTCAACGTGGCCGTGCTTGACCCCCCAGCGGTCACCAACGACCTTGAGCACTGGCGTGATCGCGTTCGTGGTGCACGACGCTGCGGAGAGCACGCGGTCCTGCTCGGAATCGTCGATCATGTCGTGGTTCACGCCGTAGACAATGTTCTTCACGTCGCCCTTGCCCGGCGCGGTCAGCAGCGCGCGGGCAACACCCTTTGAGTCCAAGTGGCGGGACAGACCGGCACGGTCACGCCAGCGGCCGGTGTTGTCCACAACGATTGCGTCGTTGATGCCGTAGGCGGTGTAGTCGATCGCACCCGGATCATCGGAGTAAATCATCTGGATTGGGGTGCCGTTAGCCCAGATGATCTCGTTCTCACGATCGACGGTGATCGTGCCGTTGAACGCGCCGTGGACGGAATCGCGGCGCAGCAGGGACGCGCGCTTGACGATGTCGTCGTCGCCCTTCTTACGCACGACCACGGCACGCAGGCGCACGCCGCCGTACTGGGCCTCACGCGCGATAAGGATGCGGGCGAGCAGGCGACCGATGCGGCCGAAGCCGTAGAGGACCACGTCGCGCGGGACGCGGTGGCTGTCAGCACCGATGACTTCCGCCAGCTCCTCCTCGAGGAAGGTGCGCAGCTCCACTCCCTCGGTGCGGCTGTAGTTCTTGGCCAGACGGCCTAGATCGATGGACGCAGTGCCCAGGTCCATCGTCGACAGCTCACGCAAAATCGGTAGGGTCGCGTCCAGCGGAAGCTCGCGGGCGACCACGCGGCGGGCGTAGCGGTGGGCCTTGATGATCTCAATGTCTGTCATTCCCACCAGAATGCGGCCGTAGATCGATGTCACAGCGTTGTTCTCGCGGTGGAGCTTACTGATCAGCGGCAGCATTTCCTGGGCGAGCTTCAGCTTGTTGTTCCAGTCCTCGGTCAGGTTCTGGGGCTGCCCTACGGCTTCCGTCACGTCTGCGTCCTTCCTTACATTCTCTACATGCGTTAGTGCTTCAGCTGGCCTGCTCACAGGCCACTAAGTGACTTAGTCTAGTACTTCCCTGTACCGCTCCGGCCCTGGCTCCGGGGCGAAGTCCGCATCGTTGGACTTATCCACCAGCACAGCGCGTACTCCTTCGAGGAAATCCGGCTCGCGGCGGATCTTCAACCCCAACCTCTCTTCGTTGTCGAGACTGCCCTTCAGATCGTGCTTGGCGTTAGCGTCCATCAACTCCGCCGAGGCGACCAATGATGCCGGTGAGGCCTGCTTCAGCAGCGGGTTGGCCAGCTCGCCGAGCTCACCAGTCAGCTGCTCACGGATGTGAGACCAGGGGCCGGTGAAAGTGCCGTCGACAAGCGAATAAATGCTCTCGATCTCCGCTTCGCCGTGCTCCATGCCCATCGCGTCGAGCGCACCGGCCCCCTCGTTGATCACGCGCTCCGCGACACCGTCGAGCGATTCAACGAGGTGCGTGGCCAGGCCCGTGGCCATCATGTCGTTCGCTGTGAGGCGGTACCCCGTAAGTGCGAGGAACGTGCCCAGACCCTGCGACGGGTGCTTCGGCAGGTTCTGCAGCATCCAGCTCATACCCACATCGGTGAAATAGCCGATGTTCATCTCCGGCATCGAGCTGAATGCATCGGGGGTGACTACGAAGTGGCTGCCGTGTGCAGACAGGCCCAAACCGCCACCCATGACCACTCCGGAGATGAGTGAGATATACGGCTTTGGAAATTCGGAGATGAGGTAGTTCATCTCGTATTCGCGGCGGAAAAACTCGTCGACGCCGTCGTGGTTGCCGGCCATGATCTGCTCGCGCGCGTACCGCACATCGCCGCCCGCACAGAAGTGCTTGCCGCTCGATTGAACCAGCACTTGCTCAATCGCGTCGTCCTCGCGCCAGGCGCGCAACGCATCGATGATCGGGTAGAGAATGTCCGGGTTCAGCGAGTTCAGCGCCTTCGGCCGGTGGAGCGTGACCACTCCGGTAGACTGAATCACATCGATTTTCACTGGTTGCGTCGCATTTTCGTTGCTTTCACTCATGAAACCAGTGTTCCATACCCTACAAAGGACTGCTATGAGCTTTCCCCGCATCGTTGCTTTGGACATGGACGGCACGCTCGTCGACCCGGACGGCAACATTCCCGACGAATTCTGGCCGCTGCTGGGGCGTGCCCAGGACGCTGGGATGATCATCGCCCCCACGTCGGGCCGCCAGCTGGCCACACTGCAGACAATGTTCGACGGCCGCGGACTGGAGACGTTCATCGCCGAAAACGGCGCCGTCGTGTGGCACCGCGGAGAGATCGTCTCGACCAAGCCGATGTCCCTGGACACCGTCACCTCGATCCTCGACGCTGTCCGCGAGAGCGACACCGCCATTCACCCCGTCGTGTGCATGCCCGAGTACGCCTACGTTGCCGAGGCCATGCCGCAGTGGGTACAGGAGGAGACGGACAAGTACTACGTGTCGCAGCGTGCGGTTGGTTCGCTTATCGACGCTGCACGGACCGACTCCAACCCCACCACCAAAGTGTCCCTGTTCGTGGAGTCCAATGCCGAAGACGACGGCGTTCCTCTTATTGAGAAAGCAGCCCCCGGTGTGAACGCGGCGGTCAGCTCCGAGCACTGGCTGGACATCATGTCCGACGATGCCAACAAGGGTGCCGCGCTGACGTCACTCGCGGAATCGCTGGATGTCGACATCGCCGACACTGCCGCCATCGGTGACTACCTCAACGACACGTCCATGCTCGAAGCTGCTGGCACCGCCGTGGCGATGGGAAACGCGCACAGCGACCTGAAAGCCATCGCCGACGAGATCACCGGCACCAATGCGGAGCACGGTGCTCTCAACGCAATCCGTAGGTGGCTGGAGGCCAACGACTAGAAAATGATCGATTTCACCGCACCCGCTGACGTTGTCGGCCCACAGTTGCTTGGCTGCCTGATCACCCACAACGGCGTGACAATCCGGCTGACAGAGGTGGAGGCTTACCTCGGCGAGGAGGATGAGGCCGCACACACCTACCGTGGAAAGACCCAGCGTAACGCTGCCATGTTCGGTGAGCCGGGCCGGCTCTACGTCTACCTCTCCTACGGCATCCACTTGAACGGAAACATTGTCTGCGCTCCGGAAGGCACAGGCCAGGGATGCCTCATGCGTGGTGGTGAGGTTGTAGAGGGGGTCGACGTGGCGCGGGAACGTCGACAAGCGAAAGGCAATACTGTCGTCGACGAGAACCTTGCGCGCGGACCCGGAAATTTGGGGCAGGCGCTGGGGCTGTCCCTGCCCGACAACGGCACCCCCGTCCAGTTGACCGAACGCGATGAAGAACCAGAGTGGGAGTCTGGGCCGCGTGTGGGCATCAGCAAAAACGTCGATGCCCCCTACCGCTTCTGGATCCCCGGCGACCCGACCGTGAGCAAGTTCCGGGGAAAGAAACGCTAGTTCTTCTTGCCCTTCTTGTCGCGCTCCAAGTCGGCAGCGACATCGGGGACGTAACGGAACTCCTCGCGCGGTGGCCGCTCATAGTTGCTGGAGGCGGGCCGCTCCGGGATCTCAGGGAGGTCGAGTGCAACGTCCTCGTACGGGATCGAGGCCAGCAGATGCGAGATGACGTTGATGCGCGAGCGCTTCTTATCTTCGCTCTCCACCGTGTTCCACGGCGCCTCTGGGATGTCGGTGTGGACGAACATCTCGTCTTTCGCGCGGGAGTACTCCTCCCACTTCGTGATGGATTCCAGATCCATCGGTGACAGCTTCCACTGGCGCAACGGGTCTTCGCGGCGGGACTGAAAACGCGCAATCTGCTCTTCATCGGAGACAGAGAACCAGTACTTGCGCAGCAAGATCCCGTCCTCGACCAGCAGGCGTTCAAAGATCGGCGCTTGGTGGAGGAAACGGCGGTACTCGTCCGTCGTGCAGAAACCCATCACGCGCTCAACACCGGCGCGGTTGTACCAGGAGCGGTCAAAGATGACGATCTCACCAGCCGCAGGCAGGCGCTCGATGTAGCGCTGGAAGTACCACTGCGTCTGCTCGCGCTCCGTCGGCTTAGGCAATGCCTCAATGCGGCACACCCGCGGGTTGAGGTACTGGGTAATGCGCTTGATCGCCGAGCCCTTGCCAGCGGCGTCGCGACCCTCCATCACGATGACGATACGGGCACCCGTGGCAACGACCCACTGCTGCAACTTCACCAGCTCGGCCTGGAGCCGCAGCAGCTCTTTCTCATAAGCCTTCTTCGCCAGCTTCGGGGGCTTGGTGTATTCCTCTGCTTTGGAATCTCGGGCTTCGGAATTGATGTCGGAACTCATGGGCTTTCACCGTAGTCCCGGCTGTGAGATACCTGGCAACCGGGGTCGCCCCGGCAGGCGGAGGGGTGATTCCCCCCAGCTAGTTCACCTTGAACTCAGCCATCTCGTCCCACTCGGTCTTGCCTTCGATCAGGGTGTTGATGATCTCCGGGGTCTCCTCCAGAATCTTCGGGAACAGCTCCTGTGCGGCCTTGAAGTGATCAGAGGTGACGTGGGCCTCGGCGGCATCGTCCTGGAACGCCTCGACGAGGATGTACTCGCCAGGCTGGTCGGTGTTGCGGTACCACTCGAAGAACAGGCATCCGGCCTCGTTGCGGGACGCATCAGTGAAGTCGGCGACCAGTTCGCGGAAGTTCTCGGTGTTTTCGGGCAAGGGCTTGAAACGGACATTGATGAGGATCATGAGTCCCAGTGTAGAGCGGCTCACTACACTGGGAAGAACTACTTTCGACGAACTGGAAAGCGTGGTGCACCGTGAGCGAGCACATCGACCTCAACGCCGACCTTGGCGAGACGACGGCGGGTAACCCCGTCGCCGACGACGCAGCCATGCTGGAGATGGTCTCCAGCGCCAACGTGGCTACAGGTTTCCACGCGGGTGATCCGCATTCCATTAAAGGGACGCTTGTCGACGCGAAAAGAAGCAACGTGACCGTCGGCGCCCACATCGCCTACAAGGACCCGGCCGGTTTCGGACGTCGTTTCATCGACTACGACCCAGCCGAGCTGGCTGACGAGACTTTGTACCAAATTGGCGCTCTTGACGCACTGGCCCGTGCGCAGGGATTGGAGGTCCGTTACGTCAAGCCGCACGGTGCGCTGTACAACACCATCGTTCACCACGACAAGCACGCCCAAGCCGTGATCGACGGCATCAAAGCCTTTGGGGATCTCCCAGTCATGCTTCTGCCTGGCGGCGCCGCGGTGGACATCGCAGAAAAGGCTGGCCTGCGGGTGATCCGTGAAGCCTTCGCGGACCGCGGGTACAACCCGGACGGCACTTTGGTCTCCCGCCGCGAACCGAACGCTGTGATGACGGATGCCCAACAGGTGGCTGAGCGCGTGTTGCAGGTCGCCTCAACCGGTGCCGTCACTGCCATCGACGGCAGTATCGTCGACGTTGCTGCGGAATCGGTGTGCGTGCACGGCGACTCCCCCGGCTCTGTTGAGTTGACCCGCAGCGTTGTGGCGAAGCTGCAGGACGAAGGCATTGAGATCAGGAGCTTCCTGTGAGCGGCACCATTAAACGCGACATCAAGCGCGTGGGCACGCGCGGACTCATGGTCGACCTAGTCAGCCTCGAACAGGTCATGGATTTCTACGCGGCCTTAAGCACCGAGCCTCTCGAGCGCCAAACCGACGTCATCGCCGGCGCCCGCACCGTGCTGGTCACCTTTGATTCCACCTCGGCGGCTACAGCAGCAGCCGAATTCCTCCGCGACTTCGAACCCGAGGCGGCAGGAAGCAAGGAATCCCGCGAGATCGAAATTGAGGTTTGCTACGACGGCGCAGACCTCGACGAACTAGCTGAACACCTGGGCAAGACCCGCGACGAACTCATCGAATGGCACACCTCCACCGTGTGGAAGGCCGGGTTTGGCGGATTCGCTCCCGGATTCACCTACTGCGTCCCTGAAAACGAGGCAGACGCACTCGACGTGCCACGCCGCTCATCCCCCCGTACTGAGGTCCCAGCCGGCGCCGTCGCATTGGCTGGTGACTTCTCCGCCGTTTACCCGCGCACCTCACCAGGCGGGTGGCAGCTCATCGGCACGACCACGACACCGATGTGGGACTCCACCGCTGAGCCTCCGGCGTTGGTCAGCCCTGGGGATACGGTGCGCTATGTCAGCGTCGAAAAGCTTGCGCACGAGCAAGAGACCAGCCACTTCGAGCTGGACACTCCCCCGCGCATGCCGCTGTTCACTGTGGACGATGCTGGACTGCAGACGCTCTACCAGGACCTGGGCAGGCAGGGCAACGGCAGCCTCGGCGTGACCACGTCCGGATCGTCGGACCGTGCGTCCGCGCGCATTGCGAACGACGTGGTGGGCAACAAGCGCAACGCGACTCTCCTGGAAAACATCGGCGGGCTGACTATGACGGCGCTGACGGAAACCGTCGTGTGCGTCACCGGTGCCGACACCGACGTGTTCGTGGGCCAGAGGTCGTTCCCACTCGCCACCCCGATCATTGTGCCGGCCGGTGCGCAGCTCGTTGTCGCCCCACCCCGGGTGGGCATGCGCTCTTATATCGCTGTGCGCGGCGGGCTCATCGCCGATACCGAGTTGGATTCCGCCGCGACCGACCTGCTCTCCGGGCTCGGCCCCGCACCGATCCAGGCTGGCGACACCGTTTCCGTGTCGCTGAAGAAGCCGGACACTGCGAACGCCCTGTTGTCCAACCCACTGCGCGTCACCGCTGACACCGCGACCGTGCGCTGCGTGCTCGGCCCGCGCGATGACTGGTTCAGCACAGATGAAGTCGAGCGTTTCTTTGACACGACTTTCACGGTGACCGGCGAATCCAACCGCGTCGGCGTGCGCCTAGAAACAGACGAACCGCTGCAGCGTGATCGCAGTGGCGAACTTCCCTCAGAAGGCATGGTGGCCGGCAGCGTGCAAATCCCGCCCAGCGGCCAGCCCGTCGTGTTCCTGCGTGACCACGCAGTGACCGGTGGCTATCCCGTCATTGCCACCGTGATCAGTGAAGACGTCGACATTGCCGCGCAACTTTCCCCTGGCTCCACCATCCGCTTCGAACGATACAGCGAAAGAGATTAACTACCATGACCACTCCTGCACCTCAGACATCCTTGAAAGCGGTGCTCATTGCCAACCGTGGGGAGATCGCGGTCCGCATCGCCCGCGCGGCGCGCGACCTGGGCATCCGATCCATCGCGGTCTATTCCGACGCTGACACCGGCGCGCTGCACACGCTCGTTGCCGACGAGGCCTACCGCCTGCCCGGCAATAGCGCTTCCGAGACGTACATGAACGTCCCGGCACTGATCTCCCTGGCGCATAAGGTCGGAGCAGACTGCATCCACCCCGGTTACGGCTTCCTGTCGGAGAACTCTGACTTCGCCCGTGCAGTTGTTGACGCTGGCCTGACTTGGATTGGCCCCACTCCCGAGTCGATCGAACTGCTCGGCGACAAGATCGCCGCTCGCCGCGTCGCAGTGGAGGTTGGCGCGCCGCTGGCCCCAGGCACCGAAGATCCGATCGGCGACTGGGAGGAGGCCCGCGCCTTCGCGGAAGAACACGGCATGCCGATTGCCATCAAGGCTGCTTACGGCGGTGGTGGACGCGGTTTGAAGGTCGTCCACGACGAGTCCGACATCGAGGACGCTTTCGCATCTGCCGGCCGCGAAGCTAAGGAAGCTTTCGGCCGTGCGGAATGCTACGTGGAGAAGTTTCTCACCCACCCGCGCCACGTTGAAGCTCAGGTGCTTGCCGACACCCACGGCAACGTCGCAGTGTTAGGAACCCGAGACTGCTCGACGCAACGCCGGTTCCAGAAACTCATCGAGGAAGCCCCCGCCCCCTTCCTCACCGACGAGCAGCGCACCGGCATCGAGGACGGTGCGCGCGAGATTTGCCGCGCAGCGAACTACGTCGGCGCGGGAACCGTCGAGTACATCGTGTCCGAAGACGGCACCGTGTCCTTCCTGGAGGTGAACACCCGCGTGCAGGTGGAGCACCCCGTCACGGAGGTGGTCACAGGCGTGGACATCATCGCTGAGCAGTTCCGCATCGCTGACGGCCAGGAGCTGTCCTTCGGTGGGGACCCGGAGATCACCACTCACGCCTTCGAGTTCCGCATTAACGCCGAGGACGTCACCAACGGTTTCGCACCTGCGCCGGGCACCGTCACGCGTTTCGACGTCCCCACCGGCCCCGGCATTCGCGTCGACTCTGGGGTGTGGACAGGCAGTGAGATCCCCGCCTACTACGACTCGCTGATGGCCAAGCTGATTGTCACCGGCCCGAACCGCGACGCGGCTCTGGCGCGCTCCCGCCAAGCCCTGAAGGAATTCACCATTGAGGGAGTGCGCACCGTGTTGCCGTTCCACCGCGACATGGTGGATGCTCCGGAGCTCAACGGCGATTCTCTGGATATCTACACCGACTGGGTGGACGGCAATTACTCCCCCAGCGCCAACCACGAAACGGCCGATATCGAGCACATTTACGACGAGCGGGAGACCGTCGTCATCGAAATCGACGGGCGCCTGCACCAGATCGGCTTCCCCCGCAGCTTGCTCCGCGGCGGCGCCACTGGCGAGTCACTTTCTTCCGCCGCGGAGAATACTGCTGGTAGCGGCGGTGAAGGGGCTGTGACGGTGAAGTACGAGTCGACCATCGTGAAGTGGATGGTCAGCGACGGCGACACCGTGGAAAAGGATCAGCCGCTGGCCACCGTCGAGGCCATGAAGATGGAATCCACCATCAAATCCCCGACCGCCGGCACGATCTCGCTCTCCGCGTCGGAGAAGGACCGTGTGAAGGCGGGAACGACGATCGCAACGATCGCCTAAGCCCTCTTTACGGAACCTGGTAGGACCGGTCCGGAATATCAGTGATGAGCATCTTGCCCGGGGCATGGCAGATGGCCAGCTCCGGCTTGGAACTCATCACGACGGACTGCGGAGTCACGCCGCAACCCCAGAACACTGGGATAGTGCCGGCGGGGATGTCCACGGGGTCGCCGAAATCGGGTGCCCCAAGATCCTTAATGCCGATCGCCGCCGGGTCGCCGACATGGATCGGCGCACCATGCACCGCTGGATAGCGCGAAGTGACCCGCACAGCGTCCGCGACGCGGTTAGCAGGGATCGGGCGCATAGACACCACCATCGGCCCGCCGAAGACCCCAGCTGGCTCCGTCTCGAGGGTGGTTAGGTACATGGGCACATTGCGCCCTTGCTCAATATGCGCGACTGGAATTCCCTCGGCAATGAGGGCGTCTTCGAATGTGAATGAGCAGCCGATGAGAAATGCCACCGTGGAGTCGGTCCAGTAGCCGGTGGCGTCGGTGATTTCGTCGATAAGCACACCGTGCTTGTAGATCCTGTACGCCGGAATATCCTTGCGAATGTCGCCGCCGGCCATGAGCTCGGAATTTAGTTGGCCTGCCTCGAGAACGCCGAGCACCGGGCACGGCTTCGGGTTGCGCTGAGCGAACAGCAAGAAGTCGAAAGCGTACTTCTGGTCAACCGCAATAAGGTTCGCCTGCGCGTAGCCGGGCGCCCACCCCGCGGTGGTGCCCACGTCGTGGGTGCGGAAGTAGTCCCGCGCGCGGGCGGGATCCTTTTCTACGCCCACAGTGCTGCCAATCCGGAGAGTGAGCGGAAGCCCATGCAGAAGGTTCCTGCGAGCACAATCACTCCTATGACCTTCATCCACACCGGGTAGTTGTATCCCTTGAGTAGATCCTTGCGGAACAGCGCGGTCCACATGACCACGGCAAAACCGATCGGCAGGATAAGCCCGTTGAAGGCACCAGCGAAGATGAGCAGTTTCTGCGGCGCAGTGCCAAGGAGGAGGAACAGGATCGTGCATACCACGATGAACGCCACCGTGAGCCAGTTGCGCAGCTTCACATCTGTCTTCTGCGTGGTCACGAATGTCAGCGAAGTGTAGGACGCACCGATCACCGACGACAGGCCCGCCGCCCACAGCACCAGACCGAAGGCACGAAGCCCGAACTCTCCGGCGGCCTGGTAGAAAGCATCGGCGGCCGTATTGTCCTTGGATAGCACCACGCCGGTAGCAACCACGCCGAGCACCGCGAGGAAGAGAAGCACACGCATGATGCCGATCACCACGATGCCCAGCACAGATGCATTCGAAATATTCTTGATATTCTCCACACCGGTCTGGCCCGAATCAATGATGCGGTGGACACCGGCGAAGGTGATGTAGCCGCCGACCGAGCCGCCGATTAGCGTGACGATGACTGCAAAGTCCACTTGCTCGGGGAGGACCGTCTGCTTCAACGCATCTCCGACGGGCGGCTGGGAGACAATAGCGACGTACAGCATGAGCAGGATCATGATCGCGCCGAGGCCCACAACAATGCGGTCCAGCGCAACACCTGCGCGTTTGGACAGGAAGATCAATACGGCGATCACCGCTGAGATCCCGCCGCCGATCTTCGGGTCAAGGCCGAGCATGGCATTCATTCCCAGCCCTGCACCGGCGATGTTGCCGATATTGAAGATCATGCCGCCTGCGAAGACCAGTAACGACATCACCCATCCCAGCCCGGGAATCACCGAGTTGCCGAGCTCGTTAGCACGCAGCCCCGAGATACCGAGCACGCGCCACACATTCAGCTGGATCGCGATATCCACGAGAATGGAGATGAGAATCGCGAACGCGAAAGCAGCGCCCAACCGGACGGTGAACACACTGGTCTGGGTGAGAAAGCCCGGGCCGATCGAGCTGGTCGCCATGAGGAACACAGCGCCGATAACGGAGCCGACGCCCTTGGGTGCCTCCACTTTTCCGTTATTAGAGGTCTCAACCTCTGCCTTGGTGGAGCCGTCCTGAGTAGTCATCGGGCCCTCCTTTCCTAGGGAGAAAATTTGCGATTAGTTTAAGGCGTGAACCTACCCTTGCGGACCCGAATGCCGGGAATCGGGGTCCGCTACCCTCAATCTCATGAGCTCATCCACACCGTTCGCTGATTCTCTCTTCTGGTCGCTCAGGTCACCGGAGGGAAAAGAATCCTTTCTCTTCGGAACCCTCCACGTCATCGACGACACGAAGATCGCGTTGCCGGTGAGCGAGCTCGAACAGATCCTCAAGAGCAAAGAGGCACTGTTCGTTGAGATCAACCCCCACGACCTTGATGATCTGCGGAAGCAGGGGCTCGAACAACTCGGCAGCGAAACTGAGATGAGCCAGAAAACTGCATCCGAAACCCTTTCCTCAGATGACATGGACAGGTTGCAGAGTCTGCTGAGCTCGTCCCCTCGCCTCTCCCCCATGAAAGACCACCTCGAACACTTGCCAGCGGGAGCACTCGCGCAGCTGGTCAGAGTGGAAACCCAGCTCCGTTCGCAGTTTTTCGACGAGGGCACGTTCGAACCTGAAACTCACTTCGTCGACGTTGCAATGAAGGAAGAGATTCCGGTTGAATCCCTCGAAAGTGTCGAAGAGCAATTTGCACACATGCACGAAAACGAGGACCTCGCGGAAGCGTTAGACGAGTACTACGCGGACGACGCATTCGACATGTTTGAGCGTTATGTAGAGCAAAACTTGCTACTGGTTCGGGACAAGGACCTGAACTCGCCCGCCATGGTTGAGCGCAACAGCGCCCTGGCCAGCAAGCTGGACGTCGCGCTGTGCGACAAAGAAGGATTGGTTCTCGTCGGCGCCGCCCACCTACCGCTCGATCATGGCGTGTTAGCGAGCCTGGCACGCGCGGGATGGACAGTGCGAAAGGTCGAGCTGCCCGTCGAGCGACGCTAAGTCAGCGCGTTCTCGACAACGTTGAGAGCTTTAACCCTCGAGCATTTCTCCCAGCTCAAGCCACTCGAGCTCGAGTTCTTCGCGCTGTCCGCGCAGCTGCGCGACCTCACCCGTCTTGGCTCCGATGGCCTCGAAATCGGGGGCATCCTCCTGCGACATCGCCGTGATCTGCGCCTCCAACGCGGCCACCTGCTCGTCGAGCTTCTCCATTTTGCGGTCGAGCGATTTCATCTTCTTCGACAGCTCGCGGCGTTCCTGCGGTGAGACGCCAGCCGGCTTCTCCGCAGCCTTCGGCTCGTTCTGTCCCAGGTTGAGAACGCCCGAGTCCTGCTCCATTGCTTTTCTGCGCTCCAGGTACTGCTCAATCCCACCCGGCAAATTCGTTAAGTCACCGTCACCGAAAAGGGCGTACGTGACATCAGCGATGCGCTCGATGAGGTAGCGGTCGTGGGAAATCACCACGAGCGTCCCCGGCCACGAGTCGAGCAGGTCCTCGAGTTCCTGGAGGGTGTCGATGTCGAGGTCGTTGGTTGGCTCGTCGAGAAGCAGCACGTTCGGCTCGCTCATGAGCACACGCGTCAGTTGCAGGCGACGGCGCTCGCCACCGGAGAGATCCCCGACGGAGGTGCGTTGACGTTTGGGTGAGAACCCGAGGCGTTCCGCCAGCTGGGAGGCAGATAGCTCCTTCTTGCCTAGGGTGATGTAGGTGGCCACGTCTTCGACTGCGTCGATAACCCGGCGGGTCGGGTCAAGGTCGTCGATCTCTTGGCGTAGCCATCCAATACGGGTCGTCTGACCTTCAACGCGGCGGCCTGCAGCGAGGGGGTAATCGTCTGCCAACGCGCGCAGCAGCGTCGTCTTGCCGGATCCGTTCACGCCGACGAGACCGATCCTCTCCCCCGGCGCGAGACGCCACGTGAGATGGTCCACAAGGGTTCGCCCGTCAGGAGCGTCAATACGTGCGTCCTCGAGCTCGATCACAACGCGGCCCTGGCGCTGCTTAGAAAACGCCATGAGCTCGACCGTGTCGCGCGGGGCAGGAACGTCCGCAATGAGTGCTTCCGCCGCCTCGATGCGGTAGCGCGGCTTCGACGTGCGCGCCGGCGCACCGCGGCGCAACCACGCAAGCTCTTTGCGGGCGAGATTCTGGCGGCGCTGTTCAATCGCGTCGGCCTGGCGGGCGCGCTCGGCGCGGGCGAAGGTCCAGTCGTTGTATCCGCCCTCGTAAACGTCGACTTTGCCGTCATGGACTTCCCAGGTCAGGGTGGCCACTGTATCCAGGAACCAGCGGTCGTGCGTGACCACCACGATGCCGAGTTTGCGCTTCATCAAATGGTCAGCGAGCCACTGCACACCTTCCACATCGAGGTGGTTTGTCGGCTCATCGAGCACCACCAAATCGAGATCACGCACGAGCGCAGCGGCGAGGTTCACGCGGCGACGCTCACCACCCGATAAATGCCCCACGGGTGTATCCAACCCGAGTTCAGCCACACCGGTGCCGGCAAGCACCTCGCGGACCTTTGCGTTCGACGCCCACTCGAAGACCTCCAACCCAAGCGGCTCCACAACTGCCTGGCCAACGGTCATCTCATCTGGCAGATCGAAACGCTGCGTCACCACCGCCATCCGCAGATCGTTCGTGTGGGACACGCGCCCCTCGTCTGGCGGCTCGATGCCGGTGAGCACCTCCAGCAGCGTGGTCTTGCCGCCGCCGTTGAGACCGACAACACCGATGCGGTCGCCGGTTTGAACGCCGAGAGAGACTCCATCCAAGAGCGTTTTCAGCCCCCACGTCTTGGACACATTTTCCAGGTTGATCAGGTTAGCCATGATGTGGCCATTCTAGAGAAGAGCTGCACCACCGACGGGACCCTGTGCGGCGAAACCTTCAATGTTTCCGTGCGCCGTGAGCTTATCGACGACGCGCAGCGCCACCGCCTGATCCTCACACAGCGCGGCAATTGTCGGCCCGGATCCAGACACCATTGCTCGGATTGCACCAGCGTCTTCGGCATCGTGGATGATCTGCTGCAATGACGGCCGCAACGCCAGGGCCGCCGGTTCAAGATCGTTGTGCATCGCCGCGCCGACCTGGTGAGGGTCGCCAGAAAGCAGCGCCCGGGAAATGAGTGCGGTGTCCGTGTGCGGGACCATCGAAGCGTAGGTGAAGCGCAGATCGTCGAGCTTCTCGAAGACCTTTCCAGTCGACAGCCCCACCTGCGGGTTGAGAAAAGCGAACCAGTAGGAGCCGCGGCACATCATCGGTACGAGGCTGTCCCCGCGGTCCGTGCCCAACGCGACGCCGCCCATCGCAGCAAACGGCACGTCTGCCCCGAGGGCCTTCAATACGTTGTCTCGATCTTCCGGCTCCACTGTGTACCCGTAGTGGAGCAACAGGGCCTCAGCAGCGACAACCGCGGCAGCCGCATCGGCGGAGCCACCGGCCATGCCACCTGCGACGGGGATGGTCTTATCTACCTCAATCCGCACCGGCGGCAGATCAGCCCCCTCTGCGTCTCCGGCCACGCCAGCCAGCGCCTCCACCGCGCGCCAGGCCAAGTTACGCGGGGTGTCCACATCTTCGTCGGGTTCTTCGACATGGAAGGTCGTGCTGATCGACGCCTCCTCCGCCGGCGTCAGGGTGACTGTCTCCGGCCTGTCGACGGCCATGAACACTGTGGACAACTCGTGGTACCCGTCGGCCCTTGCTTCCCCCACACCAAGGTGGAGGTTCACTTTCCCGTGCGCACGGCCCGAGAACGATTCCGTGAACAGTGGAACTGCAGGTGACATTAGTCAGTCACCTCCGCAAGCTGGACAAAGTCCTCCACGGAGAGCTTCTCACCGCGCAGCCCCGGGTCAATGCCCGCTGCCCGCAAGGCTTCCTCTGCAGCCGGGCCAGATCCGTAGACCCCGGTCAAACACGCACGAAGGGTTTTGCGGCGCTGGGCAAATGCGGCGTCGATAAGCGGAAAGACCTGGGGCCGCAGCGAGCGTTCGAATGTTTCGTTCACATCAATGCGTACAAGCCCTGATTCGATGTTCGGTGCAGGCCAGAAGACGTTCTTGCCGATCGTCCCCGCCTTGCGCACATCCCCATAGAATGACGCTTTAACGCTGGGCACGCCATAAATTTTCGAGCCAGGGTCGGCCGCGAGACGCTCCGCCACTTCAAGCTGGACCATGACCAGCACGCGGCGGATGCTGGGAAACTCCTCAAGCAGGTGAAGGAGCACGGGCACCGCCACGTTGTACGGCAGGTTTGCCACCAGCGCCGTCGGCTCTCGGTCGAGGTCGGCGTGGGACACCGCGAGTGCATCCATGTTGAACACGGTGAGCTTGTCGTCGTCGCTGCGCTCGGCGACAGTTTCCGGCAATTTGGTTGCCAGCCGCGGATCGATTTCGACAGCGACGACGTGATTCGCAACGTCGATAAGCCCCAGCGTGAGCGAGCCCAAACCCGGTCCGACTTCGAGAACCGTCTCAGCAATCCCTGGTTCCTCCAGGTCAGCGGCAGCGACGATCCGACGGACCGTATTCGGGTCGTGCACGAAGTTCTGCCCCAACTTCTTCGTTGGAGAGACCTCGAGCTCCTCAGCCAACGCGCGGATCTCCGCGGGGCCAAGCAGCTGGGAAGTAGTCATGCCCTCCGAGACTAGCGGATACCCAGCGATGCGGTGCACGCTGGCCACGCGCCCCAACCCTGGGCAGCCTGGACCTTCTCAGCGACGGCAATCTGCTGCTCGCGGGTCGCCTGGTCAGCCGTCGGAGCATACTGGCCGCCACCGTAAGCGGACCACGTGGACGCCGCGAACTGCAGGCCACCGTAGTAGCCGTTACCTGTGTTGATGGACCAGTTTCCGCCGGACTCGCACTGTGCGATGGAGTCCCACACGGAACCGCCAGCGACTGCCGGTGCGGACGCGCCCGTGTTGCCGCCCGCCTGCTGCTTGCCGCGGGCAATCACAGCGGGACGTGCCTTGCGGGTCTCCTCGCGCTTGAGCACGTCATCGGACTCGACCTTGCCGTTCACGGTGACCAGGCGGCGGGTGACCTTGCGTTCGCCCTTCTCGCCCTTCTCGCGGACCTTCTCTTCACCCGGCGCAAGGCTGTCATCGTCGACGTACGTCGGATCCGCCTCGAACTCCTCGGTGGCGGTGCGCTGGGTGATGTCCACGCGCTCAATCTTGACGGCCATATCCTCGGTCACCGGGGTGTTCAGGCTCGGGGTGACGCGGTCGTTAGAGTCGATGACCACGCCGCGGGCCGCCAACAGCTCGGCGACAGTGCGCGCCGGGGCGGAGGTGTAGGTCGTCTTGCCGCCGTCGGTAATGGAGACGATCTTCGGAGAGGTCACGTCGATCGTCATGCCGTCCTCGACGCGCTGGTCGGCGGAGTAATCGTGAGCGGAGCCACCGGCGACGCCGGGCATCTCGCCCAAGAAGTCATTCACCGTCGCAGCCGTGGTGGTGACTTGCTGCACCTGGCCGCCGTCGATGCGTACACCCACCGGCTTCGCCGTGCGCACGGTCACGGTGTCACCGTTGGACAGCGACTCGCCCGGTGCCGGGTGCACCAGATCCTGGTCGCCGACATCCACGCCGGCAGCCTCCAGCGCGCCGTCGACACTGCCCGCGAAGGTGTTCAGTTCCGTCTCCTCTCCATTGAGGTCGACGGTGATTGTTTTCTGAGCTGCGGCAGCAGTGGTCGCACCACCAATGACGACAGCTCCGATAGCGCCAGAGGCGATCACTGCACGGGTGGTGGAGTTCTTATTGATCCGACGATGACGTGACATGGAAGATAACAGTACGATAACTTCCCGTGTTAATCAAGCGAGTTCGCAGGTTGAAGCAGCCGGTCAAAAGTGCCCCTGACCTCATGCGCCAATTCAGACACATCAACCCCACGAGCCTCAGCCACAACGCGCGCAGTATGACCAATCAGGGCTGGTTCATTCCGCGCGCCTCGGAACGGCTCGGGCGTCATGTACGGTGCATCAGTCTCGATCAACACCTGCCCCACCGGTGCTTCGGCAGCAGCCTGACGCAATTCCTCATTGCGCTTGAACGTGACATTGCCGGCAAACGACAAAACGTGCCCGCGCTCGATCGCCTCCCGCGCCACGTCGAGAGGTGAAGAGAAGCAGTGCAGCATCACGTGCTTCGGCTGCGGCGAATCCGCGAGGATGCGCATCATGTCGTCGTCGCCCTCGCGGTTATGGATCATCAAGGTCTTGCCCGTGTCGCACGCGAGCTGGATGTGCCACCGAAACGCCTCCTCCTGCACCTCGAGCGGGGCGGTGCGCTCCGGGTCATGTTTAAGCCAATAGGTGTCCACACCGGTCTCCCCCACCGCTACGCAACGCTCGTCGCGGGCCATGTCTGCCAACCGTTGGCGTGCGTCGTCGTCAAGCTCATGCGCTCTTGTCGGGTGAATTGCACACGCCGCGAACACGCGCTCATTGAAGTGGGCAGCCTGCAAAGCCAGCTCCGCTTCCTCCAACCCGTCACCGACGGTGCACATCCGTTCCACACCAGCGCCGACCGCCCTTGCAACGATCGCGTCGACCTCCTCGCGGGTGCGGGCATTGCAGGAGGCGAGGTGCGTGTGGGCATCAATAAGCCCAGCGATTCCTTCGGCTGGCACAGGCGTAGGGCGCGGTTTCTTCTTGGACATACCTCCGAGCCTATATTGGGGGCATGTTCACCGACATCGACGATGCCACCCGCGCCCACATCGACCGCGACCTCGCCGAAGCAGCGGTCGCCGGAATCAACGGCTCCATCAGCGACATCGTGGCCAGCTTCGAAGAAACCCTCGGCGAATACCTCGCACTCGACCCCGACCTGCAGCGCGCCTACCCGCGCGGCGACACCGCCCGCATCTTCGGCACCGCGCTCGGCGACGCCTTCATCCGCGAGCACGGTTTCCAATGGCAGATGCTTAACGACGACTACGGCACCGACCTCGTCGTCGCCTCCCCCAGCCGCGACATGTACACCGCGCCCCTCGTCGTGGTGGATACCCGCTTCGAAGATGACGAAACAGGGAAACTGACTGCGTTCATCGCGCAGTTCTTGGGCGAGTAGGGCTGGAAGGGGGTCTGGCCGGTCTGGATGGTCTGGCCGGTCTGGATGGACCCTCTCCCGGCCCGCTTGCGGAAAAGTTGACGAGCTCGAGTGCGAGTTGGCAGCTCAAACCGTTCTGACCTGCGCTAATGGCTCTAGACAGAAAACCAGTTTGTCAACTTTTCCGCACGGGCGCCCTGGCGGTCCCAACTCGAAGCACTTCAAACTCCCGCTGCAAACGTTGACAAACTCGATTTCGATCTACTCCCCTAAAAGGCTCTGACCTGCGGGGACTGTTCTAGACAGGAATCGAGTTTGTCCTCTTTTGCAAGATCGAGCCCAGCAGGGGTTACCCGGGCCCGAGCCCGCTACTGCACCGGTGCCCACTCGGGGCCGGTCCCGCCGAGCTCCGGGTCGAGCTTCGCAATGAGGGGTTGCGGCTTCTCCAAAGGAGTGCCCGGCACAACGTCGACGCGGGACCAGGTTGCCTGCTGCTGTTCGTAGTCACCTGTGATCACCGGGTAGGTCTGGCCGATTTCGGGCAGGCCGACACCGATGAGGTTCATGCCAGCATCGTCATGCTCGGCGTTATCCACGACCTCCTCCACGCGCGGGGATGCGGCCCACACACCGTCGCGGCCGAGAGTCTCGTGCACCTTTTGAGCGGTGTGCGGCAGGAAAGGGGTCAGCATCGCATTGCAATCGGAGACGACTTGGAGGGCGGTCCAGAGGACCGTCGACAAGCGCTCGCGCTGAGACTCGTCCTTGGCCAGCTTCCATGGCTCCTGCTCCGCGATGTAGGCGTTGGCCTCGCCGACGACGTGCATGATTTTGGTGATGGCGTTCTTAAAGTGGGCCTCACCAAGCTCCGCGCCGGCCTCGCCGAACGTGCGGGCAGCCAGGTCGAGAATGCGCTGATCCGACTCGTTCCACGCCCCCGGCTGCGGCACCTCGCCGAAGTTCTTGTGCGCCATGGACACGGTGCGGTTGACCAGGTTGCCCCAGCCGTTCGCCAGCTCGTTGTTGATGCGGCGGACGAACTCGTCCCACGTGAAGCCAGTGTCGTTGTTCTCCGGGCCAGCCACGGCAATGAAGTAGCGCAGCGGGTCAGGTCCGAACTCCGCCAGGAAGTCCTTGACATAGATGACCACGCCCTTGGAGGAGGAGAACTTCGAGCCGGACATGGTGAGGAACTCCGAGGACACAACCTCAGTGGGGAGGTTCAGTGTGCCCAGACGGTGCTCCTGGCCGCCCTTCGTGCCCTTACCTGCATATCCCAGCAGCTCACCGGGCCAGATCTGGGAGTGGAACGTGATGTTGTCCTTGCCCATGAAGTAGTAACCGCGCGTGGCCGGGTCCTGCCAGAAATCCTTCCAGGCGTCCAGGTTGCCCGAGCGGGCAGCCCACTCGATAGAGGCGGACAGGTAGCCGATAACCGCATCGAACCACACGTAGAGCTTCTTGCCTGGGTCGTTCTCCCAGCCTTCGACAGGAACGGGGATGCCCCAGTCGATGTCGCGAGTCATGGAGCGCGGACGCATGTCCTCGAGCAGGTTGAGCGAGAACTTCAGCACGTTGGGGCGCCAGTCTTGGCGCGCCTCGAGCCACTCCTTGAGGGCATCGCCTAGTGACGGCAAGTCCAGCATGAAGTGCTCGGTCTCAACGAACTCCGGTGTTTCACCGTTGATCTTAGAAACCGGATTGATCAGGTCGACTGGGTCGAGTTGGTTTCCGCAGTTGTCGCACTGGTCGCCGCGGGCATCGTCTGCACCGCAAATCGGGCACGTGCCCTCGATGTAGCGGTCCGGCAAGGTACGGCCCGTCGACGGGGAGATCGCGCCTTTGGTCGTCTCCTTGATCATGTACCCGTTGTCGTACAAGCCCTTGAACAACTCCTGCACCACCGCGTAGTGGTTACGGGTGGTGGTGCGGGTGAACAGGTCGTAGGACAAACCCAAACCGGCCAAGTCCTCGACGATCTGGCGGTTGTAGCGGTCCGCCAGCTCCTTGACCGTCACGCCTTCCTTGTCCGCTTGGACGAGCAGCGGCGTGCCGTGCTCGTCGGTGCCGGACACCATGAGCACGTTGTTTCCCGCCATGCGCTGGTAGCGCGCGAACACATCGGAAGGGACGCCGAAGCCGGCGACGTGGCCGATGTGGCGTGGCCCGTTTGCATAGGGCCACGCCACGCACACGAGGACATTTTCGGAGGTGGCGTTGTTCGGGGAGACAGTCATACGCCCCAGCATAAGTGACTACCGCTTGGTGCCGAACATGCGCTGCCGTTTGCGGGCCTTGGCGATGGCATCGCGGTGCATCCGGCGCTCGACAGCCAGCTGGTGGTTGAAGCGCTGCTCCTCCTTCATGTCCAGGTAGATGGTGTCATTGCTGACGTCCTTCACGATGGCGAACATCAGCAGGATGAGAATGACCAGGAACGGGGTGGCAGCCGCGATGGTCACGCTCTGGAGGGAGTCCAAAGCGTCGTCACCGCCCGCGATGAGCAGGGTCAGGCCGACGGCTGCGGTGGCAAGGCCCCACATGCCGGTCAGTAGCGGCTTCGCGTCGGTCTTGCCGTTCTGGGACAGGGAGCCCATCACAGTCGAGGCGGAATCCGCGGAGGTGATGAAGAAGGTGCCCAGCAGGATCAGCGCCAGGATGCCCATGGCGAAACCGCCCGGGAAGGAGTGCAGCAGGTTGAACAGCTGCTCCTCGGACGATCCCTCGCCATAGATGGACTCACCGGTCTGCTCGAGGTGGATGGCGGTGCCGCCGAAAATGCAGAACCACACGGTGGACAAGCCAGCCGGGATGAGAGTGACACCAAAGCAGAATTCACGGATGGTGCGGCCACGGGAAATACGAGCCAGGAAGGTGCCCACGAACGGGGACCAGGAGATCCACCATGCCCAGTAGAAAATGGTCCAGGAACCGAGCCACTCCCCTGCCTCGGTGTCGGCGGACTCGGCAGTGCGCGACGCCATGAGGAAGAACTGGTCCAGGTAGGAACTAATGGCAGTCGGCAGCAGGTTCAGCTGCGTCAGGGTCGGCCCGAAGACGAACACGAAGATGGCCAGCACCGCCGCCACGATCAGGTTGAAGTTCGAAACCCACTGGATGCCCTTGCCCACTCCGGACATGGCGGACAGCAGGAACGCCAGGGTCAGGACACTGACGATGCCGACGGTCAACATGGTCGACGGGGAATCGACGAGTCCGGAGGCCTCCAGGCCAGTGGAAATCTGCAGGGCGCCCAGTCCCAGGGAGCAGGCGGTGCCGAAGATGGTGGCGAAGATGGCGAGGCCGTCGATAAGCTTGCCCAGCCATCCGTCCGCGCGCTTTTGTCCGATGAGCGGGATAAACGCGCTGGACAGCAGCTGCTTGCGGCCGAGGCGGAACGTGGAGTAGGCGATGGCGAGGCCGATGATGGCGTAGACGGACCACGGATGAAGGGTCCAGTGGAACATCGTCTGCGCCATGGATGTGCCCACGGCATCCGCGCTGTCCATGCCAGGCACGCCGTCACGGTAGAAGTTCAGCGGCTCGGATGCGCCGAAGAACATCAGGCCGATGCCCATGCCGGCGGCGAACATCATCGCGATCCAGGACATGGTGGTGAATTCCGGTTGCTCGTCGGAAGCGCCGAGCCGGATTTTGCCGAATTTGGAGACCGCAAGCACCATGACGAACACGACGAAAATAGTGCCGAACAGGACGTACGCCCAACCGAGGTTCTCGATCACCCAGCTGAACGACGCGCTGGAAAAGGCGCTGAAGCTCTCCTTTGCGGCCAGGCCCCAAACGACTACGGCGACCACGATGACGGCGAGCGGGGCGACAATCGCCCAGTCGATTTTCAGGTTCTCGTCTTCGGAGGCACGCTCAATAGCATCCTCCGGGTCGCTGATCTTCTGCTGGTCGCCGTCGTTCCGCGCATCCAGAAGGTCCTGAAGCTCGGCGGTAGCGGGGCGGTTGTGGGTCACGATCGGGTCGTCAGCGTGCGGGTCGATGTTCGGGTCATGCGGATCTGTCATCTTCTCTTCACTACTCACCCACATGACGGTAACGGAGATGTGCGCAGGGTGCACCTTTGCTGACTATTGGCTGCGGGCGGCGATGAAGGCGTCGTAAAGCTCTCCTGCTTTAATTCCCGCATTTTTCGCGACCTCTTTGACTGCATCCTTCAAGCGCATGCCGCCTTTTGTGAGCTTTTCGACATCCCCCACCAAGTCCTCCGGCTCTACCCCCACTTCGGTGGTGCCGTCGATGACAACGGTGACTTCCCCGCGCACGCCCTCGGCCGCCCACGCGGCGAGCTCGCCCAGGGTTCCGCGGCGGACTTCCTCAAATGTTTTGGTCAATTCCCGGCACACGGCGGCGCGGCGGTCATTCCCGAGGACCTCCGCGGCCTCCTCGAGCGTGGCTGCGGTGCGGTGCGGCGACTCGAAGAAGCACACGGCGCGCTTTTCGGTCTGCAGCGACTCGAGCCATGACCGACGCGCACCAGACTTCCGTGGAGCGAAACCGTCGAAAATGAACCGGCCCACGCCCAGTCCGGACAGAGCGAGCGCGGTGGTCACAGCCGACGGCCCAGGCAGGCACGTCACCGGCACGCCGGCATCGTGGGCAGCGCTGACAAGGGAATGCCCTGGGTCGGACACCAGCGGCATGCCTGCGTCGGTGACGATGAGGACGATGCCTGCACGTGCAGCGTCGATAAGCTCACGCGTGCGCTTGTCCTCGTTGTGGTCGAAGTTGGAGACGACTCTGCCGCGGATCTCCGCCCCGAGCGCTGCCGCCAGGTTGCGGGCCCGCCTGGTGTCCTCAGCGGCGATCACGTCGGCGCGTTCCAGCGCTGCCTTCAGGCGCGGGGACGCGTCACCGATATTGCCCAACGGAGTGGCGGCCACCACGACACCATGGGCGGGAAGAGTGTTGTCCATGCACCCAGCTTGTCACAAGCAGCGCGGGGCACACAGTAAGATCATCACCCGTGAGTTCGACACTAGTGGCCGAGAAAGTGCGCGTGGACCGTCCCGCCCCCACCGCACCTGTGACGGTCCCCTGGGACCGCCGCGACACGATCACCACAGCGGTGGTGGCCGTGCTGGCGTTCTTCACGCGATTCATCGGAGTGACCACGGCAGTGTCGAAAGGCACCCCGGTTTTCGACGAGAAGCACTACGTCCCTCAGGGCTGGGACATTTACCGTTCGTCGTTCAACCCGGTCATCGGCGGTATTGAGTCGAACCCGGGTTACGGCCTCGTTGTACACCCGCCGCTGGGCAAGAAACTCGTCGCACTCGGTGAAGCACTGTTCGGCTACACCCCGCTCGGCTGGCGTTTCGCGGCGGCCCTGTTCGGTGCGTTGACTGTGGTGTTCATCATGCTGCTCGCGCGGCGCATCTCGCAGTCGTGGGTGGTGGCGATGTTCGCGGGCATCATTGCTCTTTGCGACGGTGTGCTGCTGGTCATCAGCCGTTTCGGCATGCTGGATGTGTTCATTCTGCTTCCCGTTGTTGTAGCCGCGTGGACGCTCGCGGGAGATATGCGCCAAGTGCATCAGAGGCTTTACAGCGCCTGGCGTGACGGCACCATCGCCGCCTCCGGCCCGTACGGCCCCCGGCTGGGTTTTCGCTGGTGGCGGTTTGCCACCGGCGTCGTACTCGGGTGCGCTCTGGCCGTGAAGTGGTCCGGCCTGTACTACATCGCCTTCTTCGGATTGCTGTCGTCCTTTTATGACGTGTACTTGCGGCGGCGCTACGGCGTGGAAAAGCCCGTGGCCGGAACGCTGCTGCGCGACGTTCCATCAGCGCTGGCGTCGATCGTGCTCATCCCGGCAGTTCTCTACTTGTGGTCGTGGCGCGCTTGGTTCGCCTCCGAAACCTCGGTGTACCGCCACGCGGCGGTCGACGGCACCATCGCCGACTCCGACTGGCCTTGGCTGAGCAACCTGCCCGACGCTTTGGGCGGCTGGCTGTACTACCACCTGTCCGTGCTCAACTTCCACAGTGAACTGACCTCCTCATCCGGCCACTCGCACCCGTGGGACTCTAAGCCGTGGGCTTGGCTGGTGGCGTCGCGCCCGATCCTGTTCTACTCCTCCACCGGCATCGAATGCGCCGGCGGGCAAGAGTGCCGCCGCATGATCTACCTCTTCGGCACACCCGCGATCTGGTGGCTGACAGTCCCGATCCTGCTGTGGGCGATCTGGGCGTGGATCTCCCGTGGTGACCGCCGCGTCATCTTGCCGCTGATCGGCTTTGCGGCGGGCTTTTTGCCGTGGCTGGCGGCTTTCGACCGCCAGATGTACTTCTTCTATGCTGCGCCGCTGGTCCCCTTCACCATCGTGCTCATAGCTTTGGCGCTGGGGAACCTAGCGCAGAAGGGCGGGCCCGTGCCGAAGTTGCACAAGATCGCCGGCTACCCGATCACATGGGGCCAGTTCACGGTGGTGAGCTACTTAGCTGTGGTGATCGGGATGTTCCTCTACTTCTCCCCGATCCTCTACGGCTTTGTCATCCCCAACAGCTGGTTCCAGCAGATCATGTGGCTACCGAGTTGGACCTAGCTACGGCAGCGGGCCCGAACTGAGGCGCCGCAGCGGGTTAGCCAGCCCCTTGTCGGCAAACCACATGAACACCAGCGCAGCACAGGTGAGCAACAGTGCGAACAGCTGCATCCACGGCGCTGTGCCGCTGCCAGAAACGGCCTCCAGCACGACGAAGCCCACCGTGAAGCCGAACATTGCGCCCACGATGAGCAAGATTCCGGGGATTTGAGCAGGCTTCCAAGCAGCAAAAAGCAAGGCGGATGTAATGCCGACATGAACCGCGGCCATCCCGATGAGCAATTGGGCCGTGGAGGAATCATCGGTGACAGCCGTTGCGGACAAGACATAGTCACCGGCCCAGAACGCGTGAACCACACCGAGCACAACTAGGAGGATCCGGCCCACCGCCAACGCCACAACGCGCCGGGAGGAAACGCGGCGGAATTCGCCCTCCACCCCAGCAAAGATGACATCGGAGAGATCTGTAGGCGGGACCATGGCACCATCAGCCTCCACCAGGCTCAAGGAGCTGGTCAGCCGCAGCGACCGTTCCCAGAAGGCCAGGCACTCGGGGCAACCGGCGAGGTGAGCGTCGAGGACGGCGTTGTCTAGGCCGGGGTCTTCACCGTCGATACGCGCAGAGAGCGCTTTTTGCACCTCGCTGTGGCTAACCATCAACGAGCACCCGGTCCATGCTCGCCCGGCCCGCGCCGAACACGAAGATCAGCCCCAGGAGAACGGCGAGAATCAGCGGGTACTCTAGTCCGCCGTCTTCTGCGAAGAAACCGTGCGGAAGGTGGATGAAATAGCCTGCCACCAGCACCATCACGGCCATCAACCCGGCGATGATAGTGGTGAGCAACCCGATGATGAGCATGGCACCGCCGATCAACTCGACTGAGCCCGCCACATACGCGACCAACCGTGGCTGCGGTACACCGGCCTGGGCGAATTGCTGCGCAGTCTCGCTCATCCCCGTTCCCACCCAGTGCTGGTAACCCCGGGCAATGAACACCACTCCCACGATGAAACGTGCAAGGAGCAGCGCAAAGTCGCGGACAGCCGGTCTATTCATGAATTCAACCCTACAACGTGGAACCAAACGGGCACGTCCAGCAGTCTAACGAGGGTATGACGACATACCTCGACTTTGAATCACACTGCACCTGCTCCTACGACCACCTCCCCTTCGACTTCCTCACCATCGACGACTGCCCGCTGCACGCCCGCTTGCTCGCGCCCCTGTTGGAAGACAAACCGGCCATTGTCGGCCCCGTCATGTGCGAAGACGGCAAGGCCCGCCCGCCGTGGGCAGCCACAGACCCACTGACACGTTTGTATTACGACACGACGTGGGGTGTGCCCGGGCTGAGCGAGAATGAGATGTTCCGCGCCCTGTGCTTCCAAGTCCTGCAATCCGGACTCTCCATGCGCGCCGTGCTGCGGAAGTTCCCCGCCCTCAACCGTGCCTTCAGCGATTTTGACCCCTATGTCGTGGCGCAGATGACGGAGGCTGACGTGGAGAAAATGCTGGACAATCCAGCCCTGATCCGTAACCGGACGAAACTCAGCGCCGTCATCACCAACGCTGAGGCCACTGTGGCGATGCGACGCGACGGAACATGCCTGCCCGAACTCGTGTGGGCCTACCAGCCAGCCATCATGCCGCAACCGGAAACGATGCTGGACATCCCTGAACGGACAGAAGAATCTGCTGCGCTGGCCAGAGACCTCAAAGCCCGCGGCTTCACCTTCATCGGCCCGAAGTCTGCGTGGCTGTTCATGCAGGCGGCAGGTGTGGTGAACACCCATCTGCAGGGCTCTTGGCGTCGCGATGCGGGACTGCGGATGACGCCGCTCGAGTTCTAAGTCAGTGGCAGAAACCGGCATGACAGGGCACTCTTGGTGGGGTAAGTAGCCCCCACCAAGGAGAGCCATGCACGTCGGTTCGGCCATCGCCCAGACCCTCGAAGACCACGGGACGGAACACGTCTTCCTGGTCCCCGGTGAGAGTTACCTCGCTGTGCTTGACGGTTTGCACGACACTGATATTTCCACCATTGTGTGCCGCCACGAGGGCGGCGCCGCCTACATGGCAGATGCCTACGGTAAGGCGACCGGTAAACCCGGAGTGGTCATGGTCACCCGCGGCCCCGGTGCTGCCAACGCCAAGATCGGTGTCTACACCGCCTGGCAGGACGCCGTCCCGCTCGTGCTGTTCATTGGTCTGATTCCGCGCGAAGACCGCTACCGCGAGTCTTTCCAGGAATTCGACCCGCACCAGTGGTTCGGCTCGATTGCCAAGGGCGTGTTCATTGTTGATGAGCCAGACCGCGCCAGCGGTGTCGTCGCGAATGCGATGCGTTTGGCTCAGCAGGGCCGTCCGGGCCCGGTCGTTGTCGGGTTGCCGGAAGATGTCGTAGCCGCCGAGTGCCCAGGTGGTGAGCTCGCTCCGCCCATCAAGGTCGCGCATGGAGGCGTGTCCAATGCCGATGCGGCGGTGCTCAAGGAACACCTGGAGAAGGCCGAGCGCCCGCTCATCTTCGAAGGTGGCCAGGGCTGGACGCAGGAAGCGTGCGACGCTGTCCAGCAGTTTGCGGAGGAGCATGAGATCCCGGTCGTGGGCGACACCCGCTCCTCCGACCGCATCGGCTTCGACTCCCCCGCCAACGCCGGGTGGCTAGGCACCGCGCGCAAAGAGGAAACCGCGCAGCTTCTCGACGACGCCGACCTGCTCATTACCGTCGGCGGCGTCCTGTGGGACAAGCCCACCGACAATTTCACCCGCCGGCAGGACTTTGGTGCAGCGAACATCGTGATCACGCCGGACCCGGACTTGGTCGGCCACACTGCCGCCGTCACGCGTCACATCATCGCCTCCCCGGTGGCCTTCGCCGAAGCGCTGGGCAGCCTCGAGCTCGATTCCACGCCCGACACCAGCGAATGGTTCACCCGGGCGCGCGAGCTGCACCTGGAGCACTCCACGTTGCCCACTGTCGCAAAGCGTTACGACGAACCCGCCGCGTGCGTGGACATGCACGACGTCATGGAGGCACTCATCAAACAGCTTCCCGACGACGCGATCTGCACCTACGGGGCCGGCAACCACTGCTTCTGGCCGCAGCGGTTCTTCCCTACGCGGACATTCCCCTCGATGATCGCGAACCGTCTGGGTTCGATGGGTTACTCGCTGCCGGCTGGGATCGCTTCGAAGCTGGCGTTCCCGGACCGCTTCACGGTCGTGTTCACCGGCGACGGCGAATTCATGATGAACGGCAACGAGTTGATCACCGCCGTGCGCTACCACACCCCGGTTCTCATCGTGGTCGTGGATAATGCCCAGTACGGCACGATCCGCATGCACCAGGAGAAGCACTACCCAGGCCGGGTCAGCGGTACCCAGCTGGAGAACCCGGAGTTCTGCAAGCTGGCCGAAGCGAACGGCGCGTGGGCGGCGAAGCTGGACGACCCTGCACAGGTGGACAACACCGTGGAAGAGGCCGTCCGCCAGGTGGCGGACGGCCGGGTGGCGCTGCTCCACGTCCGCGTGGACCAGGAGCAGGCGGAGCCTTTGCCGTAGTCTCTGGAACCTTCAGGCTCAGGGGTTACTTCTTCGCGGTGACCCAGACGTCGATCTCGGCGGTGATGGGCTCAACACCTGCATCGTCGACGATCTGGCAATCAATAGTGACCAGCTGTCCGCCCGTCTCGCGGGTGATGGAGTCGAAGTCCGGGAAGTCCGCGGTCGCGGTAATGGTCAGGCCTCCGGTGGACTTCTTCGGGTAGTCCGCGCGCATGCCACGAGGGATCCAACGGTGGGTGTCCGGAACCGACACTTCGCACAGCAGACCCATTGCAGCTTCAGCGCCGTTCAGGCCAGCAATCACGTGGAAGGTGCCAATGTGGTTCTGCACACCCCACCACTTGCCCAAACGCACCACGCAGCGGCCTGGCACGGCTTCGCGCACGCGCGGCATGACGGTGCGGAAGTAGGGGGCTTTGACTGAGTAAAAGGCAGAAAACACCGCACGCTTGAGCGCGGTGTCACTGAACTTTTCCCACAGCTGGGCGGATTTGCCCGGGTTGGGGTTGGTCTGGGTGGTCGGGTCAGCAGTAGTCACGGAAGCGTCAGTCATACCCCGTGATGTTACTGGCCGCAGTTAGGCGATGTCGCGGTATTGCGTCTCCAGTTCGTCGAGCTGCTCGACCGGGCGGCGGTAGGTGGGCAGGTTGGCGAAATCGGCGCTTTCGTCGTCGATCTCCACAATCACAGCGCCCGGTCGGCGCATGTGAGCGGGAACCGGAGCACCTTCCTCAGACGAGACGACACCCAGGCGGGCACGGTGGAGCTGGCGCATACGGCGCGCGTGGAGCTCACGCTCCTGCATGACCTGGGTGCGCAGTGCCACCAAGTACCAGACCAAAAGTCCGGCAACGACAACCGGTGCTGCCCATGCCCAGCCGCCAGCGACGAGCGCGAGCACGACTGCGATCGCGCTCGCGGCGGCGAGACCGAGGATGGTGCGCTGGCGGCGGCGAGCACGGTCCTCGCGGGCGAGCTGCGCGGTCTGCGGGTCCCAGCCGCCGCGCCCACGGCGTGCGCGGGCGTAAGAGATTTCGCTCTCGTCGAGCTCGGCCTCAGCGTCAACATCAAAGTCAACATCGAGGTCTTCTGCGTCGAGATCGTCCTCAACAGCGAGCTCCACATCAGAGGCGCTCTCGTCGTCAGCGAAGGCATCAGCGTCTGCTTTTGTATCTGCGTCGAGATCCACAGACTCATCTGCGTCGAGCGTGACGACGGTACTGTAACCGTAATCCTGCGGGGAGAAGTACGTCGCGTCCAACTCGTACTCGGCGGCATCTACGTCACTGTCATCGAAATCACCGGCGCGAACGACGCTATACGTGACGGTCTCGTCGTCGGTGGTTGCGGTGTCGTCGATAAGCGCCGCGGGCTCGGACTCTGCGTCGATGATATCGTGCTCTGCGGCGGCACTGCGCTTCTTCCAGGAGGTCGAACCGCTGTCGGATTTCACAGGCTCAACGACCTCATAATCATTGTCGTCGTCGAAGTGGTGAATGTCCGCTTTGGTTACGCGCGGACGGCGTCGACCCTGCACATCAGCGGTGCCGCCCTGGTGAAGGACGCGAGTTTCGTCGTACCCCTCTCCGGAACGCCTGATGGGTTTGGAGTCCCCGAACACCATCGGAGCGAGAACGATCGCCCACACCACGACGATGAGGACGATGATCAGGCTGAGGCTGCCGGACATGGGCCCACGACCTTTCTGCACACAGGACAGGTTGCTAGTTGTTAGCTAGACACTAGCCACGGTAAGTGGGCCCCTGACCGAACCACGCCGTGAAAATTGGTGCAGAATTTAAATCCACAACCGGCCCTGCGCCGCGAGCCTTTCCACAGCTGATCCGGGTAGATCATCAATGTTCTGGGCGACAAAGTGGTGGTCGCGCCAGCGGCCGTCGATATGCAGATTCTCTTTGAGGAAGCCTTCCTCCCGGAAGCCAGCGTTGGCCAGCACCTTGCCGGAAGCCGGGTTATCCGGAAGGTAGGTCGCGGTCACCCGATGCATGCCGATGCGGGCAAAGGCGTGGTCCACCCCGAGGGCGCACGCGACCGTCGCGATGCCCCGGCCCGAATAGGGCGAATGAACCCAGTACCCGATCCAGCACTCCCCGATCGCGCCGTGCTGTATGTTGCCCAACGTGACTTGGCCGATGAAGGCGTCGTCGAGCTCGATGACCAGCGGAACGATGACCCCGTCCTGGGCGTAGCGGCGCAGGTTGGTCCAGGTATACATCCATGCGGACTGCGAGTGAGCCTCGCGCCATGTGCCGCTGACCGTGGGCTCGACAGGACGCAGGGTTGGCTCGTCGGCAATGCGCATGCGCGCCCAGTCCCTGCCGTCCTGGATAGCGAGCGGACGCAGGCGCAAACGGTTCTCGCCTGGGATGAACACTGTCGGCGTGGGCTCCGGCCAGCCGGGGTGCACTGGGTGGCGCTGGCCAGAACGCGGGCGGGATTTCTTGCCGAAGATCATGCCCGTTGCTGGAGGAACATGACATCGACGATGTCGCCAGGACCGACATGCGCCACGTCGACGGGGATGCGGATCATCGCGTTCGCCTCAGCAAGACCGGCCAGAAGGTGGGCCGGGCCGCCGGACGGGCCACCAATGCTGTCCACCAGGTAGTCGCGTGTTTCCGCATCGCGCATGAGGCGGGCGCGCACGTAGCCCACGCGGCCCGGAATCGACTCGATGTGGTTAAGAGAGCGCGCCTTGACGGTGCGGCGCGTGGGTACACGCTTGCCCAACGATGTTCGGACCGCAGGTCTGATCAGCGCCTCGAAGATCACCAGCGCACTGACCGCGTTTGACGGCAGCAGGAAAACCGGGATCCGGTCCTCGCTGATCAGACCGAAGCCCTGGGCAGACCCAGGGTGCATGGCAACGCGCGAGGTGTCGATCTCCCCCAGCTCACCGAGCGCTTCCTGGAGCGGCTTCGCACTTGAGCCGCCAACGGCACCCGTAATAATAAGGAATTCGCTGCGCTGCGCCTGGGTGGCAATCTGCTCCTTGAGGCGGCGGGGTTCCGCATTGATGATTCCGACGCGGTTGACCTCCGCACCGGCGTCTTTCGCTGCAGCGGCGACGGCGTAGGAGCTGACGTCATACACCTGGCCCAGGCTGGGGTTGCGGTCAACGTCAACCAGTTCAAGACCGTAAGACATCACTGTCACACGCGGACGCGGGTACACCAGAACCTTATCGCGGCCGGTGGCAGCCAGCAGGCCAATCTGCGCTGGGCCGAGCACGGCACCAGCGCGCACGGCCAGGTCACCGGGTTGGATGTCGTCGCCTTCCTTACGGATGAAGTCGCCAGAGCGCACCGGACGGTGCGGGGAGACGCGTTTGCGGCCGCGGTCGGACCATTCGAGCGGCAAGACAGCGTCTGCAAGCGTCGGCAGCGGGGCACCCGTGGCCACACGGACAGCCTGGCGCGGTTGGAGGCGCAGTGGCTTTTGCGAGCCTGCCGCGACCTCGCCCACCACGGGCAGTGACGTTTCGGTCTCCGCCGCGGCCGGTCCTTCTTTTTTACCCAGTGTTTGACCGCCGCCGACGTCGACCGCGCGCACCGCGTAACCGTCGACAGCTGCCTGCGAGAAACCCGGCAGTGGTGAGGAGGCCTGGACTTCTTCGGCGCACATCAAGCCCAACGCGTCGGTGATGCCGATGCGGATGGGCTCGGGCGTCATCGTCGCGTCGATGATCATGTCCAGCTGCTCGTCGACACTGCGCATGGTTTGAACCTACTACTGGTCGCGCAGGTGTGGGTTCTCCGACTCGAAGTCCGCGACGATCTGTTTGATGGCCTTGTAGAGCGCGGGACCGTACTTCGGGTGGTTGAGGCCGAAGTCCACGTTCGCCGGAATGTACCCACCCGGGTTGCCCAGGTCGTGGCGCTTGCCGTCGTGGACGACGACGTGGACTGGGTGGCCCTCGTTGATCATCAGCTCAATCGCGTCAGTGAGCTGCAGCTCACCGCCCTTGCCCGGCTCAATGCGGCGCAGCGCGTCGAAGATACCGCGGTCGAGCAGGTAGCGGCCGGTGGCCACGAAGTTGGACGGGGCATCTGCCGGCTCGGGCTTTTCCACCATGCCCACGACGCGTTTGACGTGGGATGCGTCGACGCCAGAGTCAGCGTCGACTTCGCGGACATCAAAAACGCCGTAGTTGAACACGTCTTCCGGGTCGACCTCGAAGGCGCACAGTACTGACCCGCCGAGAGTGTGGCGGACTTGCGCCATCTTTTCCATCACGCCGGTGGGCAGCACAAGGTCGTCGGGCAGCATGACGGCGACAACATCTTCGTCATCACCCAGCAGAGATTCCGCGCACCCCACAGCGTGGCCCAGGCCCAGCGGCTCTTCCTGCACGGCAGCCTCCGCCGTGATGATGTCGGATGCTCGGGCAACCTTTTGCGCCTGCTCATCCTTGCCGCGTGCCAGCAGGGTATCGCGCAATTGATCGAATGGGCCGAAGTGCTCCATGACCTCACCTTTGCCTGGCGCGGTCACGACTGCCAGGCGCTGTGCCCCCAACTGCGCTGCTTCTTCCGCGATGAGCTCAATGCCCGGAGTGTCCACGACCGGCAGCAGTTCCTTCGGCACCGTCTTCGTGGCGGGCAGGAACCTCGTGCCCATGCCTGCGGCGGGCACGATCACGGTTTTCACGTTGGACTTGCGCGTAGATGCCATAAGTGGTGAGTCTACCTACAATGATTCGACATTCAGCTAAAGCCTCCCGCAGGTTGTACAAAGGATAGCGATGGATTCAAAGGGGCAACTGCGTGCGGTTGCGCGTCAGCGCAGACGAGTGCGCGAAAACAAGACGCTTATCGACGCCGCTGTGCGCGACCACCTGCTCACCCATCTCCGCGGCTGCACCCGCGTAGCCGCATACTCCCCTATGCCGGCTGAACCCGGGGGCGAGGAGCTTCCCGACGTCCTCGCCGCAGCAGGATTAGAGGTCTTCTTGCCCGTCACACTCGGTGCTGGAGTGTTGGAGTGGGCACTGCATGTGCCGGGGCAGCTGGCTCGCGGGGCGCACTTCGGCATTACTGAGCCCACCGGTGAGCGTTTCCCATCGTCGATGTTGAGCAGCTGTGACGTGGTGATTGTTCCCGCGTTGGGGGTGGATCGGCGCGGGATGCGGCTCGGCCAAGGCGCGGGCTACTACGACCGAGCACTGGTGCATGCAGGTGCAGTTCCCCGGATTGCGCTGGTTTACGACGACGAGGTGCACGACGTCCTGCCCTCCGAGCCCCACGACAAGCCTGTGGACGGCGCCGTCACCCCGCAAGGGTTTTTGCGTTTCAAGGGAACCACTCCGGGGGCTGCGACAGTCCAATAAGGCATGGACTTTCTCACACTCGCTCCTGGCTACCGCCGCACGCTTGCTTTACGACGTCTCACCGCCGCCCTGTTACTCCTCGCCGCCGCCCTCACCACCGTCACCGGCAGAGCGGCCAATGACCCGGCCGTGCTGGCATTCACCCGCGAAGTTTCTCCCGGCGAGCCACTCAGCGCCGATGACGTTGAGCTGCAAAGATTGCCGGAGGCGATCGTGCCCGACGGCGCTTTCGACCAGGTCAGTGATGTGGAGGGGCAAATCGTGGCGTCGACGGCAAGTGCGGGCGAAGTAGTCACTCCAACGCGGTTGTTGGGGCCCGATCTCGTCTCAGCGCTCGTGCCCGGCGACCGTGCAGATTACACGATGGTGCCCGTCAAGCTTGCTGAGCCCGACATCATTCCGATGCTCCACCACGGCGACCGAGTCTCCGTTGTCACCATTGATCACGGTGAACAGGAAGGAGCGGCCCGCACAATCGCCACAAACGGCGTAGTGGTCCTGGCCGGCGGAGCAGAAGACTCGCCCGCCGGAAGCGTTCTACTCCTTCTCCTTCACGACGAAGCGGAGGCGGTGGCGGCGGCCTCGCTGTCCTCCCCGCTCGCTGTTGTTCTCACTGGTGAACGCGTCAGGCAAGACAAATAGTCATTTGATATGTTAACTTGTCTCACCGTGCTACAAGGATTCAAAGATTTCATCATGCGCGGCAACGTCATCGACCTGGCTGTCGGTGTCGTCATCGGTGCCGCGTTCACGGCGGTTGTCACTGCATTCTCTGAAAACATCATCAACCCTCTGATCAACGCGGTCGGCGGCGCGGACTTCTCCCCCCTCGGTTTCCACGTCTTGCCGGACAACGATGCCACTTTCGTGGACTTCGGTGCCCTGATCACCGCGCTGATCAACTTCCTGCTGATCGCCGCTGTGGTTTACTTCCTCATCGTCGCTCCGATGAACAAGCTGGACGCAGCGCAGAAGCGCCGCAAGGGCATCGACCCGGAGGCAGAGGACCCGACCGAGCAGGAGCTGCTCACCGAGATCCGCGACCTGCTCGCCGGCCAGAACGGCACTACTCCGACCAACACGCCCCGCGCGTAAGGCCCGGAAAACATAGAAAGTTATTCCCCTCCGTAATGCGGCGGGCGCTCGTCAAGAATCGGTGGTTCTTTATCGAAATTGACGTAGCGCTCGCCGTCTCCTTTTTCCTCTGCAATCGGAGCGTCTGCGTGCCTGTCATAGTCAGTCTCAGCCCGGCGAGAGGCGCGGCGGCGGGGTTTCCGTGAAGTCATTGCCTAAAAAGACCGCGGGAAGCCGCTACTGGACGCTGTACTTGCGCAGCTCGCTGATGAGGTGCGCAACCAGAGGAGAGATCGTGGAAATGCCGTCCCTAATCGCCGCGCGCGAGGGGGCCAGGTTGACCACTACCGTGGACCCGGATACTCCGCAGATGCCGCGGGACGTGCATGCGTCGACCGCGCCGCAGGCCTGACCGGAAGCACGCACCGCCTGGGCAACACCGGGCACGAGCTGGTCGATGACACCGCGGGTCGCCTCCGGGGCCTTGTCGCGAGGGCCGACACCGGTGCCGCCGACCGTGACCACGAGGTCCACACCGCCTACGACAGCCGTCTCGATGACCTTGCGGATCTCGGACTTCTTAGACTTCACGTACACGACACCGTCCACCTTGAAGCCGATCTCCTGGAGAAGTTCGAAGACGAGACGGTCAGTCCCCTCGTCGATCGCCCCACCCTGCTTGTGATCGCTCACCAGGACTGCTAGTGCACACGGCTGACTGGGGACTTCCACCTCGGCTTCCGTTGCCATCAGAAAAGCCTCGTCCGGCTCGTGGATGTCCAGCGCGTCAAGAGTGTCCGACATGACCGTTACTCCTCGTCTTCAGTTCGTGGCAGGTGGTGTGCTACTCCGAAAAGTTTCGCATCTAGAAATCTACTCCGAACTCAGAGTCACATCTACCGTTCTGGTCTCATCCGATCCGGCGGATTTGACCTCCAAAGTCACCGTCTCGCCGAAGTCGTAGGAACGGGTAGCTGCCACCAGGGCATCAGAAGAATCGATCGGCCGGTCATTGACGCGGATAATCACATCGCCAGGCTTCAATCCAGCCTCGTCAGCAGGGCTGCCTGGCTGCACAGAGTCGATCAACGCGCCGTCGGCATTGTGGCGGATGTCCACTTGGACACCCATCATCGGCTGACGCGCTTCACCTTCGTTGATCAGCTGGTCCGCTACACGGCGGGCGAAGTTCGACGGGATGGCGAACCCGAGACCGATCGACCCCGACTCACCGGACGCACCCTGCGACAAGGACGCGATCACGGAGTTCATGCCGACAAGATGGCCGTTCATGTCCACCAGCGGACCGCCTGAGTTACCCGGGTTAATCGCAGCATCGGTCTGGATACCGTCCATCAGTGAGCTCTCGCCGCCACCCTGAGCTGCACGGACTGGTCGATTCAGTGCCGAAACAATGCCAGTGGTGACAGTTGCGGACAACCCCAGCGGCGAACCGATCGCCACAACGGGTTGCCCCACCGCCAAGTTGTCGGAGTTGCCGAACTGGACGACCGGGAGGTCAGACACCCCCTCAATCTGAATCACAGCGATATCGGTGTTGACGTCCGAGGCGATGAATGAGGCGGGATGCTTGGAACCGTCGTTAAGCGTGACTTGCATCTTCGTATCCCCATCGGCTGCTTCCGCAACCACGTGGTGGTTCGTTAGCACCTTTCCGTCGGAGGAGATGATCGAACCAGATCCCTCAGCTGCGCCGGAGCGGGCTACGACAGAAATGGACACCACGGCGGGAAGCACGGACTCGGCGACCTTTTCCACCGAACCATCCGGCGCTGGCGGCCTGTCGTTGTCCACAGGTGCTTCGAGCGCATTGTCTTCGTCGCTGGCCCCCATGCCAAGACTCTGCCCGGAGCCAGATCCGTTACCGGCGAAGTGGCTCACAGCATAGCCGGCGGCCGAACCCGCGATGAGCGCTGTCACCAGTGACAGAGCGATTGCCCCACCGGCACCCAAGCCTTTCTTCTGCCGCGTGTTCACAGTCACGGGCTGAGAAGAAAAAGGCTGCGCTTCCGGCTGCAGCATCGGTTGCCGGGCCGGCTGAGGGGCAAAAGCACCGTTCGGGTCATTCGTGTACGTCATGATCGGGTATTGTCCTCCCGCTAGCTGTCACTAACATCGCGATGAATCTCAGCTCATCGTAGTACTTCCTACTCGCTCACTGTGTGGTGCCGGGGTCGCTTTACTCCGACACCGGGCGGCCGGGAAAGACGACGCGGATACGCGTGCCTCCGTCGTCGGACTCTTCGACGGCGATGGTGGCCCCATGACGATGCAGAACCTGCTGCGTGATCGCCAGACCAAGGCCCGATCCCGGCATAGCGCGGGACTCTGGCGCGCGGTAGAAACGCTCGAAAACCTTGGTCCTCTCCTCCACCGGGATTCCGGGGCCGGAGTCGTCGATGATGAGCACGGCGCTGCGCTTCGCTGCACGTAGGGACACACGGACCACCCCACCCGGCGGCGACCACTTCGCCGCGTTATCCAAGAGATTGACGGGGGCGCGGGATAGGGCGTTCGAATCAGCGTCCATCACCCACGGGTCCGCGCGGAAGCGGAACTCCACATCTGGACGGCGGCGCTTGACGCGTTCGACAGCGTCAGTGAGGACCCCGTCCAGACGCTCCGGCTCGAACTCCTTCTGCGGAACATCCTCGCGTGCGAGATCCACCAAGTCGCCGATCAACGTCGACATCTCTTCCATCTGGGCGGTGACATCGTCTTCCAGATCGTTGAGCTCTTGCTCGGCCATCATGGTGCGCTGACCGGAGCGGTGGAGCATTGTCAGCAACTCAATATTGGTGCGCATCGACGTCAGCGGGGTGCGCAGCTCATGGCCAGCATCGGCGACGAGCTGCGATTGGCGCACACGGGAGTCATTGAGCGAAGCCATCATCTCGTTGAGGGATTCAGCCAGGCGGCTGTATTCGTCGTCGCCTTCGACCTCAATAGGCTCAAGCTCGTTGCTATCTCGGACACGATCGACAGAACGCCGGAGACGCTCCAACGGACGCAACGTACTGCGGGCAATCAGCGAGCCGCTGAGTGCGGCCAGCAACGTTCCTAGACCGACAATGCCCATGAGTGTGGCCCGCAACCGGTTGTCCTGGGCGAGCACTCCGCCCGTGTCGCGGGCAAGCGCAACAGTCACGCCGTCGCCGTCGCGGAGTACCGAAACCCACTCGTTGCTGAAGGTTTCCTGCGTCCAATCGGGGCCCTGCCCCTTCCGCGCGAACCTGTCTACGGGAACGGGATCACCGACAAACGGTTGATTCTCACCAGGTGACACCGCTACCCGGTAACCCGGATTGTCAGTGCGAAACTGGTCAACCAGCATACCGAGCATCTCGACATCCGTGCCCGAGGTATCAAGCACGTATTGCGTTTGGCGCATCAGCGCCACAGTACGGGCTTCCAGCTCGAGAACTTCGCCGTCCTCCATGGCCCCTGAGACGGCAACGTAGGACAGCAGGGCTGTTGCACCGACAGCGAGGGTCACAAGGACCGCCGCAAGCGTTGCAATCCTGCTGCGTAGCGACGACGGGCGCGACAGCTCGAGTTCCCGCGACCTAACCCCCTGAATGTCTTGGGTTTCGCCGGCTACACGCCGGAGGATCACGGCGCAGACTCCCGCATCACGTACCCGACACCGCGCACGGTGTGGATGAGACGGGGCTCCCCGTCTGCCTCGGTCTTGCGGCGCAGATATCCAATGTAGACCTCAAGGGCGTTGCCGGACGAGGGGAACTCGTGGCCCCACACTTCTTCGAGAATCTTCTGCCGGGTGAGCACTTTGCGGGGGTTCCGCAACAGCAGGTGAAGCAGGGAGAACTCCGTGCGGGTGAGCGAAATGTGGCGGTCACCGCGACGGACATCGCGAGAAGAAATGTCGAGGTGGAGATCTTCAAAGCTGAGCTCCGAGCCGCCTTCAGCATCCTGCTGAATGGCATCGGCGCGAGCGCGACGCAGCAGGGAGCGTACACGCGCCAGCAGCTCCTCCAGCGCGAATGGCTTGGGCAGGTAGTCGTCCGCCCCCGCGTCCAGACCAGCCACACGGTCGGAGACGCCATCGCGGGCAGTGAGCATGAGGATCGGCCGGTCATAACCAGACGAGCGCAATTCACGGCATACTCCCAGACCGTCGAGCTGCGGCATCATCACATCGAGAACTGTCAGGTCCGGTTGCTCTTGCTCAATGCTCGCAAGCGCCTCCTGACCGTCTTTTGCCAGTGCAACGTCGTATCCGTTGAATTGCAGGGAGCGCCGCAAAGACTCCCGGACCGCCTGCTCGTCGTCGACCACCAAGATCTTCATACCACTATTATGACCATACCTAGCTAAAACTCACGACATTGAGGGGCCTTTAACTGTTTTTAGACAGAAAAAACCACCACTTTCGTGGTGGTTTTCACATGGGATTAGCAGAATTAAAACTGCTCGATGTCGATCAGACCCTGCTGTGCAGCCTTGACCAGGCGGCGCGGGATACGCACAGTCTGGCCGTCGATCTTGGTTTCAACCAGAGCGGCGTTGTCGGCCTTCCACTGGGAGCGGCGGTGGTGCGTGTTCGAACGCGACTTACGGAACTTCGGGGTTGCCATGGTGTCTTCTCCTCCTTAACGGCCGTTACTAGTTGTCGGACTTCTTCTTGCGGCGAGCCATACCGCCGAAACGGCGGTTGAACTTCTCGACGCGGCCAGCGGTGTCCATGACACGCTGCGCGCCCGTCCAGAACGGGTGGGACTCGCTGGTGACATCGACGACGATGAGCGGGTACTCGTTGCCGTCCTCCCACTGGGCGGTACGGCCGGAGGTGGCAGTGGAACGTGTCAGGAACTGGTGGCCAGTACCTGCGTCCTGGAAGATCACCGGGTGGTAATCAGGGTGGATATCGTTTTTCATCTCTTCGTTTCCCTCAGGATTGATACTTCAGGTCGGTTCCGCTCCTCTGCGCTGCTATCTGCGCCAGAAACGGATCGTGCCTGAGTTGGGTGCGAATTGGACTGCAGGGATGTTACCGGCAGCACGTTGAAAAGGAAAATCACGCCCCTGCCGGTTCCGGGCCCGTGGTCACCGCTACGCCCCGCTTGCGCAAAATTCGTTGATCCCGCCGCTTCGCCAGCGGCTCATAGATCCGTTTCATGACCATCTCCACCGGCCCAAGCTTGAAGCTATTCAGCCAAACGACGCTCAAGAGAACTAGTGCTACCGCGATAGCCGCGAAGATGAGCAGAACCCAGTAAGTGAAAAGTGGGCCCTGAATGCGCCGCGCAACCCCGAAGCCGAAGTCATAAAAGATGACGGATGCAATGACGTTCTGCAGGATGTAGCACGTCAGCGCCATGCCCGACGGCCGCGAAGGGCTTGCCCACGCTGCCGAGCGCGTTGTCTTTCCTCACGTAGAAACCAGCGACGAGCGCCAAAACCCCGAAAGCCACCATCGTTGAGGTGACGTACCGGGCGACCGGAAAACCCCTGATGGTGAGGAAAATTCTCACAATCCAATCCAGCGGGAGACCGATACCGAAGCCGATTGCCATGACCTTCCCGCGCAGCCGGTGGCCGTCAGGTTGGAAGAGTCCGGCACGGTACAGGCGTGCAGCAATGATGAACACGCCGATGCCCATGAAGAACATGATGGGCACCTCCCATCGGCCGCCGAGGAGGTCACGCGCGCGGAATTCGACCATGCCCCAGTAGCTCTCGGTGGAGTAATCCCCCATGATTTCATCAAGGCCCAACGCCCCCGGGCCCTTCTCCTTCAGCATGACGTTCAACCCGATGGCAACCATGGTGAATGCAGATATAACGAGCGCGTGCACGCACAGCCCGGCAATCATCCACCCCTTCTGCACCTTCTCACTGCGCGCAAGAATCGGCGCGACAGCAAGAGCGGTCAGACCGTAGCCCATGAGCACGTCGAACTCGAAGATGAAGATGTAGTTCAGCAATCCCTCAAGCACGAGAACGCCGGCACGCCACATGTAGCCGCCTGGCCAGGGCATGCCGCGGCGCAACCGGCTCTGCCGTTGGATCTCCACGCCGATGCCGAACATGATGGTCAATAGACTTAGGAATTTGCCGTCGGTGACCAGATACAGGAGAGAATCAATCAGCCAGGTGTCGAATCGGACGTCGGCCCCGCTCGTTCCACGTACAAAATCCATTGCTTGTGCAGCGATGGACTTGTCCGGGAAATAGCCGGTGAGAAGATCCTCGGTCGATCCGGCGAACAACCAAATGTTTGTCAGCAGCGTCCCCAGGATCGCCAGGCCGCGGGCGACGTCGAGGGCAACGATGCGTCGATAAGCATGCCCCTGGGGTTGCGGGTTCATGCGCGCGACAATAGCACCGCTACCCTGCGCGTGGCGCCGCGAAGGAGCGCACCAGCCGCGATAGTGAAAAGAACGCCTGGGAGCACCCACATCACCCGCGGCTCGATCGGCGGAAGGGTGTAGGTAGCTATGAGGGTTCCCACGTGAAAGCCGCTGTGAATACCCGCCGCTATCCATCCATTACCCCAGCGCATCGCGCATGCCGCCGCAAAGACGGCGATACCGAAGGAGGTGACCAGATAAAGCAGGTGATCCACAATCCCTTCCTGTCCCGCCTGCGACAACAAGTGCATGACCGTGAACACGCCGGTCGACCACCAGAACCCTAGCCACGGGCGGCCTGGCGTGGACCGAAGTAGCCAACCGCGGAACACTAACTCTTCTGGGATGCCCTGCAGCAAGAATGCGAACCCGGCGAGCTCAAACACAGCGCCGATGTTGACTGCGGCCGACTCAGATGGAAACTCCTCGGGCATCTCACCGGTGGCCATCCCTAACGCAATGCCGATCAAATGGGCCAGAAGCACAAGTGCGCCTGCCGCGACGGTTCCTGCGACCAACCCCGTGACCACCTTGGCGCCGCCAAAACCAGTGGCAGCAAAAGGCCGTCGTTCCGCATAACGCATCCACGCCCAGACAGCCAGAAACGCCAGCACGCAGTTGATCGCGCTCAACCCGAACCGCTGCAGGCCAGCGACCACAGGCTGATCTGAGACGCCCGTCACCAACATCAGCCCGAGAGGGATGAAGGTAGCACCAAGGACGATCACCACCGCGACCACGCCGCGCACCGTGATACCCCACCACGTCAGCGGCAGCCGAGGCGGGGTGGCTGGATCTGAAGGGGTGGTTAGAGAAATGAAGTCATCAGGAGGCGACGCAGCGCGGGAAGTATTCATGGTTTCATCCCACCAAGAACACCGTTTCTCCCGCCACGGGGATCGCACCGATTTCCCCTCAGGGTTGTCCCCGATTTTGCGGCCACTGCCCCACCATGCAAGCTGTCATGGACGCCGCCGCAGATGCCGTTCCAGCGATTAGGAGTTCGCCGGCTGTGGGTGTAGTGTTGACTCTCGCTGTTGTCGAAGTACACGTTTACGCTTAGTCAACCGGTGACTTTTGACGCCCTCGAGCTCACCCGGCCATCCTCACTACCAGGCCGATTTCTAGTTTCGAGTGTGGTGTCAGCTATTACATGTCTCCGAGTTTTCAAGCGGCTAGGAGAAAGAAGTAACCATGTCGGCACATTGCCAGGTCACGGGAAAGCAGCCGTCATTCGGCAAAACCGTGTCTCACTCGCACCGCCGCCACTCGCGTCGTTGGAACCCCAACGTGCAGAAGCGGCGTTTCTACCTGCCCTCTGAGGGCCGTACCATCACGCTGAACGTTTCCACCAAGGGTCTGAAGATCATCGACCGTGACGGCATCGAGTCCGTCGTCGCTCAGATCCGCGCCCGAGGGGAGAAGGTCTAATGCCCAAGAACGACATCCGCCCGATCATCAAGCTCAAGAGCACCGCGGGCACCGGCTACACCTACGTCACCCGTAAGAACAAGCGCAACAACCCGGACCGCATCTCTTTGAAGAAGTACGACCCGGTCGCGCGCAAGCACGTTGAATTCCGCGAGGAGCGATAGTAATGGCTAAGAAGTCCAAGATCGCTAAGAACGAAAAGCGCAAGGAGATCGTCGAGCGTTACGCGCAGCGCCGCCAGGAGCTCAAGGCGATCATCCGCAACCCGGAGACGTCCGACGAGGATCGTCTCGAGGCTCAGTTCGAGCTCAACCGTCAGCCGCGCGACGCCTCCCCGGCTCGCGTTCGTAACCGCGACTCCCACGATGGCCGCCCCCGAGGCTACCTCCGCAAGTTCGGCCTCTCCCGCGTCCGCATGCGCGAGATGGCTCACCGCGGTGAGCTGCCGGGCGTCCGCAAGTCGTCCTGGTAAGCAAGGAGTGCACCAATAATGAAGCGCAACAACAACCGTAAGGCGCGGATGGAGCAGTCCCGCCGCCCGAAGAAGAACCCGCTCAAGGCCAAGGGCATTGAGGCAGTCGACTACAAGGACATCGAGACCCTGCGTCTGTTCATCTCCGACCGCCACAAGATCCGTTCCCGCCGCGTGACCGGTCTGACGCCGCAGCAGCAGCGCCAGGTGGCCACCGCCGTGAAGAACGCCCGCGAGATGGCTCTGCTGCCGTTCACCAGCCGCTAAATCACTGGTTGACAGCAGCGTAAGAAAAGCGCCCGCTCCCCTATGTAGGGAGACGAGCGCTTTTTCTATTTCGCGGCCTGTTTGTCGCCGCCTTGCGCGGGCTAGCCGCAGCGGGCGCCAGGCAGGGATCCGAGCTGACCGTTCAGCTCAGCAGCAATGTCGTTGAGCATTTGCGTTGCTTTGCCGTAGCCGCCGTGGGGTGCATACGCCGTAATGGCGATGGCCACGTCGCCGCGTGGCCCGCGCACGAGACCGAACTGGCGGGCTAGGTATCCCCCACCCTGGTGGTTCCACCCGCCTTTGAAGCGCGCTCCGGGCATCCGCCCCAGTCCCCAACGCTGATCGGGCGTGATTCGTGCCATCATGCCCACAACCGGGCCCGAGCCATTCACGCACGGAAGGTTCGCCGCGAAGCGCGCCTGCTCGCTCGTGGTCCACAGTGTGGACATCTTGTGCGCCGGGGAAGTAGCAGTGTGGGTGCGCCCTTCGCCCAGCACTGTCTGCACCTGGTGGGTGGGGATGGCATTGGCCATGCGGTGCATGGCTGGGTTGTCAGATACTGTCACGGCCAATTCTGCATCGCGGTACCAGCGAGGACCGTCCTGTTTGAGCGCTGCGATGGAGACCGGCACCTTCATTGTTGAAAAAGCCGGCTGCGGCCGGTTATCCCCTGCCGTCGCGCTGGCGCCAGGACTGAACACAGAGATGGTGGCCTGCCCTCCGTGGCGCGCGTTGACGCGGTTGACAATTCCCTGCAGCTGCGGCTGGATGTTCACCGGTTGAGGGCGTTGCTGCGGGGCGGCTGAGTTCAATCCCAGAGCTTGGCTGGACATTGGGGTTGGCCACCCGAGATCACGCTTGACGTTACCGGGGATCTGGTTGAACGCTTCCACTGCGGCAGGGCCGATAACGGGCATTTCAGCGATGTTCGGGACTGCAATAGTGGGCATCGCGATCCCGGCTGCAGCGAGGAAAGCGGCGAGGTGGCGCATCATGGCTACAGATCATAGCCCTGCTTTCCAGGGAAAGCAGGGCAAGGGTTTAGGCTGCCGCACGGAAGATCGGGTATCTTTTGCTTGACAGGTTTACAGTGTCGCCAGGAGGAAGAAATGGCAGGAAGTGTCGGACGGCCACGGAAGTCGTCGCCGCGACGCTCAGGACGCACGGCACGCGAGGAAATCCTCGACGCGTCTGCGGAGCTGTTCACCAAACAGGGTTTCGCCACAACCTCCACACACGAAATCGCCGATGCCGTGGGCGTGCGTCAGGCATCGCTGTACTACCACTTCCCTTCCAAGGCCGATATTTTCTTGACCCTGCTGAAGTCCACGATCGAACCGTCGCTCGCTCTTGGCGCGGTGCTGCGAGATTCGGATGCGTCTGCGAACCAGAAGCTGTGGGCGCTCGTTGCTGCTCAAACTCGCTTACTGCTGTCCTCAAAGTGGAATATCGGCCGGTTGTACCAGCTGCCAGTGGCCACCTCCGAGGAGTTTGTGGAGTACCACAAGGAACGCGCTGAGCTGGAGGATTACTTCCGCTCCTTTGCGGCTGAGATTGTCGGAGACGACGATCCGCTGGTGGAGATGCCATTCCACATGTCGCTCGCAGCCGTCGAAATGCGCGACAACACGGGAAAGGCGCCCTACCCTCTCGTCACGGATGCGCTGCCGTCGCCATCGGTCATGCTCGCGGACGCGGTGCTCGACGTCTTGCATGCGGAGCTTCCGCCGGACCGCGGCGAGCGCACCATCGAACTGCTGGAAAACAGCTAACAGTTCGCCGCGGGAGCACTCTCGAGCGAACCAGCGATCTGCGCTGCCAGTTGAGTCGCCATCGCCTGTCCGCTTTCGTAACTGCCGTCGCCCGCGGTCACAGCGATAGCTACGGCGACATTCCGCCCCACACTGTCGTGCACAAGTCCGAATTGACGGACCTCGTACGCACCATTGCTTGACGACGGCCCCCACCCGCCCTTGAACCTCGCCCCCGGGAGAGTACCTAACCCGTAGGACTGGTCGACCGTGATCCCGCCCATGAGACTGAGTACTGGTTCAGAGCCGGTCACGCACTGCAAGTTGGAGGCGAAGCGGGCTTGCTCAGCCACAGACCAGACAGTTTGGCCGAAGGGCGAGAACTCCGACCGGATCCGCTCCCGCTGGACCGGAACCGGCGTACCGCCTTCCGCTAGCACCGCTTCCACAGCTTCCGGCGACACGCTGTTCCACAACGCCATCGCGGCGTCGTTGTCGGAGACCATGATGGCCGTCGAAGCCTGCCCCGCCATTTCTGGGTGCTCCTTCAACGCGGCGATAGCAATGGGCACCTTGATTGTGGACCATGCCGCAAAGCCTGTCGTGTCCCCGGCGGAGAACTCACCTCCGCGGCCGGACACCGCGACTTCGGCGCGGCCGCCAAAGCCGTCGAGCACATTGGCAACAGCATCGTTCAACACGGTCTGGGCATCACCTACTGGTGCCGGAGGCATGACCTGCTCCTGCCGCGGGGGCACGTGGACCGGATCATTCTCTGCGGGGATGTCCATGGAAGGCTCTGGAAGAGTGCGGCCGTCACCACCGCCTGCCGGACTGCTGGAACCGACCGTGCATGCAGACAACAACAACGCGCACACGGTCGCGCATGAGAACGCGGGAAATCGTCGCACAGGACCTAAGAAATATAGACAGCCGCGTTGTTCCCGCCGGTGCACGCCACGTGCGCTCCTTGGTCACGGCAGGTCATGTCGTAGTTCTTACCGGTGACGGGGCTGTACACACCGTACAGAGTGACGTTCGAGCTACCGGTGGAGTTGTACTTAGCCACAAAGGCGGAGAACACGTTTGCCGCGAACTGCGGAGTCGTCACATCAGAGTCGTTGACCCAATAATCCGTGTAGTTCTTCGTGGGCTTGTTCGCAGGCTTCGGTTGCTGCTGCTCGTTCGGCGAGGGCGCGTTCACCGTCTGGGTAACGGTGGGGCGATCGCCCTCACTCGGCTGCTGCACGCTGGTCAAGGCGGGCTCATTGGCCGCGCGGTTCGCGTCCGAATTCGTCGTGAAGTAATAAACCAGAAATCCCGTCAGGGCGATGGCTAACAGCCCGGCGATGACGCTCATGATGATCATCCCTGCGTTGGATGATTTCTGTTGCGTCACCGGCGGGTACTGCGGGGGATACATACCAGGCTGGTACTGGTTGTGGGGTGCGCCCCAGTATTCGTTGCTCACACTGTTGATTATTGCACTGTTTCCAGGGAAAGCACTACAAGGGCGCGTGGGCTGACCGGCGGTTAGTGCGAGAAGTGGCGGGTGCCCGTGAAGTACATGGTCACGCCAGCTTCCTTGGCCGCTGCCACAACCTCATCGTCGCGGATGGAACCGCCCGGCTGCACCACTGCCTTCACCCCTGCGTCCGCCAAGATTTGGAAGCCGTCGGCGAAGGGGAAGAAAGCATCGGACGCGGCAACGGCTCCGTTGGAACGGTTACGTCCCTCGTCAAGGGTGTTCGCGCGCTCGACTGCCAGACGGGCCGAGTCGAGACGGTTGACTTGCCCCATCCCGACACCCACCGCGGCTCCATCACGGGCAATGAGGATGGCGTTGGACTTCACGCATCGCACGGAATTCCATGCGAACTCGAGGTCCTTAAGAGTTTGCTCGTCAGCCGGCTCCCCGGCGGCAAGCTCCCAGTTCTCCGGATTGTCACCGTCGGCTTGGTAGATATCGCGATCCTGCAGCAGCGTGCCACCGGAGATCTGCACGATGTCCATTCCTTCACGCTCTGGCTGCTCGGCGGTGAGGATGCGCAGGTTCTTCTTGGTTTGCAGCAGCTCCAGGGCTTCCGGGGCGTACCCCGGCGCAATGATGACTTCGGTGAAGATCGGGGCGACTTGCTCAGCCATCTCCACGGTGACTTCGCGGTTGGCGGCGATCACACCGCCGTAGGCGCTGACCGGGTCGCAGGCGTGGGCCTTGGAGTGCGCCTCGGCGATAGAGGTGTCCGAGACTGCGATGCCGCACGGGTTCGCGTGCTTGATCACGGCCACGCATGGACGCTCGTGGTCCCAGCACGCGCGCCAGGCAGCGTCAGCGTCTTGGTAGTTGTTGTAGCTCATCTCCTTGCCGCCGTGCTGGGTGGCACCCGCCAGGCCCGTACCGTCCGAGATGAGGGTCGCGGACTGGTGCGGGTTTTCGCCGTACCGGAGAGTCGTCCGCGTGCTCCCTTCGTCCAGTTGCTCGGCGAACCAGGCGGATACTTCAGAGTCGTAGATCGCGGTGTGCGTGAACGCGTCTGCCGCGAGCTGGCGGCGCTGCGCTGCGTCGAAGCCACCGCCTCGCACAGCGTCGATGACTTCGCTGTACCGCGAAGGGTCCACCACGACCGCGACGGACGGGTGGTTCTTCGCAGCCGCGCGCACCATCGAGGGGCCACCAATGTCGATCATCTCGACGACCTCGTCGAATCCCGCACCGGAATCAGCTGTCTCACTAAACGGATAAAGATTGACCACGACGAGATCGAACGGCTCCACACCGAGCTCCTGGATCTGCTTGACGTGCTCTTCCTTGCGCAGGTCAGCCAGAATACCGGCGTGAACGCGCGGGTGCAGCGTCTTCACACGGCCCTCGAGCACCTCCGGGAAGCCGGTCAGCTCCGCGACCTCAGTCACGTTCGCGCCAGCGTCCTTGATGTGCTGCGCAGTCGAACCAGTGGAGACGATCTCCACGCCAGCCTCGGCGAGAGCAGTCGCGAGCTCATCCAGGCCCGTCTTATCGAAAACACTGATCAGGGCACGTTTGATAGGTGTGCGGGTCATGCGGAGAACTCAACCTTTCCGGTCGTCGTGGGGGTGGCGCGATGGAGCGTATCGACGATCAACTCGCGCTCCATCACCTTAATCCGTTCGTGCAACTCTTCTTCAGTTTCACCCTCGCGCACATTCAGCGCACGCTGGGCAATGATTTCGCCCGTGTCTACCCCCGAATCGATGTAGTGCACCGTCGTTCCGGTGACTTTCACGCCGTACGCCAGAGCGTCCCGGACGGCGTGCGCTCCGGGGAACGCCGGCAGAAGTGCTGGGTGGGTGTTGATGAGCGAGCCTTCGAACCGATCCAAGAAACCCTGCCCGAGGATCTTCATGAATCCGGCGGAGACGACCACATCGGGGTCTGTACTCGCCACCGTCTCCGCGAGACGGACATTCCACTCGTCGCGGTCACCCTCCACTGCGACAACCGCGGCGCGGATCCCAGCAGCGCGCGCCCGGTCCAATGCAGGGCACTCAACGTCGGCGACGACGAGGTCTACACTGTAGCGGCCTTGGTGATCAAGGATGGCCTGCAATAGCGTCCCCGACCCCGACACCAACACGGCAACGGAAATCTCTGGAGAGCCTGAAGAGTCTGACACAACGGCCAAGTCTAGTCCGTGACGGGGCGCTGCGTTTCACTCAACGGGTCAGCCTCATCGGCCTCGAGCCCGGCTTCGCCTTCCCGCTGTTTCAGAACTGAGTAGGCAGTGGATCCGCCTGCTGGCTGCTCTCCCTCAGAGACACCCTCATCGGATTCTTCCGCCTCGGGTTTGGACTCGGGCTGAGGTTCTTCGACCTCGCGGTGGCCGTCTTCACGCCCGTCCGTCTCGAGCTCCCTTGGCACGTCGACGACATCGTCCGCGTCCTCGGCATCCTCGGCGTCTGCTGCCACAGTGCGGCCCCTGATCGCTGACACGATCCAGGCCAGGCCAATCACTCCTCCAACCCAACACAGTGCCGCTAGGGCGAAGAACAAAGGTGACGGCCCGATCCAGCCGTACGCACCGACATGGCCGCCAGCCATGAGCGCGCCAACAAGAGCGAAAACGGCAGCGATGAGGGTGCAGGCGGCGATGTCGATGGGGAGGAAACGTCGAGAAGCGACGAAGTGGATGAGCACCGCTGCCGGCACGATCATCAGCACTGGCGCCCACGCGGGCACAGTGCCTGGGATCGCGCCGAAGAGCGGCAGCGGCGGAAGCGGCACAAGTGCAGCACTGAAGAGAGAGACACCGCCCTCGGCGATCTGCATCGGAGCGCCGAGCAACACGGACAGTGTGGAGATGACCGCGTTCGGCAGATAGAGGATACACAGCCCCACCAGCGCGAGTACCCCTCCCCCATCCAAAACCGGGAACTGGGCGACTAGGTCCGTGATGCGTCCGTAGCCGACAGCGAGGAGCGCAAGGTAAACGATCGCCGCGGCCGTAAGGAGGCGTAGCGCGAGCGTGGCCATTGCGCGGGTGGCGCTGATCAACGCGACCGGCAATGAGGCACGATCGAACAGCGCGCGCCACAGCCGCTCACTCATGCCGCACGCCATCCCAGCGAGGTGAACGAACACCGGAATGAAGAGCGCCTTGTGAATCGCAGGCGGACTGACGGGAAAAACGCTCGACGCATCCGCCACCATGAACCACGCTATCGCGGAGAGGGTGAACGGAATGAGCACCACAAGGCCAAAGATCGCATACAGATCGAGCACACTCACCCGCTCGCGCGTGGCGACGCGGACACGCCACGCAATGAACGCAGCCACCAAGACCGCCGGCAAGAGCGGAAGTGAGCCCAAGATCACACCATCGAAAATCACGGGTACACCGTGGAGCACGAACCACGTCTCTGCGATCGCGGCGGGCAACGCGGCGACGCGACCACCAGCGAGCAGGATAGTAGCCAGGCAGACGGCGATAGTGCCCAGCACAAGCACGATATTGGGCACGCCGATGTACGGCGCGTAATGGCGGACGCGCTCCTTCATCGTCGACGGCGCTGCCGGTGTCGCGTTCGCCCGCGCAGCATCTGATACATTCACTGAGCGCGGGCGACGACGAGCGACCGTGGGCGACGTTCGGGACGAACGCGTCGGAGGACTAGACTTCTTACTCATTGCATTCCACCTTGTCACGGGTGACGTGCGAATCGTGGTGAGACACGTTTGTCAGACACTTCACTTTCCGGCGTAACACATGAGATCTTCCACCCGATTTGGTTAAAGTTGCCCGAAAGGTTGCTTAACGTTCTGGAACTGACTAGTCTGTGTCCGGTAGATAACAACTCGGTTACGATTATGGAACGACCCGTAACCCATTGACGATCTAACGAGGTTTACGTTGAACTCTTCGAGCACACGCCGCACCCACGGCAAGCACCGGAAACAGACCCCTAACAAGGGCCGTGTCGCACTTGTCGCCCTGACCACGGGTGCAGTGACAACTGGCGGCGCTTCGGTAGCTACCACGGCTAATAATGACCGCCCTGCCGATGCGCAGACTGCTTTTGACGGGATTGCCCCCGCCGAAGAGGCAGCCCCGCAGGAAGCGCCTCAGATCCTGGCGATCAGCGAGTACAAGCCGGTGGACAATCTCGCTGAACAGCTGGGGAAGGCTGTTGAGTTTGCAGAGGAGCGCAAGGCAGCAGACGAGGCTGCCCGCACGCCGAAGTCCATGAAGCCGGCAGAGGGCACTTTCACCTCCGGTTTTGGTATGCGCTGGGGCGCGATGCACAACGGCATCGACATCGCCAACGCCGTGGGCACCCCGATCATCGCTGTGGCTGATGCCGTGGTCATCGACTCCGGCCCGGCACAGGGTTACGGCAACTGGATCCGCCTCCGCCACGATGACGGCACCGTTTCCGTCTACGGCCATATGGAGACCCTCGACGTCGCCGTCGGTGAGCGCGTCAAGGCTGGTCAGAAGATCGCTGGCATGGGTAGCCGCGGCTTCTCCACCGGCTCCCACCTCCACTTTCAGGTCCACCCTGACGGCACCACCCCGGTCGACCCTGTGCCGTGGCTCGCAGCTCGCGGCATCACGGTTTAGAACCTCCGTAGAACGCCCCCTCCTTATCGGGAAGGGGGCGTTTTTCGTTGCATGGTGGCGCTTCTGGTACAGGTTTCAATCACGGAAAATCACCCCCGCCCGATACCCCCGCCTCAAAACTCACAGGTTTCACAATAGTCACAGAAGTTAACTGCCGTATCCAGCGCGTTTCCGTGGGATCCTTCCCCAACAGGAGCGAATTTGCACGTCAACGGCCGTGTCCGAGCATTGATCGGGGCTCCAGAGCCAGTTAGCATGTGGCGAGTTCAACGGACCATTCCATGCGTAGAGACGAAGAAGCAAAGAAGGATGCAATGAAACGACGCTTGATCGCCGCAGCGGTGGCCCTCACGACCCTGGCCGCCATCCCCGCGCACGCCATCAACGTGTCTGTCGACGGCGAAGACGTCGACGGTCTCGCCCCTGCCCTGCCGTCCATCGGCATGGCCCTCGACGACATCCTGTCCCAGGGAGCCACGTTCTCTGCGGCCGGCTACAGCATCGTCTACGACCCACGCGCGCTGCCGGAGTACGACGAGGAGGAAGCGACCGTAGAGGTCCCCACCACCTCCGTGACCCCGCAGGAGGGCACCGCGCCAAGCGGCCAGAAGGTCGTCCTTCCGGCAGCGGGCCGCTTCACCTCAGGCTACGGCCCGCGTTGGGGCCGCATGCACAACGGCATCGACATCGCCAACGGCATCGGCACCCCGATCTACTCCGTCATGGACGGCACCGTGATCAACGCCGGCCCGGCGCAAGGCTTCGGCAAGTGGGTCCGCGTGCGTCACGACGACGGCACCATCACCGTCTACGGCCACGTCCACTCCTTCAACGTGAGCGTGGGCCAGCGCGTGACCGCAGGCGAGCAAATCGCCGAGATGGGCAATGAGGGCCAGTCCACCGGCCCGCACCTGCACTTCGAAGTCCGTCCGGGCGGCGGCAACGCCATCGACCCGGTGCCGTGGCTCAAGGACCGCGGCATTGAGGTGTAGCTAGAGCTTTTCCATCGGCACACCGCCGATGAGCATCAGCCGCACGGTTCCGCTGGAACCGAAGTCGATGGTGACGGTCTCCCTGGCTCCGACACCATCGACACTCATGACCGTGCCCAGCCCGTACTTAGCGTGGTTAACGCGGTCGCCCTTAGCCAGGTGCAGATCCTTATTCACAGGTGTGCGCTCGCGGCGCGGCATTGCACGCCGCGAAGGCGCGGGACTCCCCCACGCTTCGTTGGAGAACGAGTACTCCGGTTCAACCCGGCGCCAGTCGAGGAGGTCTTCCGGGACCTCCGCGAGGAAGCGGCTGGCAGGGTTGTTCATCGGACTGCCCCACGACGAGCGCGTCAGCGCCCGAGTCAGGTAAAGACGCTCCCGGGCACGCGTGATACCTACATAGGCGAGACGACGCTCCTCCGCGAGCTCAGCTGGATCGCCCATTGCCCGCATGTGCGGGAACTGGCCGTCCTCCCATCCGGTGACGAAGACGACCGGGAACTCCAGGCCCTTCGCCGTGTGCAAAGTCATCAGCGTGACCACGCCCTGGCCCTCATCCGGGATCTGGTCCGCGTCTGCGACCAACGACACACGCTCCAGAAAGGCCTGCAAAGACCCCGGCTGGGCTTCTCCGCTCTCCGGGTCCCACTCCTCGCCGTAGGCCATCTGGTTCGCCGCTTCAGAGGAGAACTCGCGCGCCACAGAAACCAACTCGTTGAGGTTGTCTAGGCGCGCCCCGTCCTGCGGATCATTCGAGGCTTCCAGCTCCGCCTTGTACCCCGTGACGTCGAGAATGCGCGTCACCAAAGCCCCCAAGTCGGGCATTCCTGTGACTTCGTTTCTCAGCTCCGGCATCTCGTCCCGCAGCCCTTGAATCATCTCGACAAAACCGCCGATCGCGTTCTTCGCGCGGGGGCCTAGGGTGGGGATCTCTCCCGCTGCGCCGTCGATAAGCGCGCGCCCGAAACTCATCCCGTGATTGTCCGCGTGAAGCGCGACCATCGCCTGCGCTTTGTCGCCGATGGCGCGCTTGGGCACGTTAATGATGCGTCGCATGCTTACCGAATCATCCGGGTTGTCCAGAATGCGCAGGTACGCAACGATGTCGCGGATCTCGCGGCGCTCGTAGAAGCGCGTGCCGCCGACGACCTTGTACGGGACACCGGCACGGATGAAAATATCCTCCAACGCGCGTGAGGAGTTGTTGGTGCGGTACATCACGGCAATGTCGCCGTACTGCACTCCCCGATCAGCGAGCTCGTCGATCTCGGTGGAGACGAAACGAGCCTCATCGTGCTCATTGTCAGCAACGTAGCCGACGATCTTCTCCCCTGTGCCCGTGTCAGTCCACAGCTTCTTCGGGCGGCGGCCAGCATTCTGTGCGATCACGGCATTCGCCGCGGCGAGGATGTTCTGCGTCGAGCGGTAGTTCTGCTCCAGCAGAATCGTCGTGGCGTCGGGGTAATCACGCTCGAACTCCTCAATGTTGCGGATCGTCGCACCGCGGAAGGCGTAGATCGACTGATCCGAATCACCAACGACCGCCAGCTCCGGCGCATCAGGGCCATTGCCGACGAGGGTGTGGATCAGCTCGTACTGTGCGTGGTTCGTGTCCTGATACTCATCCACAAGCACGTGACGGAAGCGGCGACGATAGTACTCCACCACCTGCGGATGCTGCTTGAACAACCCGACAACCTCGCCGATCAGATCGTCGAAGTCCACCGCATTGCCCTCCCGCAGCCGACGCTGGTACTGCGTGTACACCGCAGCCACGGTGACCTCGAAGGGGTTCTTCGTCGTCTGGGCGTTCGCAGCTGCCTCCTCCGGGCCAATGAGCTCGTTTTTCAGGTTCGAGATCCCGTTGGCCAGCGTCCGCGCGGAAAACTTCTTCAGGTCCAGGTTCATCTCTTTGGCGATCATGCCCAGCAAACGGCGCGAATCATCACCGTCATAGATGGTGAAGTTCGTGTTCAGCCCCGGCACCAGCTGCGCCTGCTGCCGCAGAATACGCACGCACACAGAGTGGAACGTGGCCACCCACATCCGCTCCGCCTGCGGGCCGATGAGAGCACCCACGCGCTCCTTCATCTCGGCGGCGGCCTTATTGGTGAAGGTGATCGCCAGAATCTCCCACGGTGACACCCCACGCACCTGCAGCAGATACGCAATGCGCCGCGTCAGCACAGCCGTTTTGCCAGAGCCCGCGCCAGCAACAATGAGCAGCGGGCTGCCCGTGTGCTCCACGGCGGCCTTCTGCTGCGGATTCAACCCCAAAGTCAAGTCAGTTCCCATGATGGCTACAACCGTACTAGGCGGGTGTACCACACCTGTCCCGCAGCCGGTCATGGCAGAATAAAGCGCTATGAGCGAGTTCGAGATCAGGCATCCGTCGGGCACCGACGATCCGCTTTCCAACGCTGAAATTCAGCGCTACCGGCAAGAGATCGACCGACTCGATCGGCTGATCCTCGACTCCGTGAAGCGCCGCACCGAGATCTCCCAAGCGATCGGCAAAACCCGCATGGGTTCCGGCGGGACGCGGTTGGTGCACAACCGCGAGGTGGCCATCATCAACCAGTTCCGCGACGAGCTAGGAGAAGAAGGCCCGAACCTGGCGGCGATCCTGCTCAGGCTCGGGCGGGGCAAGTTGGGCTAAGTTAGCGGGCGGCCTGGATATAGTTTGCACCCGGCCCCTTCCGAGCTGACAAAACCGCAGGTCAGATTTAACTTCCACGGCAAGCGTGCAAACTATATCCAACAAGGCCACACTGTTCGCGATTCAAGGGAACCGAACCACCCTTCCCGCAGTCTAAGAAGGGCATGGGCTACACAAAACTTGCGTGCGTCGATCGGATGGCTATTTCCCGCCGAGTCCCCGGCACCCTCAACCGGACAGGCGGGGGAATTCAGGTTTCTTCCGGTTTCTTCGCGTCAGACTTCCCGGTTCGATCACCTGAACTTGCCCGGCACGATGCCCGATTCCACCCCCACAACACCGCCTACCGGGTGCCTGCCGGTCTACGAGCTGTAGCCCACGCCCATGAGAACCCCAACTGCGTGGTCGCAGGTCTCAGCGCTCTCGCCCTGTTGGGTTTTCCCTACCTAGCCGACTCGTGCGACACCACGATGAACACACCGGTGGATCGGAGGGAAAGGGAATGGGGGCTGGTCAGGAGGCGTCGAAAAGCGAAGGGCACGTGGACCGTCATTTGGAACGGGCTAGAGATACCCGTCAGCGCACCACCCGACGCTGTCGTTGAAGCTGTTCAAGATGTCCGCGCAGGGATCCACTCATGGTCAAGCCCAGCATGGGTAGCTGACCCTATCGTCCTGTGGGCTGTCCAGCTAGTCGACGCCTCACGCCACCTACTTGGAGTCACCCCCGAATCCATCCTGGATGCCGCGCGCGGCCGAGTGGACAACCGATGGCTGCGCAACGTTCTCCAGCTCTCTAGCGCGCGGGCTGAATCGCCCAAAGAAACTGAGATGCGTCTCATGTGCACAGCGCTGACGGAAAAACCCAACCTCATTGGCGACACTGAATGGGCACAGGCCGCGCGGGAATTCGGATCACACGGGCTCGCCTTCACCGAGCAAGTCCCGCTTTACGACGGCCCACGCCTCATCACCACCTTCGACCTCGCCCTTACAGACCTCAAGATTGCCCTGATGTACGACGGCGAACACCACCTAGCTCGCGACCAACGAGACACCGACTTCCGGATCAACCTGGAATGCCAGCTCATGGGATGGACCGTCGTGCGGATCTCAGCTGGGACGCTCCACGACCTACCAAGAATCCTCCTCGCGTTGCTCCGGGAAAGGGCCTAGAGGTGGCGTCAAGATATTGTTTGCATTCGCTCGTGACGGTCTGGACAAAACCCCAGTTCAGAATTGTTTACCTGTGCAACTATGCAAACTAAATCTCGGGCCCCTAGTCCTCCTCGAGCGAGTCGAGCACGACCTCGAACTCGAGCAGTTCCGCCCCAGATGCGACCGGCTTGCGGGCCTCGCCACCCTCGCCGTGTGCGTGTGCAGAGCGGCCTTCCCCGGCCCACCAGTTGTTATAGGACTCTTCATCCGCCCACCGGGTGACCACGAAATAGCGCTCTTCCCCCTTGACGGGGCGCAGCAGCTGAAAGCCTTCGAAACCGGGCTGATTGTCAATGGCGTGTTTGCGGGCCTTGAAGCGCTCCTCCAGGTGCTCGCCAGCGTCCTTAGGGACAGTGATTGCGTTGATCTTCACAATGCTCATGCGGCCCATTATCCCCGAAAATTAACCCCGAGAGCCCGGGATATTTCACTACCCTTGGGGCCATGACCGACATCACCTCCACCGCTGCCTGGAACAACCTGCTCAAGCTTCACGCCGAGAAGAAGGCGACCACCCTGCGCGAACTGTTCGCCCACGATGACCACCGCGCTGAGACCTATACTTTTGACGCTGCTGGCCTGCACGTCGACCTGTCCAAGAACCTCGTTGACGCCGACATTCTCGCCGCGCTCGTGGAGCTTGCCGAGGAGGCCGACCTGAAGGGTGCCACGGAGAAAATGTTCACCGGCGAGCGCATCAACTCCACTGAGGACCGTGCTGTGCTGCACACCGCGCTGCGCATCCCGGCGGAGCGGGATCTGAAAGTCGACGGCCAGGACGCTGCAGCAGACGTCCACGAAGTGCTGGGCCGGATGCGCGATTTCGCCTCCAAGCTGCGCTCGGGCGAGTGGCAGGGACACACCGGCCACACGATCAAGAAGGTGGTCAACATCGGTATCGGCGGCTCGGACCTGGGTCCCGCGATGGCGGCAAACGCGCTGCGCACGTACGCCACGGCGGGCATTACCGCCGAGTTCGTCTCTAACGTCGATCCAGCTGACATGTCCCGGGTCCTCGATGAGGTCAATCCGGAGGAAACGCTGTTCATCGTTGCATCGAAGACCTTCACCACGCAGGAGACCCTGTCCAACGCGCATGCTGCGAAGCGTTGGCTGCTGGAGCAGTTCGACGGTGACCAGTCCGCCATCGCGAAGCACTTCGTAGCGGTGTCCACGAACGCGGAGAAGGTCGCCGAGTTCGGCATCGACACTGACAACATGTTCCCGTTCTGGGACTGGGTCGGCGGCCGCTACTCGGTCGATTCTGCAATCGGTCTGTCGCTCATGGCGGTCATCGGCCCGCAGGACTTCATGCGTTTCCTCGAGGGCTTCCACGCGATGGACGAGCACTTCCGCACCACCCCGAACGAGCGCAACGTCCCGGCACTGATGGGCCTGCTCAACGTCTGGTACCGCAACTTCTACGGCGCGCAGACCCACGCCGTGCTCCCCTACTCCGAGGACCTCTCCCGCTTCCCCGCCTACCTTCAGCAGCTCACCATGGAGAGCAACGGCAAGAGCACGCTTATCGACGGCTCCCCCGTCACCGTCGACACCGGCGAGATCTTCTGGGGAGAACCGGGCACGAACGGGCAGCACGCCTTTTACCAGCTCATCCACCAGGGAACGACGATGATCCCGGCGGACTTCATCGGCTTTGCCACCCCGAAGGAAGACCTGCCGACGGCCACCGGTGAAGGATCGATGCACGATCTGCTCATGGGGAATTTCTTCGCCCAAACCAAGGTGCTCGCTTTCGGGAGGACGCAGCAAGAGGTGGAGGCAAGTGGCGTCGATAAGCAGCTGGCGCCGCACAAAGTCATGCCGGGCAACCGCCCGACCACCACGATCCTCGCCCCAGAACTCACACCGCACGCGCTTGGCGCACTCATCGCGCTGTACGAGCACATCACCTTCACCCAAGGCGTGATCTGGGGCATCAACTCCTTCGACCAGTGGGGTGTTGAGCTGGGCAAAGAGCAGGCCAACCAGCTGGCGGGCGCTGTCAGCGGCGAAGAAACACCCGACACCGGCGACGCTTCAACGGACGCGCTGATCCGCTGGTACCGCGAACAAAAGTAAATGAAATGCGGTTGATCGGCGCCGCCTGCGGTTATTCTTGACAACCATGGGCGACGCCGTATCACGCGATTCTTATACCCCGAAGCAGCGGACGCAGTACCGCAATTACCTGCTCGACGAGCTCGAGGTTTTTGACAAGCACCTCCAAAAGGCCGAATTCGTCGATCACGGCACGATCGGTTTGGAGCTCGAGCTCAACCTCGTCGACGAGAATGCAGCGCCTGCGGGTTGCAACGATGCGGTGCTCGCTGAGCTTTCAGATGAATACCAGGCCGAAGTCGGGCGCTACAACGTCGAGGTGAACCACCCTCCGTTGTCGATGGAAGGCGACGGGCTCACGAGGCTGCACAACGGACTGAACGAGCGCCTGCACAATGTGCAGGAAGCCGCGACGGCGGCAGGAGCGCGGATGGCGATGATCGGCACCCTGCCGACCGTCACCACCGAATACCTGAAAAGCCCCGAGTGGATGACCAAAGAGAACCGCTACGCTGCCCTGACGAACTCGGTGATGCAGGCCCGCGGCGAACTCGTAGACATCGACATCGCGCGCGAAGAGCGGTACCGAGAATCCTTTGAGGACATTGCTACCGAGTCCACCTGCACCTCGATGCAGCTGCATCTGCAAGTCGCCCCCGACCGTTTCGCGGACGCGTGGAATGCCTCCCAAGCTATCGCGGGCGTGCAGGTGGCGCTCGGAGCAAATTCCCCACTGTTCTTAGGCCACCGAGTGTGGCACGAATCCCGCATCCCCATCTTCCAACAGTCCATGGACACCCGCACCGCGGAGCTGGTTAACCAGGGCGTGCGGCCGCGCGTGTGGTTCGGTGAACGCTGGATCACGTCCGTGTTCGACCTGTTCGAGGAAAACGTCCGCTACTTCTCCCCGCTCATCCCGGAAGGCCGCGCCGAAGCAGGCAAACCGATCATGGACGGCAACAGCCCCGGCCTGCACTACCTCAATCTGCAGAACGGCACGATCTGGCGGTGGAACCGGCCGATTTACGATCCGTCGACGGAGCTGTCCCACATCCGCGTGGAGAACCGCATCCTCCCGGCGGGCCCGACGACGATCGACATCATTGCGGACGCAGCTTTCTACTACGGCATGGTCAAGTTCCTCGGCGAACAGACTCGACCCGTCTGGTCGCGCCTGACTTTCACCGATGCGACGAATAACTTCTTCGCCGGCGCGCGCGACGGCCTCGGTGCCCGGGTTGTGTGGCCCACGCTGGGGCGTATCGACGTCTCCAACCTCGTCCTCAACCACCTCCTAGACCAAGCGCGACTCGGGTTGGAGATGCTCGAGGTCGACGAGAACTTGATTGACAAGTACCTGGGCGTCATCGAAGGGCGCGCGTGGCGGCGCCAGAACGGCGCATCGTGGCAGCTCGATGCTTTGGCCTCCACCGGCGCGGGCACGAAGCCCGGTTCCCCGGAACGCCAGGACGCACTTGCCCGTGTGCTCGAGGCGTACCTGGAGAATCAGAAGACCTCCGCCCCGGTGCATACCTGGTCAACAGATATCTAACGGTGCGCGTTTCTAGTCCAGATACCTTTAGCGGATAGAGTGCTAGAGGACTGACCGCCAGAAGAAAGAGTGACGCGTGTCCGGAATCATCGATTGGATTGTCAACCTCATGGATGCCCTCGGCGCCCCCGGCGTGGGCATCGCGATCCTGCTGGAGAACCTCTTCCCGCCAATCCCCTCGGAGGTCGTGCTGCCGCTGGGCGGCTTCACCGTCGCGCAGGGTTCCCTGAACTTCGTGTCGGTGTTCATCTGGGCGACCATTGGTTCCGTCGTCGGCGCGTACATGCTCTATGGCCTGGGTGCGTGGTTGGGCGCTGACCGCCTGCGCGCCATCGCGGATTGGATGTGGCTGGTCAAGGCCTCCGACGTGGATAAAGCTCTGGAGTGGTTCGACCGTTACGGCAAGCCGTCGATCTTCTTCGGGCGTCTCATCCCCGGCGTGCGCTCGCTGATCTCCATTCCCGCCGGCCTCGACCGAATGAACCTGCTCACTTTCGGCCTGTGGACCACCCTGGGCTCCGGCATTTGGAACTTCATCCTGATCTACCTCGGTTTCAAGCTCGGTGAGAACTGGGACGTTGTCGAGCGCTACGTCGACCAATACTCCAAGGTCGTCTACGTCCTGCTCATCCTCATCATCCTGGGCTTCTTGGTCTTCTTCATCCGCCGCGCCATCCGCGAGCACAACGAGACCGCACCGCAGGCGTAGGGGTTCACGGGTCCCTTGCGGAAAAGTTGACAAACTGGATTTCCGTCTAGCAACGTAACCGCAGGTCACGGCGTTTTAGTCGTTTGAGCACGGTCCCGCTATGTCAACTTTTCCGCACGGCGCGTTCTGCCCAGCCCTCTGGCTCTGGCTGGCAGGTGGGGCACCACCAGATCACGCGCTCTAGGTCACCCGCACCGCCGAGGAACCCGTTTTTGATCAAGGTGGCGCAGCGCCGGCAGGGCTTGTTGTTTCGACCGAAGACGTAAGCCGTCTCCCCGGCCCGTTTCACCCCGGTGGAGACGCGTTTGACCTCATCTTTGTTCGTCCACATGAGGCGGCGGGAAATATCGATGATCGACCGAACCTTCTCCTCCCCCAACTCCCCAACGGTGCGGGCAGGGTGGACGCCGGCGAGGAAGCAGATCTCGGCGCGGTACTCGTTGCCAATTCCCGCGACACGGTATTGGTCCATCAGCGCGCGCCCGATCTCTCTTTCCGGTGCGGCGAGAATGCGTCGATAAGCCTCCGCAGAATCGAAGTCTTCCGCGAGCATGTCTGGGCCGAGATAGCCCATCTCCTCCTCGTACGCGACGGCAGGGAAGACGTCGACAAGACCGAGGGAATGGCCGACCAGCTCGATATCGCCGGCCGCATCCGCAAGCTGGAGCACGACTCGAGCTGTGTGACCAGGCTTCTTCCAGCGACTGCCCGCGCGGTGAACGGACCAGGTTCCCTCCATCTTGAGGTGGGTGTGCAGTATCTCGGGCTCGTAGCTGTCCGCGCCGAACTGCATGAACAAGTGCTTACCGTAGGGCCAGACGCGGTCGACGCTCATGCCGGTGAAGTCGACGGTGGCAAAGCGGGGCACGCGCAGAGAGCACTTGGTCACCTCGCGGCCGGTCATGAACTGCAGCCGTTTGGACAGCTGGTAGACCGAATCACCCTCGGGCATCGGTATCCTCCTCGTCAGACGGGTCGTCGAAGCTGAGGTCGTCCAGCTCCATCGACTTGATCGCGTCGGTCACCGTCCGGCCACGGCGCTTCGGCGAAGCAACCGTTCTGCCGCCGATCTTCGCGCCCTTCGGCGAACCGGCCGCGCCGTATTCTTTCAGGATGAACGCGGGCCCGCCGTTGAGCTTTTCGACGGTCAATGGCGTCATCCTCCCCTGCCCCACAACATCGGCGAGCGCCCCGACGACCATGCGTAGAAGCTCTACGTCCCTGTCACCGTCGACGACACCCTCGGGGAAGCCGTCGAAGAAAGTGGTCATGGTCTTGCCGCCGCGGGTGGTGTGGGCGGCGAGGAGGCCGTCGATAAGCACGACGAGCGCGCCGGCAGACCGTGTCGGGCCGGATTCTGGCCATGGCAACGCCGCGCCGTACGGGTTCGCGGGGTCGGTGGCGGCAAGCACGTAGACCTTCGGTTCCTTGGTGCCGGACGGCCAGCCGACGAGGTCATCTGAGTCCTGGTGCCCGCGCAAACGGTCGATCGTGGCTGGCGTGGAGAATTGCGCGGCGCCGAGCCCTTCGACGAGGTAACCGCGCATGGCTTTGCCGGACTCCTCGAAACCGGAGAGCGTCTTATAGGCCAGGGCGAAACCGCCGGGGATGTCCTCGGAGACGATGCTGCCGCGGGTGACCACGCCGTAACGGTCAAGCCACGCTTCACCGTGCGCCAGCGAACGTTGCGTCGGATCAGTGTCAGGCGTTGGTGTCGCAGCCCAGCGCCCGGTCATGTCCGGCGGAGTCACGGTGGTGAAGGTGGTGCGCCCAGAGCGGATTCTGCTTCTCGACGGCCGCCGCTTCGCCCTGTGCGCCGTCTTCCCATGCTTACCGCCGGCGAGGCGAGCACGGATCGGAGCGAACGAGTCAGGTGCGATCAGACCCGCCTCGACGAGATCCCACACGGACTCGCGGAGCTCGTCGGTGGTCGCGCTGCGCGCACCACCGACACCATCCAACAAGTCCGTGAACAGGTAGCCGCCGCCGGCGCGGATCTTGTCCATCACCTGCTGCTGGGTGAGACTGAGCAGGGGTTCTTCCGGGATCGGCATGAGTTGGGCGGCGTAGTCGGCGGGCAGCAGCATGATCCATGGGTCGCGTGCGCCGGCCTTGCCTGCCCCGACGATGACGACTTCGCCGCCCAACGTCAGCTCGTCGAGCATCTCCGGGGAGTAATCGCCCACGCGCGACGGGAGGATCATGGACTCCCACGCGCTGGCAGGAAGGCGGACGCCAGCGAGCTGCTCAATGACCGAATACACGCCGTCCGCACCGCGCAACGGCGGCCGCGTGCCGGCAGGGGCGATGTTGAGCCAGGCCGGCATGAACCGGCCGAGCGCCGATTGTGAGACCGGGCGAGTCTGTGCGCGGGCAGCGGCGAGCGACCGGGTGCGCACGATGCGCAGAACCTCGGCGGCCATGTACTCCTGCTCGTCAACACCCTGGCGGTAGCGGCCTTCAATGACCTTGTCGGCGTCAACCAGCGGGGTCAACGCCGTGTAGGCCGCACCGACCGACAGGCCGAATGCGTTCGCCAGGTCGCGGAGCGTGAACGGCCCGCGCGTGCGCACCCAGCGGCTCACCAACTGGTTCAGAGCGTCCGGGATGGTGGCCACTTGGGCGGGGATGCCGGGCGGGACAGGGACGCCGAGCCCGTCGCGAAGCAGTGGTGCATCGAGTGATTGCGCCAGATGCTCGCGGCCGCCGATGCGAACGACCATGACTCGTTTGCCGAGGCTTTCCGCGAGTGCCGCTAGCGGCACTGAACTGTAGGTGGGCAGCTCAGCGACCGGGATCGGGCCGACGATGCGCAGCGTGTCCGCGAACTGCTCGGAGGTGTCCGCCTTGCCAACGCGGCGGAGGGAGGCGTCGACCTCTGCGATGACATCAGCGTCGAGAAGCTCTCTTAGCTCCACGGTTCCCAGCAATTTAGCTAGCAGCGACGGGTCGAGCGACAGCGCCGCCGCGCGCTTTTCCGCCAGCGGAGTGTCGCCTTCGTACATGAACGCGCCGGTGTAGTTGAACAGCAACGACGAGGCGAAGGGGCTCGGCTGGTCCGTGGTCACCTCAGCGACGCGGATGCGGCGGGTAGCCAGCTGGCGCATCACGTCCTGCAGCGCCGGCAAATCGTAGACATCCTGCAAACACTCGCGGACTGTCTCGAGGATGATCGGGAAGGACGGGTAGTTACGGGCGACGTCGAGGAGCTGCTCGGCGCGCTGACGCTGCTGCCACAACGGCGCGCGCTTGCCCGGATTGCGGCGCGGAAGAAGCAGCGCGCGGGCAGCGCACTCGCGGAAACGGGACGCAAACAGCGCGGAGTTGCCCACCTGTTCAGTCACGATGTCTGCGATCTCGTCCGCGTCGAAGCCGAACACCGACGCATCCGGCTCTTTCTCCCCTTGCGGCAGGCGCAGCACAATGCCGTCATCACCCGCGACAGCCTGGGCATCCATGCCGGTCTCCTGCGCCACGCGCCACCCCGTCGCCAACGCCCACGCGGCATTGACCCCCTTGCCGAACGGAGTGTGCAGCACGACCCGCCAGTCCCCCACCTCATCCGTGAAGCGTTCGAGGACCAGCGTTTTCTCATCAGGGATGACGCCAGTCGCTTCCTCCTGCTCGTCGAGGTATTTCAGGAGGTTGTCGCGGGCGTACGCATCCAGGCTCGGGTCGATCTCACCGCCGCTTTTCGCTTCTCGACGAAACTCGCCAAGCGCAAGACCCAATTCATACGGCCGACCCAAACTGTCGCCGGACCAGAACGGCAAGCGGCCGGTGTGGCCCGGCGCGGGGCTGACCTGGACTTGGTCGCGCGTGATGTTCTCAATCCGCCAACTGGATGCGCCGAGTGTGAACACGTCTCCGACGCGGGATTCATAGACCATCTCCTCATCGAGCTCCCCGACGCGCCGGGGTGCTCCTCCGTCGGCGTCCGTGCCGATCAGGAACACTCCAAACATTCCTCTGTCCGGAATGGTGCCGGCGTTGGTGACAGCAACGCGTTGGGCGCCTGGGCGGGCTTTGAGGGTGGTGCCGTCAAGAATCGCGCGGGGGCGCAGCTCGGCGAAGTCGGTGGAGGGGTAGACGCCGACAACGAGGTCGATCACCGCATCGAAAACCTCGCGGGCCAAGTCGCGGTAGGGCCAGGCACGGGTGACGGTCTCGTACCAGTCGTCGACTTCGAGGTCCTCTACCGCGACAGCGGCAACGGTCTGCTGTGCGAGCACGTCAAGCGGGCTTTTCGGGGTGTGCAGCTCCTCGATGAGGCCTTCACGCATGCGTGGGACGGTGACAGCCGTTTGGACAAGGTCGGAGCGGTGCTTTGGGTAGAACGAGCCCTCTGACACGGCACCGACGGAGTGCCCGGCGCGGCCGACACGCTGCAAGCCCGAGGCCACCGACGGCGGAGATTCAACCTGGACGACCAGGTCCACCGCACCCATGTCGATGCCGAGCTCGAGCGAGCTGGTGGACACCACTGCCTTGAGCGTGCCCTCCTTCAGGGCGGTCTCCGTGGTCACGCGCTCTTCTTTCGACACGCTGCCGTGGTGGGCGCGGGCGATCACTGGCGCAGCTTTGCCTGCCACGTCGGACGCCTTCATTAGCTGTGCTGGTGTGCGCCGAAGTTCCGGGCTGAGGGATTCCGGGTCGTGCTCCGCCGCCCAGATCTCGTTGAGGCGGCTGGTCAGGCGCTCCGCGGTCCGGCGCGCGTTGACGAATACGATCGTCGAGCGATGCGCCATAATCTCCCGGTACAACTGCGCCTCAATGTGCGGCCAAATGGACGATTGGCCCGGAGTTGGCGGCGGGGCGAGGTCGAAGTCAATGACATCTTCGGCTGTCGGAGTGACATCGATAACCGCATCCCCGATCGGGGATCCCTCTTCGGGCACCGGCAGGTCACTCATGTCCTCAACGGGCACGTGGACGTCGAGCTTCCACTTCTTCTCCGCGGGCGGGTTGACGATGGTTGTGCGCTCCCCCAGGAAATTCGCCACCGCGTCGAGCGGCCGGACGGTTGCCGAGAGACCAATGCGCTGGAAATTCCCGGCAAGGCGGCGCAGCCGCTCCAGCGACAGCGCCAAGTGCACACCGCGTTTCGTGCCGGCAAGCGCGTGGATTTCATCGATGATCACGGTATCGACGGTTTTCAGAATCCCCGCCGACTTGCTGGTCAGCATCAAGTACAGGCTTTCCGGCGTAGTGATGAGGATGTCCGGAGGTTTGCGGGCCTGCCGGTTGCGTTCAGACTGCGGAGTATCCCCCGAGCGCACCGCGACGGAAACGTCCGGCATGTCCAGACCCATCCGCTGGGCTACGCGAGCGATACCGGTGAGCGGCGCGCGGAGGTTGTTCTCCACGTCCACACCGAGCGCTTTCAGCGGAGAGATATAGAGGACGCGCACGCCGTCGCGCGTCCCCTCAGTGCTGCGCTGCAACGCCGCGTTTTCAGTGAAGTGGAGCGATTGCTGCCCCGCGCGACCCACCATCTGATTGAGGGACCATAGGAAGGCGGCGAGCGTCTTACCTGAACCGGTCGGGGCGACCACGAGGGTGTTCTCCCCCTCCGAAATCGACCGCCACGCCTGGTCCTGGACTGCAGTCGGCCCCGCGAAGACCTCTTCGAACCAGGTGGCTACCTGGGGGTGGAAGCGGTCGAGGACGTTCGCGGGCATGGGATCACTTTAGCCCGGCAGCACTTCACACTTAACTTCACACTACATAACACCTGTGTGAAGTTAAGTGTGAAGTTGAGTGCTATGTCGACCGCCGGGACAGCCGGTAGCGCTGACGTGGCGAGCGGACCGGCTCAGTAGCTTCAACAGTGCCGGAGTTGATGAGCTGCTTAACAGCACCAGTGACCGCGCTACGGCTCAAGCCTGTTTCGGCGACCAGCTCCGCCGCTGACCACGATTCCCTCTGAGTAAACAGGTCGTGCACTCTATCCGAAGCGGTGACGTGGCGTTCCTGGGGTGCCACGCGTCGCTTCCTGAAGATCACTGTGAAATCAGTGATCCTGTTGATGAACTCTGGTGGCGCCATTAGTGCTTCCTGCAGCGCTCGGTTCATCGTTGCAATGCCTGAACCGCGGTTTTCCGCAACCGGGCCACCACCGTCGAAAGTCAGATCTTCAAGGAAAGACGCCAGCCTTTGGTTACGAGATGAACTAACGCCTGCGTCCCCGAGATTCTCCACGGTCACACCGCCGTAAAGCCCACCAGGACTCGTAATCTCCAACCGGTCCACGAACATATTGATTTGCACCTGACCCCCCTGCGCACTTGGGGAGTAATCGCGGTGCATGAGGGCGTTCACCAGCGCTTCCCTCACAGCCACCAGCGGATAATCAGGCACATCGGTGCGGTAGACCTCCCCAATCACGCTTGCAGTTCGCATATTCTTCTCGACGGCTGCCACACCAGCTTCGACGAGTTCCGGAATTGTTCCGGCGAATGTAGCACTATCCAGCAACCGCGCTCCGGTTGTGACATCGCCCTTACCTGTTCCGGGGAACAAGCCGAAGGTCACAGTGAGACGGGGAAAGAATTGTTGCGGATAATCCCCCATGGTGAGCAAAGATGCGAGCGTGGGATGGTCCCCATCGAGAATTTTGAGTCGCCGAAGTGCCTTTTCTTCCCCATCGGCAAATGTCTTCGGGCGCTGCTTTCTCTGCACTTTGAGAAAACCTGACAATTCAGGTTCCGACAAATCGTCTACAAACGCTTCAGCGACTGGCTGTTCATCCCACTTTGGTGGAACCTCTTCCTCAAGAAGCCGGTCGACCTCGTACTTGCTCAGCCGTCTCTCGCTGTCACCTGAGCGGATGTAGGATCCGTTGTACCGCCCCTGACTTGTGACGTAACAGGGTTTATCCTCGCGGTTCAGTTCTGATATCTCAGCGACGAGAACAGGCACATCATCAATGTGGTGTATGTCAACAACCGGACGGACCGGAGGCGTGAGTTCGTCGCATCGCGACACGAGCGCGTCGCGCTCCTTGACGGGATCAAAACCCACGACTGGCTGAAAACCGTCAACCTCACTCAAACCCACAATAAGGATCCCGTTGCCAGAGTTAGAGAATGCGCTGAGCGTCTCACGAATGTTTTTGCCCACCCCACTCTTGATTTCGACGGCTTGGCCTTCCGCCCCGATCACGCGCAGATCTGCAATGAGCGCGTCTACCTCATCCTTATTCACGGAAATCACCTCAGACTCTCCAACTTCACACTCAACATAACACTACATAACACTTGTGTGAAGATAAGTGTGAAGTTGAGTGTTAAGTTCCCCGGCGACCACGACCCGGCACGGCGCGCGCGCACTGGCGGTATAGCGGTATGGTTTGAACCATGACGGCAACGTACTCGGACTCACGGTTGACTAACCTGATTGCTCTTGGCACCGGCGAAATCCTCAAAGGCATCCGCGGTGTCGGGCTGTTGCGCGGACGCGAGCTCGGGGAAGCCGGCGATGACCTTGCTCAGAACTGGATTGCCCGGGTCCTAGAGCAGCACCGCCCGGATGACGGTTTCCTGTCCGAAGAAGCAGTGGATGATCTTTCCCGTCTGGAGAACAACCGCGTGTGGATCGTGGATCCGCTCGACGGAACAAAAGAGTTCGCGACCGGCCGCCAGGACTGGGCAGTGCACATCGCCCTCGTCGAGGACGGGGTACCCACGCACGCGGCTGTCGGCCTGCCGGACCTGGGCGTGGTGTTCAAGTCCTCCGATGTCCGCCACGTTGCCGGCCCGCTGTCCCGCAAGATTGCGCTGTCCCACAACCGTCCGCCGGCTGTCGCCCGTTTCATCGCGGACAAGCTCGGTTTTGGCGCTGAAGGTATCGGTTCGGCCGGCGCGAAGGCGATGCACGTGCTGCTCGGTGATTATGACGCCTACATTCACGCCGGCGGCCAGTACGAGTGGGACCAGGCGGCGCCGGTGGGTGTCGCTAAGGCAGCAGGCCTGCATGCTTCGCGTCTCGACGGCTCCGAGATCCGCTTCAATAACCAAGACACCTACATTCCGGACTTGCTCATTTGCCGCCCCGAGCTTGCCGACGATATTCTCTCCCACGCCGCCACTTACCTCGAAGAGAATGGCAGTTACGAGGGCATCGCAAAGTGACAGATTCCATTAACACCAATAGCGCTATCAACACACCGTACGAGGACCTCCTCCGCGAGATCCTCGACACTGGTGTTGCCAAAGAAGACCGCACGGGCACAGGCACGGTCAGTGTCTTTGGCAAGCAGCTGCGCTACGACCTGTCGGACTCATTCCCGCTCCTGACCACCAAGAAGGTCTACTTCAAGGGTGTTGTCGGGGAGCTGCTGTGGTTCCTCAAGGGCGACTCGAATGTGAAGTGGCTGCAGGACAACGGCATCCGCATCTGGAACGAGTGGGCGAATGACAACGGCGAGCTCGGCCCTGTCTACGGCGTGCAGTGGCGTTCCTGGCCCACCCCGGATGGCCAGCACATCGATCAGATCCAGGGCGCGCTGGATCTGCTGCGGCAGGATCCGTCGTCACGCAGAAACCTGGTGTCCGCGTGGAACGTCGCTGAGCTAGACAAGATGGCACTGATGCCGTGCCACCTGCTGTTCCAGCTCTATGTCGCAGACGGCAAGCTGTCCATGCAGGTCTATCAGCGTTCCGCCGACATGTTCCTCGGTGTGCCGTTCAACATTGCGTCGTATTCGCTACTGACGCACATGTTCGCGCAGCAGGCGGGTCTGGATGTTGGCGAGCTCGTCTGGACCGGCGGTGACTGCCACATTTACAGCAACCACTTAGACCAGGTTCGCGAGCAGCTCACCCGCGAGCCGCGTCCGTACCCGCAGCTCACGCTGAACAAGGCGGACTCGATCTTCGACTACGGCTTCGACGACATCGCTGTCGAGGGATACGACCCGCACCCGACGATTAGCGCGCAGGTATCCGTATGATCGGCGCGATTTGGGCGCAGTCTGTCGACGGGGTCATCGGCGACGGCCATGGTATGCCCTGGTACCTCCCCGAGGATCTGAAGAACTTCAAGGAGACCACGCTCGGTCATCCCGTCATCATGGGCCGGCGCACGTGGGAATCACTGCCTGTCACTCCCCTGCCGTGCCGCCCGAACCACATTATTTCGTCTCGCGAGCCCGGCACATGGTCGAAAGGGGCGTTCGTCTCCCACGACCTGCCCGAGTTCAGCGCCAACATGAACGCCTGGATCATCGGTGGCGCCCAACTCTATGAAGCCACTCTCGACGAGGTCGACATCATTGAGCGCACGCTTATCGACGTCTCCTTGACCCCCCTCCTCGGCCCCAGCGCCGTCCTCGCCCCGCGCGTGACCGACGACTTTGACCTAGTCAGCGAGACTGAGTGGATGACCTCCGAGCGTGGCCGCCTTGAGCTCGGCGATGAAACGTCAGCTCCGCTGCGCTACCGCTTCCAACGCTTCGAACGAAAGGCTCAATAGCAATGGCTACCACCCCGGAAACGACCTCCCCCGTCACCGTCTTCGTCGCCTCCTGGTGCCCGTTCTGCTCCCGGCTCATCGCCGACCTTGGTCGCGCTGACCTGCCTGAGGGCACCGTCGAGATCATCGATGTCGATGCCCCCGGCACCGAATCCATCTCCGAGTGGATCGAATCCGTCAACGACGGCAACCGCGTCGTGCCGACAGTCCTCTACTCCGACGGCACCCACGACACCAACCCGCCTGCGGCCGACGTGCTAGCCAAGATCGGCGAGCTGAGCTAACAGCAAAATTGCAATTTACAGCTCCTCCCCCAGCCCGTATTTTTCAAAATGCGGGCTTTTTGCAAAATACAGGCTTAAGATAGGTCTCTAGATTGCACCCCGACGACCAGGGAGGTTCGCAACATGAGCCCTTACAAGCAGCTAAAACAGGTCTTCCACAGCCATCAACACGGTGAAAAAATCGCAAAGGAGCAGCACGAGCTGCGTCTTGCCTCGCCCGCAACGGTCACCTGGGACTTCAACGTGGGCGACCACCCCTTGTTTGTCGTGCATACGAACGAGGTCGTGGAAGCGATTGAGCGGGTGTGGAGCAACGAACTGCAGATCGCCCCTAAGTGGTCATCACTTCCTGATGCCGCCAAGAGCCACTACCTGAGCGGCCTCCTTATCGAAGAGATCAAGGCAACGAACAGCATCGAAGGCATTCGCTCCACTCGCCAAGAAATCGCCGAAGCACTGAAGCAACCACGGACAACCGCGCACAAGCGATTCCGTGAAATGGCGGCCTTGTACTCATCTCTGCTCTTTCCCCGAGAAGCTGCACGGGCCTTCCCCCAGTCACCACAAGCGCTTCGCTCGCTTTACGACGAACTCCTGGCCGACGAGATTGCAGATAGCGACAAGCCTGACGGCCAGTTATTCCGTGCCCACTCAGTTTCGATTCACGATGGGCAAAAAGAGATTCATGCCGCTCCGACGGACGAAGCCGAAATCACCGCGAGACTCGAGACCTTCCTTGCTACGCAAAGCGCGGATACCCACCGCCTGGTCAGTGCTTTCATGGGGCACTTCATGTTCGAATACACTCACCCGTTCTACGACGGAAACGGCCGCATCGGCCGCTTTCTCTTGGCTTTCGCCCTGATTAAGGCGCTGTCCGCCCCGACTGCAATGTCAGTGTCGCACCAGCTTTCCATCCAGCGCTCCAAGTACTACAAAGCGTTCGAGGAGACAGAGGCACCTCTCAATCGAGGCGAAGGAACCTTC